>NZ_PTRD01000023.1:0-69519 GCF_002965005.1 Escherichia sp. MOD1-EC7011
GATGTTCCAGTGGAATTGGCCTGGAAAGCGCGCTCGAATTAAAACGTCAGGGTTTTCATGTGCTGGCAGGTTGCCGGAAGCCGGATGATGTTGAGCGCATGAACAGCATGGGATTCACCGGTGTGTTGATCGATCTGGATTCGCCAGAAAGTGTTGATCGCGCTGCCGACGAAGTGATCGCCCTGACCGATAATTGTCTGTATGGGATCTTTAACAATGCCGGATTCGGCATGTATGGCCCCCTTTCCACCATCAGCCGCGCGCAGATGGAACAGCAGTTTTCCGCCAACTTTTTCGGCGCGCATCAGCTCACCATGCGCCTGTTACCGGCTATGTTACCGCACGGTGAAGGGCGTATTGTGATGACCTCATCGGTGATGGGATTAATCTCCACACCGGGTCGCGGCGCTTACGCTGCCAGTAAATATGCGCTGGAGGCATGGTCAGACGCACTGCGCATGGAGCTGCGCCACAGCGGAATTAAAGTCAGCCTGATTGAGCCGGGGCCCATTCGTACTCGCTTTACCGACAACGTCAACCAGACGCAAAGTGATAAACCGGTCGAAAACCCCGGCATTGCTGCCCGCTTTACGTT
Source organism: Escherichia sp. MOD1-EC7011 (assembly GCF_002965005.1). Taxonomy (NCBI): domain Bacteria; kingdom Pseudomonadati; phylum Pseudomonadota; class Gammaproteobacteria; order Enterobacterales; family Enterobacteriaceae; genus Escherichia; species Escherichia sp. MOD1-EC7011. Next base: position 596 of record NZ_PTRD01000023.1, read on the forward strand.
GGGGCCGGAAGCGGTGGTCGCCAAAGTGCGCCACGCTTTTATTAGCGAGAAGCCGAAGATGCGCTATCCGGTGACGCTGGTGACCTGGGCGGTAATGGTGCTCAAACGCCTGCTGCCGGGGCGCGTGATGGACAAAATATTGCAGGGGTGAGTTGAAGCGCGCGCTTAAGCCCCCATGTCAAAGAAAATATCGACAACAGAGAGCGACTCCATGTCCGTAGAAAATATTGTCAACATTAACGAATCTAACCTGCAACAGGTTCTTGAACAGTCGATGACCACACCGGTGCTGTTCTATTTTTGGTCTGAACGTAGCCAGCACTGTTTGCAGTTAACCCCAATTCTGGAAAGCCTCGCGGCGCAGTACAACGGGCAATTTATTCTGGCGAAGCTGGACTGCGATGCGGAGCAGATGATTGCCGCGCAGTTTGGTCTGCGCGCGATTCCGACCGTATATCTGTTCCAGAACGGGCAACCGGTAGACGGCTTCCAGGGGCCGCAACCGGAAGAGGCGATCCGCGCCCTGCTGGATAAAGTGCTGCCGCGCGAAGAAGAGCTGAAAGCGCAGCAGGCGATGCAGCTGATGCAGGAAGGCAATTACACCGACGCCCTGCCATTGCTGAAAGACGCCTGGCAGTTGTCGAATCAGAACGGGGAGATCGGCCTGCTACTGGCAGAAACGCTGATTGCGCTGAACCGTTCTGAAGATGCAGAAGCGGTGCTGAAAACCATTCCGTTGCAGGATCAGGACACCCGCTACCAGGGGCTGGTGGCGCAAATCGAACTGCTGAAGCAGGCGGCTGATACGCCGGAAATTCAACAATTGCAACAGCAGGTAGCGGAGAATCCTGAAGATGCCGCACTGGCAACGCAACTGGCGCTACAGTTGCATCAGGTTGGGCGCAATGAAGAGGCGCTGGAGTTACTGTTCGGGCATCTGCGTAAAGATCTCACCGCCGCAGACGGTCAGACACGTAAAACGTTCCAGGAGATCCTCGCTGCGCTGGGTACGGGTGATGCGCTGGCGTCGAAGTATCGCCGCCAGCTGTATGCATTGTTGTATTGATATTCCGTTGATCGGCACATGAACCACAACGCCGGATGCGATGCTGCGCATCCGGTATCGCATCATTTCTTCTTCAATTGCGTCACCACCAACTGGTGGCGCGAATTATAAAACTTCCGATAGGTTAAATAACAGGCAATAATGGTCGACAAGCTGGCGGTTGAGAGCAGCATAAAGGTCACCATAATCTGATATTTAATCGCCTTCACCGGATCAATCCCGGCAAATATCAACCCGGACATCATTCCTGGTAAACTCACTAAGCCAACCGTTTTTGCTGAATCCACCGTTGGAATTAACGCCGCTCGAATACTGTCGCGTATTAATATCGCTGAAGCTTGTTTTGGCGTCGCGCCAAGACTCAGTTTCTCCTGAATCTGTTGCTGTTCGCTAATGACCCGTTGCCCTAAATTGTTATAACACAGCCCTACCGCCACCATAGCGTTACCAGCAATCATCCCGGCGATCGGGATCACCTGCATCGGGATAAACTCAATCGAACCCGATAAAATTAACACCGCGAGGGTAATTCCCGCCCCGACCGTAATGGCAATAAACGACGAGATAAAAGCTTTAGCAATATATTTACTGCGTTTTTGCGCATTCCACGCCGCATTAAAGCAAATAAATAACACCATCAATAATGTCAGGCTGGCATCATCAACGCTGAAAATATATTTCAGCACATAGCCGACAATAATCAGCTGGATTATCGCCCGTCCGACGCTCCAGAGAATATCTTTCTCCAGCGCCAGTTTTTCTTTATGGCTAATTAAGATTGCCACCACCACCAGCATTAATGCCAGTGCTAATGATTCGTTGGTAATATTATGCGTGTTCATAGCGTGCTTCCTGCATTTCTCCGGCATGCGGTTGCAGTGTAATCACCTTATCCGCATGATTAATTTCGTCTTTATCGTGTGTCACCCACAGCACGGCAATATTTTGCTCGCGCACATACCGGTGGATCATCTCATTAACGTTATGTTTATTACTTTCATCCAGCGCACTGGTGATTTCATCCAGCAATAAAACCTTCGGCATAAATTGCAGGTTACGAATCAATGAGATGCGTTGTTTTTCACCACCAGATAGCTCGGCGATATTCTTCGTCAAAATGCTGTCCGGCAAAGCGAAGCGTTCGAGAAAATCGAGAAAAATGGCCGGGTCAGGCTGCTGGTTACGGATCTGCCAGGGAAAAATCAGGTTATCGTATACCGTGTCGCCAAACAACACTGGTGTCTGGGCACAGTAGGAGACTTGCTGGCGATACTCCTCTGGCTTCAGGGTGAATATATCTTCGCCTGCAAATAGTAACGTTCCACTACTCGGACTGATTAATGAAGCAACAATTTTTAGTAGCGTACTTTTGCCGCAGCCGGAAGGGCCGGTAATTAACTTAAATTCGCCAGCACGCAGCGAAAAATTGATGTTATTGAGAATCTTCGTATCGCCCACCTGATATCCAACATTTTGCAGTTGGAGCAAAAGACTATTTTCCTGCATTACCCATCCCTTTTTCTGATTTTTACTAAAAACAGTTTATCCTCCGCAAGAATAAGGGGGAACTCTCTTTCAGTAATCAGGTATAATTTGTTTAATCAAGCAGCAATTTTGCTCTTTATGGACGGTACAACAGGAGGTTTTTCCGATGCTTATTTTTATCCCGATTCTCATTTTTGTCGCGCTGGTGATTGTCGGCGCGGGCGTCAAAATCGTGCCGCAGGGCTATCAGTGGACGGTAGAACGTTTTGGTCGCTATACCAAAACGTTACAGCCGGGGCTCAGTCTGGTGGTGCCATTTATGGATCGCATTGGTCGCAAGATCAATATGATGGAGCAAGTGCTCGATATCCCTTCCCAGGAAGTTATCTCGAAAGATAACGCCAACGTTACCATCGACGCCGTGTGCTTTATTCAGGTGATTGATGCCCCGCGCGCCGCTTATGAAGTCAGCAATCTGGAGCTGGCAATCATCAACCTGACCATGACCAACATCCGTACCGTGCTTGGCTCAATGGAACTGGACGAAATGCTCTCCCAGCGCGACAGCATTAACTCGCGCCTGCTGCATATTGTCGATGAAGCCACCAACCCGTGGGGGATTAAAGTCACCCGTATTGAAATTCGTGATGTGCGCCCACCGGCAGAGCTTATCTCTTCGATGAACGCGCAGATGAAAGCGGAACGTACCAAACGCGCTTACATCCTTGAGGCGGAAGGGATCCGTCAGGCGGAAATCCTCAAAGCCGAAGGTGAAAAACAGTCGCAAATCCTGAAAGCGGAAGGCGAACGTCAGTCGGCGTTTTTACAGGCTGAAGCGCGAGAACGTTCCGCCGAAGCGGAAGCTCGCGCGACCCAAATGGTGTCTGAAGCCATCGCCTCCGGTGATATTCAGGCGGTGAACTACTTCGTAGCGCAGAAATACACCGAAGCGTTGCAACAGATCGGTTCGTCCAGTAACAGCAAAGTGGTGATGATGCCATTAGACGCCAGCAGCCTGATGGGGTCGATTGCCGGGATTGCCGAACTGGTGAAAGACAGCGCCAACGAGCGAAATAAATCATGATCGAGCTGCTGGTAGTACACCCGCATATTTTCTGGCTGAGTCTCGGCGGTTTATTGCTGGCTGCCGAGATGCTGGGCGGAAACGGTTATCTGTTGTGGAGCGGTGTCGCGGCGGTGATTACTGGTCTGGTGGTCTGGCTGCTGCCGCTGGGTTGGGAGTGGCAAGGGGTGATCTTTGCCGTCCTGACGCTGCTCGCCGCCTGGCTGTGGTGGAAATGGTTGTCACGGCGGGTACGCGAACAAAAGCACAGCGACAGTCATTTAAACCAGCGTGGTCAGCAGTTGATTGGCAGGCGGTTTGTGCTGGAATCGCCGCTGGTCAACGGGCGCGGTCATATGCGCGTCGGCGACAGTTCATGGCCTGTCAGCGCCAGCGAGGATCTCGGCGCTGGTACGCATGTTGAGGTGATTGCGATTGAAGGGATAACGTTGATCATCCGTGCGGTCATCGCCTGATGCGACGCTGACGCGTCTTATCAGGCCTACAAAACTAGCCAGTCTGTGCGCGAACGTAGGCCGAATAAGGCGTTTACGCCGCATCCGGCATGTGGACGGGGAATGGCAATTTACTCTTCTGTGGTTTTACCCATACTTTTCTGGTCTTCATCCGGATAATGTTTTTTTAAATATTCCAGGACGTTTTTATTGACCTTATGTTGGGTATACACCCACCCTTTCCAGTAATCGGGCTGATCCAGGTAAACTTCTGGCGGAATGGTGAAATCAGAAAGCGTTAACCATTCGGCTAACAAATCGGGGTTTCTCTTCTGGATCAACTGCAACAGCATGATCAGCGACATGGCAGAGGCAGGAGCCGTACTATCGCCGCTTAAATACTTCCACACCGTGGAGCGATTCGAACGAAAAAGGATAGGGAGTAACGCCCTGTCCAGATTCATTTCATTAAAAATCTTCTCAAATTCATTCATTTAATTTTCCTGCCTGGCGTAAACCTCTTCAAAATTGAGATTTATCAAAGAAACGCATTCTAACATACATCAGCAACAGCATCACGTTTAGTGCAGAAACAGAGTTTATTTCGCTTATCAAAACAAGTCTTTACGGTTTGTTACTGAGAAATAGCACAAAATGATTTTCCATTTTATTTCTAATAGAAACTTTTTTAGTTTCTATTAGGCGTTGTTTACGCTTACATCGTATAAAAACGCGCTTTACATCACACAAATGCCAGCGTAGATTTCGATCAATGCGAAACGCATAATATTTCTTATAACAACAATTAATGTTGCTATAAGAAACATAAATGCGACTTACTTTAATTGAGAAAAAATGAATGAAAACTGTAAAGATATCTTTACTGGCTGTCGTTATTGCTACTGCTGTCAGTCCATCTGCCTTTGCGGGTGATACGATTGAGGCGGCAGCGACAGAACTGGAGGCAATCCAACCAGGGATGTCACATGAAGAAGTTGACCAGAAAATTGGACGCTTCATGATTCGTACTGGAAATACAGAAGCCGCGCAAGACTATCTGTTTTCGCATGGGTATATATCTTCAGAGACGGGCGACAATATCTCCCCGGAACAGACCCAGGCAGACCGCGATGCGGCACAGGATACCGCCATCCAGAATGCGCAAACCACCGCTAACACAGCAGTGTCGACCGCCAATGAAGCGCACCAGGCCATTACGTCAGCGCAAACCGAGATTGACGCCAGCAAAGCGGCTATTCATAAAAATACTGACGACATTATCGAACAGAAGAACATTCTTAGAGCTCAACAAGACCAAATTAACGATACGCAAAAAACGGTTGCTGCTACCGGTGATGTCCAGAACACAGCCCGTTATCAGAGTATGGTAAACGCCCGTCAGGAGGCTGCGGATATCGCACAGCAGCAACAAGCCGAAACCCAACAAACGCAGATTACCGAACAACAAAAGCAAATCGAAGCTACACAAAAAACAGTCGCCGCTACCGGTGATGTCCAAAACGCAGCGCGTTATCAGAGTATGGTAAACGCCCGTCAGGAGGCTGCGGATAACGCTCAGCAGCAACAAGCCGAAGCCCAACAAACGCAGATTACCGAGCAACAAAAGCAAATCGAAGCCACACAAAAAACGATCGCTGCCACCGGTGATGTTCAGACCGCCGCCCGTTATCAGAGTATGGTCAACGCTAAACTGGCTGCGGAAAATGAAGCCAGCACGCGCGCTTCTGCGGAGCAAGGGAAAAAAATTGACGCTCTTTCTTCTACCATGACGACGGTATCTCAAAGTGTTGCCACCGAGAACCAATCAAAAGAACTGGAAGAAATTCATGGCGATATAACAAAAACCAACACTGCGGTAAGTAAGCTGGCGGCACAACAACAGATTGATAGCGTTCATTACGGTGAACAAATTCAAAATCTGGTGCAGGATTCCACCGATACACATCAGCAGTTATCAACCACGCAAAAACGAGTAGCGGATAACAGCCAACAAATTAATACGCTCAATAACCATTTCAGCTCACTGAAAAACGAAGTTGAAGACAACCGTAAAGATGCCAATGCGGGGATTGCGTCAGCTATTGCCATTGCCTCACAGCCGCAGGTAAAAACCGGTGATTTAATGATGGTGTCTGCGGGCGCGGGAACGTTTAATGGTGAATCAGCGGTATCTGTCGGCACGTCTTTTAATGCCGGAACGCATACAGTGCTTAAAGCGGGTGTTTCTGCGGATACGCAATCTGATTTCGGTGCTGGTGTCGGTGTGGGATATTCGTTCTAAAATTTTACCAGACACCTTATAAATACCAATAAAAAACAGAACTATTGAATAAATTAGAGCAAGGACGTTTGCCTAATATCACCTCTTCATTAATTCTCATATTATTTAAGGTTAACAATGATGAATAGCACCATTAAATCGATTTCCCTGCTGGCGTTAATCATGCTGGCTGGTTGTAGCTCTCCCGCGTCTCGCATTGCAGACTGCCAGGCGCAAGGCGTATCTCATGACACCTGTTATCTTGCCGAACAACAGCGTCAGGCGGCTATTTTAAGTGCATCCGAAGCGCAGGCATTTAAAAATGCAGAAGCCGCACAACACGCCCAGGCCGTTAAAAAATCCATTTATAAAGGTTTTGGCGTGACCTTTAGAATGAGCAGTAAGACCTTTGCTTATCTCAATGATTCATTATGTGCGATTGATGAAGATAATGCCGATGCCACAGTTTATCAGTCGGGTCTGTATAACGTGATTGTTTATCATCACACAGGAAAAGTCGCATTAATGAAGGAAGGCCAGTTTGTGGGCTATTTAAAATGAAGGATGAAAAGAAAATATCCCTGACACATATTCTGATTATCGGTGCGTTTATTTTTGCCTTCTTGCAAGTAGTATTATTAGCCTCCCTGGTTCACGCGGTTAATGCCAGCAACGCAATACAGGAAGGCTTATTTCAGACGGGACGCATTATGGTAGAAAGTTTGCAGCATATTCTTTCGGTGCAAACGGGGATTAACTGATTTTTCACCCCGCCCGATGATGACAGCAGCCGGAGAGATTTTCGATAATCGGGCAATCGGCGCTGTCATCGCCAGGGCAGGCATTCGCCAGCGCCAGTAACTGGTCGCGCATGGATTGCAGTTCTTCGATATGTCGCTCGATCTCCGCCACCTTCTCCAGCGTGCGCCGTTTTACATCAGCACTGTGGCGCTGCGGGTCGTTAAACAGATTCACCAGTTCGCCGCTCTCTTCCAGGTTAAAGCCCACCTGGCGCGCCTGGCGCAGTAAGGTCAGTTCGTTGAGATGCTGCTGCGTGTAGGTGCGATAACCATTTTCGCTGCGCATCGGTGGTGTCACCAGCCCCTTCTCTTCATAGAAGCGAATGGCTTTGCTGGTCAGGCCGGTAATTTTTGCTACATCGCTAATGTTCATCGTTCGCGCAACGCCTCCTGTGCTTTGTTAAAGGGTTTCAACAGATAATCCAGCACGCTCTTTTTGCCGGTGCGGATATCGACCGTCGCCACCATACCGGGAAATATCGGAAACTGCTGTTTGCTTTTATTTTCCAGATGGTTGCTGAAAGTGCGAATGTACACCCGATAGTAATAAACATCGCGCCGCACTTCATCCTGCACGGTATCCGGTGAAATCACCGCCACTTCTCCCGGCAGACCGCCATAAATGGAGTAATCGTAAGCGGTTATTTTCACCAGCGATTTTTGCCCAGGATGGATAAACGCCACATCGCGCGGGGAGATTTTTGCCTCAATCAGCAATTGCTCATCCAGCGGCACAATGGTCATCAGTTTACCACCGGGGGCAATGACGCCGCCAACCGTGGTGACATCAATATCCTGAACAATGCCACGAACTGGCGCAGTAAAGTTGAGCCTGGTGAGGGAGTCTTCACGCCCACGGATCACCGAACGCTGGGTTTCCACTTCCGCATTGGCTTTCGCTAACTCTTCCCGCGCCTGTACGTAGTATTGCGTGCGCACGTCGCTAAGTTTGTTTTCCAGTTCATTGGCCTGGCGTTGCAGGCGCAGCACTTCGACGCTGCTCGCAGCCCCTTGTTTCACCAGCGGCTGGGTCATCGCCAGTTCACGGTTGACCAGGCTAATCCCCTGCGTCAGCCCGGTGGTGGCTTTGTTCAACCCGTCGCGGCGAGTGTTGTACAACGCCGTTTCCGACTCGATAAGTTCGGGGAATTTATTCAGTTCGTCAGGGAACGCCAGCGGTTTATTACTCACTTCCGCCCGCAGCCGCGCCGAGGTTGCCAGCGCCGCGTACAGCCGCGACATCGCTTCCTGAACGTCAGATTCCGTTTTGGTGCGGTTAAGCTGCGCCAGCGGCTGGCCCTGTTCAACAATATCGCCAACCTTGACGTCGAGATGATACAGAATTCCGCCTTCCAGCGACTGCACCACCTGTTCGCGCCCGGAGGGTTCTACCGTGCCGCTGCCGGTGGTCACTTCATCAAGCTGGAAGTACCACGCCCAGCCGAGAAAACAGAGCAGCATTACGGCAGTCACGCGTACCGCCAGCGCCGAACGCGGCAGGCGAGGTTCAGTCAGGCCACGGTTGTATTGCAGTTGTCCGTTCATGCGGCAGACCCCTTATTCTTCTCCTGCAACACCACGCGTCGCGCCGTGGGTTCGCCCTGTTCACGCAAAATAGTCTCTTTCGCGCCGTCCATCACAATGCGCCCCTGATCCATCACGATTATCCTGTCCACCAGTTGCAGCATCGCCGTGCGGTGAGTGGCGATAATCAGCGTGCGATGCCCAATCCACTGTTTCAGTTGTTCGATTAAATACGCTTCCGCCATTTCGTCCAGCGAGGCGCTGGGTTCATCGAGCAGCACGATATTGGGTTGAGAGATGAGCAGCCGCGCCAGCAGCAGCGTTTGCCGCTGACCACCAGAGAGGCCAAATTCCCCTTCCTGAATCATGTAGTTGAGGCCGTTTTTCTGCTTCTGCACAAAGGGCAGCGCCCCGCTGAGGGTTAATGCGCGTTCGATATCTTCATCGCTGGCCTCCGGCATTCCCATGGTGAGGTTTTCCCGCAGCGAACCAAAAAACAGTCGTCCGGTCTGGCTGAGCAGCCCCATGTCGCGGCGCAGATCTGCCGGATCAAGTTGCCCGATGCTGATGTTATCCAGCAGCACCTGCCCCTGCTGGGCGATACGCATTCCGGCGAGCATTTGCAGTAGCGTTGATTTACCCGCGCCGTTGCGCCCAAGAATGGCGATTTTCTCACCGGCCTGAATGTTGAGTTTGCCAATTGCCACATCGGCAATCTTCTCTTCTTCGTCGTAATAAAACACCGCGTTGCTGAACTGATAATTACCGTGCAGTACCGCTTTATGCACCAGTTTGCCGTGCTCGGGCTGATCCACCGGGCGCTTCATCAGTTCATCAAGGCCATTACGCGCCACTTTCGCCTGCTGCCAGCGCGAGAGTACGCCGGAAATCTGCGACAGCGGCGCAATGGTGCGCGAAGCCAGGATCGTCGTCCCGACCAGTGCGCCGGTGGTCATGTCACCGTTCATCACCATAAAACAGCCCACCAGCAGCACCACCACATAGACGATGGATTGCACTTCCTGGGTCCAGGTGAGCAGCAGCCCGGTGAGAAAACGTTGCTTCATGCTGATGGAAGATGCCACGTCGTTGGTATGATTCCACTGATTCTGGAAACGCTGTTCGGCGCGCAGCAGTTTGATATCTTCAATCGACTGCACGGCTTCCACCAGCGTCGCGTTGCGTACCGCCGACTCGCGCATCCCTTCGTTCGCCAGCCGCGCCAGCGGGCGTTGCACCAGCAGGCCGGGGATCACCAGCAACGGCAGCGCCAGCAAAACCACCAGCACCAGCCAGCCGCCGATCATCCACAGAATAAAGACAAACAGCAGGAAGAATGGCAGATCCGCCACCGCACCGATGGTGGTGGAAGTAATAAGCTCCCGCACCGATTCCAGCTCGCGGATCTGCGAGATAAACGATCCGGTGGATTTCGATCGCACGTTGTTTTTCAGCCGTAGCGCATGACCAAAAACGCGATCCGAAATGCGTAAATCCGCCCGTTTACCAATCACATCGGAAAGATGTGTGCGCACCATGCGCATACAGAACTCAAACAGGATCGCCATCATCACCCCGGCGAACAGTACCCACAGCGTCGGGTAGGACTGCGCCGGAACTACCCGGTCGTAAACCTGCATCGAGAACACCATCGCCGCCAGCGCCAGCACGTTCGCCACCAGTGACGCCAGCATAATATCGCCATAGCGCCGCCAGTCTTTCAGCGAGAGATTCCAGAACCAGTTCGCCTGATACGGGCGAATATAGTCATCCACCCGCGCGTCAGGGATGGCGCTGAGCGGGCGCAGTAGCGCCAGTTCGACGATTTTATCTTCAATATCCGCGACGTTAAGCGTGGTTTCCAGCCCTTCGTCACCGCTGAACTGAACGCTAATATTGTCGTGATTATCGCGGCGGGTGATAACGCCAATCTGCTGATTATCAAACACTGCGATCAGCGGCAGTCGCCAGGGGTTAAGCGAATCGGCGGAGAACTCGACCAGCCGCAGCCCCATTCCCAGTTGCCGCGCCATGTCGGTGAGTAACTCCTCCCGCTTACTGTCGCGCTCCCAGTTGACGGTCGCGCGCACGTTCTCCTGAGAAAAATCGAGCCGATAATAACGCGCCACGGCGATCATCGCCTCCAGCCAGGCTTCCACGGACTGGGCATTTTTTTTCATTATCTACACCACCATCAACTGATGATTCGCCAGCAAAGTGGCGAGGTCGGTATGCACGCCCGTCAGCGTGACCACGTTAGCTGTCGCAAAGCCGCCACCTGTGCCGTCGCGGTCGATCTGCACGATGGTGTCGCTGCCGCTCTGGGTAACTTTGACAAAATCACCGATGTTTCCGGCCTGCGCATCCAGCGTTGCCACACCGTTGACATAGCTGGCTTTGCCGTTTCCGGTGTAGCCGCTGCCCTGCAACAGTTCACGAATATCAATGCGATCGGTGTCGGCGGTGCCCTCCCATGTCCCTACCGTAAAGCCATTCACCACGTCTGAGCCGTTGCCCCCGGTAGCGTCGCTGGCGTTGAGCAGTTTATAGAGCAAGGTGTCGTGCCCGCCGTTGCCGATGTTAATGGTGTCATTACCGCCGCGTCCTTCCAGTTGGTTATCACCCGTGCTGCCGGTCAGAGTGTCGTTAAAATTCGAGCCGGAAATGCCTTCGATATTGGTAAATGTCGAGGTGTTAAAGCCGGTGGCCTGCACGGCTGTGCTGCTTAAGTTAGCGGTCACGCCCACCGTCGAAAGGCGGAAATCAACCACGTCCATCCCGCCGTTTGCCAGCCAGGTTCCGGTGCCAGAGCTGTACACCCAGCCGCCGGAACCGTCGTAGGTGTCGGTGCCTGCGGTGGCAAAAAAGGTGTCGTTATAACCGGTGCCGACGAACTTGCCGTTATTGCTCGCCGTCCCGGCTTCGGCGCTGAGATCGTAAGCGTGAGTGGCATCGGTAGCCTGTAAGCCGCCCCAGGTGGTGTTTACCGTCTGATCGATATTGCTGGCAGTCGCGCCAGTGGATTTGATCAGCACGGCGTTGTAGGTTTCTCCGGCGTTCAGCCCGTAGAAGTTGACCAGCGCCGAGGTGTCGTTAACCCCCATCCCCGACTGCGGGTTGATGATTTGCGTGGCGACCAGCACTCCCGCCGAGTTGTACAGTTTTACGGTATTGCCGTAATAAACGTTAATGCCGTTGGGATCGGTAATGCGCAGGTGCAGCGAAGTGCCGTAGCTCACCGTGTTGGTGTTGCGGATCAGGAACACGCTGCCCGACTGTTTGGTCACCAGTACATCCACCGCGCCGTCCCAGTCGTAGTCCATTGCCGCCACGCCGCTGGTGGTGCCGCTCTGGCTGCCGCCGAGTACCGACTGCGTCCAGTTGCTGGCTCCGCCAACGTTGGTGTAAAGGTAGGATTGTCCGGTCTGGGCAATACGGGCGATATCCATCAGACCGTCGTGGTTCCAGTCCACCGCCAGGCTAAACTGGCTGGCGTAGGTCGTCGCCGTTGCCCCCACCGCCACCGGATTTCCCAGCACGCCGTTGGTGTTGAATAACAGGGAGCCGTAGTTAGCTCTTCCCTGGCTGGCGGGCAGGAAGAGATCCATATCGCCGTCGCCATCGAAATCCGCCCAGGTCATGGAGACAGACGTCGAGTTGCCGCCGCTGCCCGCCGTGCTGAGGAAGGTATTGATGGTGTTCTGCCCCCAGACAAACGTGCCGTTGCCCTGGCTGATGAGCGAGGACAGCGTGTAATAGTTGTTCAGGTTGAAGGTGTGCTGAACCAGGTCAATCCTGCCGTCGTTGTTAAGATCAACGCCAGAACCCTCGTTGAGTGAAAGATACCCCGTCACCGCCCCGCCGACCGTGGCGCTCCCCCCGTTGTTGGCAACAGTGGAGTTGCCTACCAGGGTGCCCGCGTTGTTCCACAGGAAGGTATTGGAGTCTGGCCCCCCGGCGTCGCCAATCCAGAAATCAAGATAGCCGTCGCCCTCTTTATCAAACGCCACTACCGAGCCATACCACGTCAGAGTGCCAACGGCGACCAGAATGGCACTGGAAAACGTGCCGTCGCCGTTATTGGTAAAGCCGTTGATATAGCCCGTGCCGTAATCATCACGGGTAATAAACAGATCGCCCGTACCGTTACGGTCGTAATCGGCAATGGAACTGGTGGCGTAGTTGTTGCCGCTCTGATACAGCGTCAGGGCGGTCTTCGACCAGGTAAGCGGGTCGGTAGATTGCATCACCTGCTGGTTGGCCAGCACCGTCCACATTCCGTGCGTGTCGAGGCCGTAGGTCAGCCCCCAGGCCGTTGTTTTATTGGCGGTCGTCCAGGCTGGCGTGTAGTCAATTGCCGCGTTGACTGTCACCGTGCCATTGCTGACGTTGGCGGTGTTGCCGTTGCCCGCCGAGCTTTTCACCTGCGCGGTGATGTTATAAGCAGTTGCGGACGCTGCCAGCACATCGGTATCCGGCAGTTGCACATACCAGGTATTGTGCGCCGGATCGACCACTACCGCGCCGCCCGGCTGTGAGGTGTAGGTTTTGCCGTTGATCACCACTTCGACGTACTGCCCACTGGCAAGCGCAGCGGTGATTACGCCGCTGATAATTGGCGTGGTGTCACGCGTGGTCTGGCTGGTGATTTGCGCCAGCGTCGTCGGAATAGAGGTATCGACTGTCAGGATAAAATCACTGGAGGAGGTGATATTCCCCGCCAGATCCACCACTCGCGCGCTGTAGGTATAGGCACCGCTGACCAGACCACTGTCGCTGTAGGTCCAGTTCAGTGCGCCGACCATCGTTACCGCGCCTAACAGCAGGCCGTTGCGGTAGAGGTAAACGACTTCACCGCTGGCAAGCGGCGCGGAAAGTACACCGTTCAGCAGCGGCGTGGTATCGTCGGTAGCCTGCGCACTGCTTAACGTCCCCTGCCGCTGCCCGACATCATCGGTATACGACACAATACCTGGCGTGGCGGTGGGGTTAATCGTATCGACCACCACCGTTTTCGACACCACCGGGCCGGTATTTCCCGCCAGATCCAGCACCCGCACCTGATAAACGTAGCTGCCGTCGGTCAATGTGCGGCTGTCGGTGTAGGTCCACTGCGTGCCGTTGGTGGTGAGCGTAGTCCAGGTCGGCCGCCATCAAGGCTAATCTGCGCCACTTCGCCGCTGGCAAGCCCCGCGCCCAGCGAGCCGGTCAGCGTGAGCGAGGTATCGCTGGTGATAAAGTCAGTTGCCGAACTCCCCGTATCGGTGCTGATGCTAGCGATGGTCAACACCTGCGCCGGGTTAACGGTATCAATCTGCGCCGACTGGCTGCCGGTGGCACCAACGTTGCCCGCCAGATCGACCACCCGCACCAGCCAGGTTGTCGTGCCGTTAGTCAACGTGCGCCCATCAGCGTATGTCCAGTTAAGGCCGTCTGCCGCCAGCGTCACGTTCACCCAGGTTGCGCCGTTGTCGGTACTGATTTGCGCGAATTCGTTAGCGCCGAGCGCCGCGCCCAGCACGCCGCGCACGGTAAGCGTAGTATCGCTGGTAATAAAGTCGCTGCTGCTGGCTCCGGTGTCATCGCTGATACCGGTAATGGTGATGCTTTTCGCCGCTTCCGGGCTGGTGGTATCGACCACCACGTTTTGCGTCGCGGTCTGCCCGACGTTCCCCGCCAGATCCACCACCCGCACCGTGTAGTTCCAGGTGCCGTCGGTCAGTGTGCGACCATCGGCATAGCTCCAGCTGGTGCCGATAACGGTTAACGTAGTCCAGGTGACACCGCCGTCGAGGCTGATTTGCGCCCGTTCATCGGCGGCAAGCGCCGCGCCGAGCGTCCCGCGCACGGTCAGCGTCGTGTCGCGAGTAACAAAATCGCTGCTGCTTAAGCCGGTGTCATCGCTAATGCCCGCAATGACGATGGTTTTGCTCGCCAGCGGCGCGCTGGTGTCAACGGTGACAATCTGGCTGGCGGTCGCGCCGATATTTCCGGCGATGTCGATAACCCGCACCTGATAGTTGTAGTTGCCGTCAGTCAGCGTGCGCCCATCAAGGTACGTCCAGGTCAAACCGCTTACCGAAAGATTCTGCCAGGTGGTGCCGCCATCGATACTGATTTGCGCGAACTCGCCGGCAGAAAGCGTCGCCCCCAGCGTGCCGCTCACCGCCAGCGTCGTGTCGCTGGTGATAAAATCGTTAGTGATCAATCCAGTATCGGTGGTGATCGCGCTGATGGCGATGGTTTTCACCGCTGGATCTGGCGCGATGGTGTCGATCACCACGTTCTGGCTGTCAGTCGCACCGACATTGCCCGCCGCATCAATCACCCGCACCTGATAGAGATAGTTGCCATCAGTCAGCGTGCGGCTGTCGTTATAGCGCCAGGTCGTGCCGGTCACGGTGAGCGTGCTCCAGGTTGCGCCGCCGTCGATACTGATTTGCGCCGTCTCGTTACTGGCAAGCGCGGCGGTGAGTGAGCCATTGACCACCACCGGGCTGACGCTGGTGATAAAGTCGCTGGCGCTAAGGCCGGTATCGGCTTGCAGGGAATCGATATTAATCCCCATCGCCGGGGCGCTGAGATCGACGGTGATAGTGTGATTGCTGCTGCCGGTGTTGCCAATGGCGTTAGTGACCGAGGCGTTAATCACATAGGCGTTGCCATCCGCCAGCGCGGTGACATCGGCGCTACCGAGAGTGTAGCTCCAGCTACCGCCGGTCTGCACCGTGGTGGTGTAGGTTTTGCCGTTTAAGGTAAGAGTCAGCGTCTGGCCGACCGGCGCGGTGGTGGTGCCGCTGATAACCAGAGACGAACCGTGTTCCGCCGCGTTCACCACATCATCGCCCGCAAAGGTGTTGATGGTGACGGTGGGGACGTCGCCGTTCAACGTGACGCCACGGCTGCCGCTGCCGGGGTTTCCGGCCTGATCGCTGACCGACGCGCTGATGGTGTAGCTGCCGTCGCTTAATCCGGCAAACTGCTGCGCCGGAATAAACACTGACCAGCTTCCACCGCTGCCAACCGTTGCACTCCAGCTCTGACCGTTAAAGGTAACGGTCACCGTCTGACCCACTTCGGCGGTGGTGGCGCCGCTGATGATCTGCCCGGCAAGCTGCTCGACGTTGTTGATAATATCGTCGCCCGCCACGGTGGCGATGGTGACCGTTGGCGCAACGGTATCGACGGTCAGGGCGTGCGTGGTTTGACCGGGGTTACCGGCGCGATCGTTCACGCTGGCGGTAATGGTCTGCGCGCCCTGCCCGAACGCTGCCAGATCCGCCGCAGGCACGTTCAGCGCCCAGGTGCCATTGGCGGCAACCGTGGCGGTATAGGTTTTGCCGCCAAAGGTCACGGTGACCGTCTGCCCCACTTCCGCGCTGGTCGATCCATTAAGGGTTAACGGCTGCTGCTGTTCGGCGGCGTTGAGTCGGTCGTCCGTTGAAACGGTGTTGATGCTGATAACCGGCGCGGTGAGATCTACCGCCACGCTGCGCGAGGCCGTGGCGCTGTTTCCGGCGCTGTCCTGAGCGGAGGCGCTAACCGTATAGCTGGTGCCATCCGCAAGTGCCGCGACGTCTGCCGCTGGCACATTCACGCTCCAGCTCCCGTTGCTTTGAATGGTGGCGCTGTAGCCTTTGCCGTTAAGCAACACGGTCACCACTGTGCCTGTCGCAAAATTGGTGCCGGTGCCGCTAAGGGTCAGCGCACTGCCTGCTTCGGCGGCGTTAATGAGGTTATCGCCGCTGATGGTGCTGACCGAGAGCGATACCGCCGCCGTATTGACCTGCACGTTATGCGTTTGGGTGCTGCTGTTGCCTGCGCTATCGGTGATGGTGGCGCTGATGGTCACCGTGCCATCCGTAAGGCCGGAAATCACGCTGGCAGGCACGCCGACGCTCCAGTTGCCGCTGGCATCGGTGCTGGTGACATACTGCTGCCCGGCGATGGTCACCACCAGGCGGTCGCCAGCTACCGCGCCCGTGGCGGCGCCGCTGATAATCTGCGCCTGGGTGTGTTCGACGTTGTTAATCACATCATCGCCCGCCACGGTGTTAAAACTGATCACCGGCGCGGTGGTATCGACGGTCACGCCTTTACTGGCGCTGCCAGGGTTACCCGCCAGATCGCTGACCGTAGCGGTCAGGGTGTAGCCATTATTGGCAAGCGCGGTTAAGTCGCCGGCAGGCAGCGTTAAGCTCCAGCTCCCGTCTGCCTGCACCGTGGTCTGGTAGTTACTGCCGTTAAGCGTGACGGTCAGCGTTTGCCCCGCTTCCGCCGTGCTGGTGCCGGATACCGTTACGCCCGCTGCCGCTTCGCTGGCGTTGATGATGTTATCGCTGGCAAGGGTGTTGATAGTCACCGTTGGCACGGCGCTATCGACGCTGTATTCATGCGTTGCCGTGGCGCTGTTGCCGTTAACGTTTGTCACCCGCACCTGGGCGCTGGCATCGCCATCACGCAGAGCCGCCATATCCGCTGCCGGAACGGTGGTGCTCCAGCTACCGTTTGCCGCCACCGTGGTGGTGTAGGTTTTACCGCCAAAGGTGACGGTGACGGTTTGCCCCGCTTCGACGCCGGAGGTGCTGCCGGAGAGCGTTAACGCTGCACCTTTTTCAACGGCATTAATCACATCATCGCTGGTGATGCTGTTCATGCTGATGGCGACGGCGGTGAGATCAACGGTCAGCGGATGGGTAATACTGGTTTGCGTTCCGGCACTGTTCGCCCCGCTAACGGTAATATTCAGCGTTCCCGCAGGCCAGTTGCTGACATCCGCCGCCGGAACGCCGACGCTCCAGGTGCCGTTCGCCAGCACCGTGGCGGCGTAAGTTTGGTTATTTATCACCACCGTCAACGCCGTGCCTGCCGCAAAGCCGGAACTGCTGCCGGTGATCACCTGTGCCTGAGCGTGTTCGATGATATTGGCCACATCATCGCCCGCAACGGTATCCACCCGCAGACCTGGCAGACTGGCATCGATGGTGATATCGCGCGTGCCGCTGCCGGTGTTGCCAACGGCGCTGGTCACCGAGGCGTTAACCGTTAACTCACCGTTACCCAACGCCTGCCAGTCGGCGGCAGGTACGCTCACATTCCAGCTTAAATCTGGCTGGACGGTGGCGGTGTAAGTTTTACCGCCCAGTTCAACGGTGACGGTGCTGCCCGCCGCCGCCCCGGTGACCTGGCCGCTGAGGGTTTGCGCACTGCCTGCTTCGGCGGCGTTGATAATATCGTCCGTCGCCACCGGATTGATGGTGACGCCCGGCAGCGCGGTATTGACCTGTACGTTATGGCTGGCGGTGCTGCTGTTGCCCTGGGCGTTGGTGACGCTCGCCGTCACGCTGTAGGCCGCTTCGCCCAGCGCACTGACCGCCGAAGCGGGAACGGTAACGCTCCAGTTGCCGGAAGCATCGATGGTGGTACTGTAGTTTTGTCCGTTCAGCGTCACGGTGACCGCCGTACCTACGGGTTGATCGCTGGTGCCGGAAAGCGCCAGATTCGATCCTTTTTCCGTCGCGTTGATCACATCATCGCCCGCGATGGTGTTGATGCTAATCACTGGCGCGCTGAGGCTGACGGTCACGGTGCGGCTGGCGTCGTCGCTGTTACCCGCCCGATCGCTGACGCTGGCAGTGATGGTCTGTGCACCGCTACCCAGTGCCGTCATATCCGCCGCCGGAACACCAACGCTCCAGTTACCGGAGGCATCCAGCGTGGTGGTATATGTTTTGCCGTTGAGCACAACGCTCACCACATCGCCCGCCTCCCCGCCGGTGCTGGTGCCGGAGATCACCAGCGCCTGCGCGTGTTCGGCATCGTTGATGATGTCATCGCCCGCGACGGTGTTAATGGTGAGAACTGGCTCGGTGGTGTCTACCGCCAGATTATGGCTCGTGCTGCCGGGGTTGCCCGCTTTGTCGTTGACCGTGGCGCTGACGGTGTAATTGCTTGCGGTCAGCGCACCTAAGGCTGAAGTGGGAACACTGACGCTCCAGCTACCGTCCGCCTGTACATTGCCGCTGTAGGTTGCGCCGTTAAGGGTGACGGTGACCGTCTGCCCGGTTTCGGCGGTGCTGGTGCCGCTGATGGTGAGCGGGCTTCCTGCCTCTGTGGCGTTAAGGATGTCATCGCTGGCAATGGTGTTTATGGTGAGCGTCGGTGCGCTGGCATCGACGCTATACGCATGGGTCGCCGAGGCGCTGTTGCCGCTCGCGCTACTGACGCTGGCCTGCACGTTTGCCGCGCCGTCTGGCAGGGTTGCCAGATCCGCCGCCGGAACAGTTACGCTCCAGCTCCCGTTGGCGGCGACGCTTGCGGTGTAGGTTCTGCCGCCAAAAGTAACGGTAACAGTTTGCCCGCTTTCAATCCCGCTGGTGCTGCCGGAAAGGGTCAGATCGGCACCTTTTTCGGCGGCATTAATTACGTCGTCGCTGGCAACGGTGTTGATGCTGATTGCCACCGCCGTTAAATCGACGGTGAACGGATGGCTGACGCTGACCGGGTTTCCGGCGCTGCTCTGCCCTGCTACCTCAACGGTTAACGGCCCCGCAGGCCAGGCGCTGACGTTTGCCGCCGGAATACCTACGCTCCAGCTACCATCCGCCTGTACCGTGGCCGCATAGGCCGTGCCGTTGATGGTGACCGTCAGCACGGCGCCGGTATTCAAACCGCTACTGCCACCAGTGATCACCAGCGCCTGTCCGTGCTCTATGCTGTTGACGATATCATCGCCCGCGACGGTATCCACGCGCAGACCTGGCAGGTTGGCGTCAATGGTGATATCCCGCGTGCCGCTACCAGTATTGCCATTAGCGTTGGTGACCGAGGCGTTAATGGTCAAATCACCATTACCCAACGCCTGTAAATCGGCTGCCGGAACGCTGACGCTCCAGCTTAAATCGGCCTGAACTTGTGCAGTATAAGTATTGCCACCCAGCGTGATGGTAACCGTATCGCCTGCGGCGGCGCGAGTGACCACTCCGCTGATGGTTTGATCGGCCCCGGCTTCGGCGGCGTTGATAATATCGTCACCCGCCACAGTATTGATGGTGACGCCCGGCAGGCCGCTGTCGACCAGTAAATTCGCCTGGCTGCTGGCGGTGTTGCCTGCCGCACTGGTGGCGCTGGCGCTGACCGTATAGTTAGCCTGGCCTAAGGCCGCCAGATCGCTCACCGGTACGGTTAACGTCCAGTTGCCCGCCGCGTCGGTGGTGGCGCTGTAGTTATGACCGTTGAGCGTGACGGTGACCTGCGCGCCCGTCGCCAGCCCCGTACTGCTACCGCTAATGGTCAACGGCTGACCTTTTTCATCGGCATTCAGCACGTTATCGCCGCTGATGGCGTTAAAGGTAATGGTTGGCAGGCCGGTATTGACCGTCACCTGATGCGTGGCGCTGCCGCTGTTGCCCCCGGCATCGGTGACGCTGGCGTTGATGGTCACCGTGCCGTTCGCCAGTGCCGAGACAACGCTTGCCGGTACGCCGACGCTCCAGTTACCGCTGGCATCCAACACGGTGGTGAAGGTATTGGTGCCGATAGTCACCGTCACGGTGCTACCGGTTGCCGCACCCGTGGCGGAGCCGCTGATAATCTGCGCCTGGGCGTGTTCAGTCGCGTTGATCACATCATCACCCGCCACCGTGTTGATGGTGACAATCGGAACGGAAGTATCCACCGTCAGGTTATGGTTAGCGGAGGCCGGGTTTCCGGCTTTGTCGCTCACCGCCGCGCTGACGGTGTAGTTACTGGCGGTCAAGGCGCTTAACGCTGCTGGCGGCACGCTGACGCTCCAGCTACCGTCCGTTTGTACGGTGCCGGTATAGTTTGTGCCATTGAGCGTGACGGTCACCGTCTGCCCCGCTTCCGCCGTGCTGCTGCCGGTGATGGTCAGCGCCGTACCGGCTTCGGTGGCATTAAGAATATCGTCCGTGGCGATGGTGTTGATGGTGACCGTTGGCGCGCTGGCATCGACGCTGTAAGCGTGGGTGGTGGTGGCGCTGTTGCCGTTAACGTTGCTGACGCTGGCCTGTGCGCTGGCATCGCCATCACGCAGGGCTGCCATATCCGCCGCCGGAACCGTGGTGCTCCACGAACCATTCGCCGCGACGCTTGCTGTGTAGTTTTTGCCGCCAAAGGTGACGGTGACCGTTTGCCCGGCCTCCACGCCGGACGTGCTGCCGGAGAGAGTTAACGCCGCGCCTTTTTCGGCGGCGTTAATCACATCATCAGCGGTAATGGCGTTGATGCTGACGGCAATCGCCGTGAGATCGACGGTGACCGGGTGCGTGACGCTGACCGGATTTCCGGCGGTGGTGCTACCACTCGCCGTAATCGTGACCGTCCCCGCAGGCCAGGCGCTGACATCCACCGCCGGAACGCCGACGCTCCATGAACCATCGGCTAAAACCGTTGCGCTATAGTTCTGGCTATTAATCGAAACCGTGAGTACGGCACCCGCTGCCAGACCAGAACTGCTGCCGGTTACCACCAGTGCCTGACCGTGCTCGATGATATTCACCACATCATCGCCAGCGACCGTATCGACCCGCAGACCTGGGAGATTAGCGTCAATGGTAATGTCACGCGTACCGCTGCCAGTATTGCCCACGCTGTTCGTCACCGAAGCCGAAATGCTCAACTCGCCGTTGCCCAACGCCTGTAAAGCGGCTGCCGGAACATTAATACTCCAGCTTAAATTGGCCTGCACTGTCGCCGTGTAAGTCTCGCCACCCAGCGTGACGGTTACCGTGTCGCCCGCCGCTGCGCCTGTAACCTGACCGCTGATAGTTTGATCTACCCCAGCTTCGGCGGCGTTAATAATATCGTCCGTTGCCACAACGTTAATGGTGACGCCAGGCAGCGCGGTATTGACCTGTACGTTATGGCTGGCGGAACCGCTGTTGCCAGCGGAGTCAGTAGCGGCGGCGGTCACCGTGTAAGTCGCTTCACCAAGCGTACCAACCGCAGACGCCGGAACGGTCACGCTCCAGTTACCGGAAGCATCGGCTGTGGTGGTGTAATTTTGCCCGTTGAGCATCACGGTTACCTGCGTGCCCGCAGGCTGGTTGCTGCTGCCGGAAATCGCCAGATCCGCGCCTTTCTCCGTGGCGTTGATGATGTCGTCGACGGCGATGGTGTTAATGCCGAGTACCGGAGCACCGAGCGCCACGCTGACGATGTGCGAAGCTATGCCGCTGTTGCCTGCGGAGTCGGTGACCGTGGCGGTAATGGTCACATCGCCCTGCGCCAGTGCGGAAATCACGCTGGCAGGCACGCCGATGCTCCAGTTGCCGTTGGCGTCCAGCACGGTGGTGTAGGTGGTCGTGCCAATCGTCACGGAAACCGTGTTACCTGTGGTCGCGCCCGTTGCCGAGCCGCTGATAATCTGCGCCTGTCCGTGTTCAGTGGCGTTGATGATGTCGTCGCCCGCCACCGTGTTGATGGTGACGACTGGGGCAATCAGATCCACCGCCAGATTATGCGTTGCCGAGGCCGGATTTCCGGCTTTGTCGCTGACCGCTGCGTTGACGGTATACGAGCTGGCGGTGAGATTCGCTAAATCGCCAGTTGGTACGCTGATGCTCCAGCTTCCGTCTGCTTGTACGTTGCCGCTGTAATTGACGCCGTTTAGCGTCACGGTCACCATCTGCCCGGCTTCTGCCGTGCTGGTGCCGCTGATGGTCAGCGCCGTTCCGGCTTCGGCGGCATTAAGAATATCGTCCGTGGCGATGGTGTTGATGGTGACAGAGGGCGCGGTGGCATCAACGCTGTAAGCATGTATTGTCTGGGCAATGTTGCCAGCTACGTTGCTGACGCTGGCTTGTACGTTTGCTGCACCGTCCGGTAAAGCCGTGAGATCCGCTGCCGGAACCGTCATCCCCCAGGTATTATCCGCAGCGACCGTCGTGGTGTAGCTTTTGCCGCCAAAAATAACGGTAATAGTCTGCCCCGCCTCCACGCCGAAGGTGGTGCCGGAAAGCTGCAAATCACTGCCCTTTTCGGCGGCGTTAATCACATCGTCGCCGGAAAGTGTATTGATGGTAATCGCCACGTCAGCGAGATCGACTGTGACCGGATGGCTAATACTGGTAGTTGTTCCGGCGGTGTTAGTGCCTGTAACCGTAATATCGACTGTCCCCGCAGGCCAGTTAGCGACATCCGTCGCCGGAACGCCCACGCTCCAGGTGCCATCGGCTAATACCGTTGCGCCATAGGTGACGCTGTTGATTTCCACGGTTAGTGGCGTCCCCACCGCCAGTCCGGTACTGCTACCAGTGACAACCAGCGCCTGACCGTGTTCGATAATATTGACCACATCATCGCCTGCCACGGTATCGACGCGCAGACCAGGCAGGTTAGCGTCTATCACGATGTCGTGCGTGGCGGTGCCGGTATTGCCTGTGGTGTTGGTCACCGAGGCGCTGATGGTCAGCTCACCGTTACCCAACGCCTGCAAATCTGCCGCCGGCACGCTGACACTCCAGCTTAAATCTGGTTGCACGGTAGCGGTATACTGGTTGCCACCAAGCGTGACCGTCACCGTATTCCCCGCCTGCGCCGTCCCCGTTACCTGGCCGCTAATAGTCTGGTTAACACCGCTTTCAGCCGCGTTGATAATGTCATCGCCTGCCACGGTATTAATGATCACCCCAGGCAGGAGCGATTCGACATTCACCGTATGGGTGGTAGCGCCGCTGTTGCCGGCGCTGTCGGTGGCGCTGGCGCTAATCTGGTACACCGCCTCGCCTAATGCGCCGACTGCCGAAGCCGGCACGGTAACGCTCCAGTTGCCAGCACTATCGGTGGTGGCGCTGTACGCCAGTCCGTTCAACATCACGGTGACCGTGGTGCCGGTCGCCAGACCGCTGGATCCGCCGCTGATGATCAGATCCTGGGTTTTCTCGGTATTGTTAATGATGTCATCGCCGGAGACGGTGTTGATGGTCAGCGTCGGGCCGCTGAGATCAACGGTCACATCGTGAGTCGTACTGTCGCTGTTGCCCGCGCGATCGCTCAGGCTGGCGGTGATCGTCTGGCTTCCGGTTGCCAGCGCCGTGACATCCGCCGCCGGAATGCCCACACTCCAGTTACCGGAGGCGTCCAGCGTGGTGGTGTAGTTTTTACCGTTCAGCGTGACGGTTACCACATCACCCGCCGCCGCGCCCGTGCTGGTGCCGCTCACCACCAGCGCCTGACCGTGTTCGATGGCGTTGATAATGTCATCGCCCGCGACGGTATTAATGGTGAGATCCGGCGCGGTGATATCAACCGCCAGCGAGTGGTCGGCGTTTGCCGGGTTACCCGCTTTATCGCTCACCGTCGCAGTCACGGTATAGCTACTGGCGGTTAATCCGCTCAAATCCGTTGCCGGAACATTCACGCTCCAGGTGCCATCCGCGAGAACGGTGGTCTGGTACGTGTTGTTATTGAGCGTGACGGTCAGCGTCTGTCCGGCCTGTGCCGTGGTGGTACCGCTGATGGTTATCCCCGCGCCCGCTTCGCTCACGTTGAGAGTATCGTCGCTGGCGATGGTGTTAATGGTCACAAGCGGCGCGGTGGCATCGACGCTGTACGCGCGATCGGCCTGGGCGCTGTTACCGTTAATGTTGCTGACGCTCGCCTGCACGTTGCCCGCGCCGTCCGGCAGCGCAGCGAGATCGGCAGGCGGCACATTCACCGTCCAGCTACCGTTGGCTTCCACGGTAGCGGTGTAATTTTTGCCGCCGAAGGTCACGGTCACCGTCTGCCCGGCTTCCACGCCGCTGGTGCTGCCGCTTACGACCAGCGTTTCGCCTTTTTCGACGGCGTTGATCACATCATCGCCGGAAAGGGTGTTAATGGTGATAGCGACCGCCGCCAGATCGACGGTGACTGGATGGGTAATGGTGGAGGTTGTTCCGGCGCTGTTGGTGCCGCTTACCGTGATATCCACCGTACCCGCAGGCCAGTTACTGACGTCTGCCGCCGGAACGCCGAGGTTCCATGTGCCGTCGGCTAACACTGTCGCGCCGTAAGTGACGTTATTGATAACGACCGTTAACGCGGTTCCCACCGTTAATCCGCTGCTGCTCCCGGTGATCACCAGCGCCTGATTGTGCTCAATGCTGTTAATAACATCATCACCCGCTACGGTATCGACACGCAGGCCAGACAGATTGGCATCGATAGTGATGTCTCGCGAGACGCTGCCGGTGTTGCCGACGACGTTGGTCACCGAGGCGTTAACCGTCAAGGAGCCATTACCCAGCGCCTGAATATCCGCCGCCGGAACGCTGACGCTCCAGCTTAAATTAGCCTGCACCGTGGCGGTGTAGGTATTGCCGCCCAGCGTAATGGTGACCGTATCTCCCTGCGCCGCACCCGTGACCTGCCCGCTGATGGTTTGTGCATTGCCCGATTCGGTAGCGTTAATGATGTCATCGCTCGCCACCGGGTTAATGGTAACGCCAGGCAGCGCGCTGTTGACCAGCACATTATGGCTGGCGGAATTACTGTTGCCTGCCGTGTCAGTGACGTTTGCCGTTACTGTGTAGTTGGCCTCACCCAGCGCGCTAACCGCCGAGGCTGGCACCGTGGCGATCCAGTTGCCGTTGCTATCGGTAGTGGCAGTGTAATTTTGACCGTTTAGCGTCACCGTAACCGTAGTGTCCGCTGGCTGATTACTGGTGCCGGTGATTTGCAGATCCGCGCCTTTTTCCGTGGCGTTAATCACGTCATCTGTAGCAATGGTGTTGATGCCAATTGTCGGCGAGGTGAGATTCACAGTAACCGTGCGGCTGGCGTCGTCGCTGTTGCCTGCCGCGTCGGTAATGGTCGCGGTGATGGTTTGTGCGCCGCTGCCCAGCGCAGTGACATCTGCCGCCGGAACGCCGACGCTCCAGTTGCCGGAAGCGTCCAGCGTGGTGGTGTAGGTTTTACTGTTTAACGTGACGGTGATGACATCGCCTGCTTCCCCACCTGTGCTGAAACCGGAGATTACCAGCGCCTGCCCGTGTTCGGCGGCGTTAATAATGTCATCGCCGGAGACGATGTTGATGGTCAGCACCGGCACGGTGAGATCCACCGCCAGACCGTGAGTTGCGGACGCCGGGTTACCCGCTTTGTCGTTTACCGAGGCGCTGACGGTGTACGGGCTGGCGGTCAGATTGCTGAGATCCGTTGTCGGCACGCTGACGCTCCAGCTTCCGTCCGCCTGGACGGTGCCAGTATAAGTCACGCCATTAAGGGTAACGGTGACCATCTGCCCCGCTTCAGCGGTAGTGGTGCCGCTGATGGTTAACGGATTGTCCGCCTCGGCGGCGTTAAGAATATCGTCAGTGGCGATGGTGTTAATGGCAAGTGTCGGTGCCGTGGCATCGACGCTATAGGCGTGCGTCGCCGAAGCCGTGTTGCCGTTAACGTTGCTGACGCTGGCCTGTACCGTGGCGTCGCCATCGCGTAACGCGTTGAGATCGGCTACAGGCACGGTGGTTGTCCAGCTACCATCGCCCGCTACGGTCGCGGTATAGGTTTTTCCGCCAAAGGTGACGGTGACCGTTTGCCCCGCTTCCACGCCAGAGGTGCTACCGGACAGGGTTAAATCTGCCCCTTTTTCGGCGGCGTTAATCACATCATCACCGGAAACGGTGTTAATGGAGATCGCCACCGCCGCCAGATCGACGGTGACCGGGTGGGTAATAGTGACCGGGTTTCCGGCGCTACTGGCGCCTGAAACCGTGATATTCACCGTCCCCGCAGGCCAGTTGCCCACATCTGCCGCCGGAACGCCAACGCTCCATGTGCCATCGGCTAATACTGTTGCAGCGTAAGTGACCGTGTTAATCACCACCGTCAGTGCCGCGCCCGTCGCCAGCCCACTGCTGCTACCGGTGATCACCAGCGCCTGAGCGTGCTCGATGCTGTTGACCACATCATCGCCCGCCACGGTATCAACGCGCAGACCCGGCAGGTTGGCGTCTATCACAATATCGCGCGAACCGCTGCCGGTATTGCCAACGCCGTTGGTTACCGAGGCGTTAACCGTCAGATCGCCATTACCGATGGCCTGAATATCCGCCGCCGGAACGTCCACGCTCCAGCTTAAATTGCCCTGCACGGTGGCGGTGTAGGTTTTCCCGCCCAGCGTTACGGTGACGGTATCGCCCGCCGCCGCGCCCGTCACCTGGCCGCTGATGGTCTGCGCCACGCCCGATTCGGCGGCGTTAATAATATCGTCGCTCGCCACCGGATTAATGGTGACGCCAGGCAGCGCGGTATTGACCTGCACGTTATGGCTGGCGGAATTGCTGTTACCTGCGCTGTCGGTGACGTTCGCCGTCACCGTGTAGCTGGCTTCGCCCAGCGCACCTACTGCGGAAGCGGGCACCGTGGTGCTCCAGTTACCTGCTGCGTCCGTCGTCGCGGTGTAATTTTGCCCGTTAAGCGTCACCGTAATTGCGGTGCCTGCGGGCTGGTTGCTGGTGCCGCTGATTTGCAGATCCGCGCCTTTTTCCGTGGCGTTAATCACGTCATCGGTGGCGATGGTGTTAATGCCAATGGTTGGCGCGGTAAGGTTGACGGTGACCGTGTGCGTCTCACTATCGTTGTTGCCTGCCGCATCAGTCACCGTGGCGGTAACAGTTTGCGAGCCGCTACCAAGCGCGGTGACATCCGCCGCCGGAACGCCGACGCTCCAGTTGCCGGAGGCATCCAGCGTCGTGGTATAGGTTTTACTGTTTAGCGTGACGGTAACGACATCCCCCGCTTCCCCGCCGGTGCTGGAACCGGAAATCACCAGCGCCTGCCCGTGTTCGGCGGCGTTAATAATATCGTCGCCCGCAATGGTGTTGATGGTGAGTACAGGAACGGTGAGATCCACCGCCAGATTGTGCGTGGTGCTCGCCGGGTTGCCCGCTTTATCATTGACCGTGGCGGCCAGGGTGTGGCTACCATCTGTCAATGCCTCAAGATCTGCCGCCGGAATAGTAATACTCCAGCTGCCATCGGCCTGTACCGTTGCCTGATAGGTCTGCACGGTCGGGCTATTGAGCGTTACCGTAACAATCTGCCCCGCTTCAGCGGTGGTGCTGCCGCTCACCGTCACGCCCGCATCGGCTTCGCTGGCGTTAACGATATTGTCGCTGGCAACAGTATTGATAATGATGGTCGGCGCGCTGCTATCGACGCTGTAGTTATGCACCGCCGAGGCGCTATTGCCGTTGACGTTGCTGACGCTGGCCTGCGCGGTGGCGCTACCATCGGTTAATGACGCTAAATCGGCAGCGGGTACAGTGGTTGTCCAGCTACCATCGCCTGCAACCGTGGCTGTGTAATTTTTACCGCCAAAAGTGACGGTGACCGTTTGTCCGGCTTCTACGTTAGTGGTGGTGCCGGAAAGCGTTAAATCAGTGCCTTTTTCTGCGGCGTTAATCACGTCGTCCGTGGCGATGGTATTGATGGCGATCGCCGCCGGTGTGAGATCGACCGTAACGGAATGGGCGATGCTCACCGGATTTCCGGCGCTACTTTCCCCGGACACGGCAACCGTCACCGTCCCCGCAGGCCAGGCGCTAACCTGCGTCGCTGTAACACCCACGCTCCAGCTACCATCGGCCTGCACCGCAGTAGTGTATTCGACGTTATTAATTGTGACGGTTAGCGGCGTGCCTTCAGCCAGCCCCGAACTGCTGCCGGTGACCACCAGTGCCTGCCCGTGCTCGATGATATTGACCACATCATCACCCGCTACCGTATCGACCCGCAGACCGGGCAGATTGGCGTCGATGGTGATATCCCGCGTGCCGCTGCCGGTGTTACCGTTTTGATTGGTGACCGAGGCATTAACCGTTAAATCACCATTACCCAACGCCTGAATATCTGCTGCCGGAACGCTCACGCTCCAGCTTAAACCAGCCTGGACGGTAGTCGTGTAGGTATTACCGCCCAACGTAATAGTTACCGTGTCGCCAACGGCTGCTCCCGTCACCTGTCCGCTGATGGTTTGCGCAGCGCCCGCTTCGGCGGCGTTAATAATATCGTCGCTCGCCACAGGATTAATGGTCACGCCGGGCAGCGCGCTATCGACCAGCACGTTATGGCTGGCGGTGGCGCTGTTGCCAATACTACTGGTCACCGCTGCCGTCACCGTGTAGTTGGCCTGGCCTAATGCGGTTACCACCGACGCCGGAACGGTGACGCTCCAGTTGCCGGAGGCGTCGGTCGTGGTGGTGTAATTTTGCCCGTTCAGCGTCACGGTGATGACGGTATTAACAGGCTGATCGCTGGTGCCGGTAATCTGGACATCGGCTCCTTTTTCGCTGGCGTTAATCACATCATCGCCAGCAATGGTATTAATTCCAACCACTGGCGCGGCGGTATTAACCGTGACGGTGAGTGCCTGGCTGCCGCTGTTTCCGGCGCGGTCAGTCACTGAAACGTTGATCGGATAACTGCCGTCCCCCAGCCCGCTGACAACGGAAGCCGGAACGCCCAGGCTCCAGTTGCCGGAAGCATCCACCACCGTGGTGTAATCCACATTATTCAGCGTAACGGTGACAATATCGCCAGCCTGCGCGCCGGTAACCGTGCCGCTGATGATTTGCGCCTGGGTATGTTCCGGCGTGTTAATGACGTTATCGCTTGCCACCGGATTAATGGTCACCACAGGCGGCGTGGCATCGACCAGCGCCACGCGTGAAACGCTGCTCGGGTTACCAGCAACATCGTTCACGCTGGCGGTGACCGTGGCGTTGCCGTCAGCCAGTGCGTCAACGTTGGCGGCGGGAACCGTCACACTCCATGTGCCATCTGACTGCACGATGCCCTGATACGTCTGCCCGTTAAGCGTCACCGTTATCGTCTGCCCCGGCTGGGCGTCAGTGGTGCCAGTGATGTGCAGATCCTGCCCGCTTTCGGCGGCGTTGATGATGTTGTCGGCGGTCAGTGGATCAATGCTTAAGGCCGGCGCCTGGCTATCGACGGTAATGGTGCGGGAGGTGTTGCCGGTATTACCGCTGAGATCCGTCACAGAAGCGGTAATCGCTACCGCACCGTCAGGCAGATCACCCATATTGGCAGCGGGTACTGTCAGACTCCAGGAGCCATCGGCCTGCACGGTAGTGGTAAAACTCTGTCCGGCGAGGGTTACTGTGACGGTTTGTCCTGTCTCGGCCTGTTGAGTGCTACCGGTAAGGGTCAGTGGCGCACCTTTTTCTGCGCCACTGATAATGTCATCGCCGGAGACGGTGTTAATGGTGATCAACGGAGAAACACCTACCAGCATGATTGCACGAGACGCCGCGCCGGTATTTCCGGCGGCATCTGTCACAGTGACGAAAATCGTATTGGCTCCGCGATCCAGCGTGCGGGTTACCGCCGGATCCAGCGCCACATTCCAGCTACCGTCTGCCAGCACGACGCCCGTCAGGACATGAGCGCCCAATTTCACAGTCACCGTATCGCCAGGAGAAGCACCGCTGACATTTCCGGAGATGATCTGTGCGACGGCCTGTTCGGCATTATTAAGAATATCGTCGCCCGCCACGGTGTTGACGTTAATCGTCGGCGCGCTGGTATCTACCACGAAATTCGCGCTGTTGCTGGTGGTGTTTCCTGCCCGGTCGCTGACGCTGGCATTTACGGCGTAGTTACCATCTGCCAACGCCTGCACTTCTGCGGCAGGCAGCGCCACCTGCCATGTGCCATCGCTACCGACGGTTGCTGTATGGCTTTTACCATTTACTGTCAGTGTAACGATTTGCCCGGCTTCAGCATTCGAAGTCCCGCTCAGTACCAGCGCGGCGTTATGTTCTGCGGCGCTGACAATGTTGTCCTGGGCGATAGTGTTGATAGCAAGCGTCGGCGGCTGGGTATCGACGGTTAACAGCTGCGCGCCGGTGACCGTATTGCCCGTGGCATCTTTCCCGCTGACCAGCACTGCCTGATTCCCTTCGCCTAACGCCTGGGCGTCAGCGGTCGGCACCTGCACGCTCCACGCGCCGTTAGCACCTACGCTGGTCGTGTAGGTTTTACCGTTTAGCGTGACGCTGAGTTCTGTTCCCTGCGGCAAGTTGCTCGTCGTACCTGAAAGCGTAAATCCGGCGGCCTGTTCGCTGGCGTTAATAATGTTATCGCCTGCGGTGGTGGCGACCTGCACGCTGGCCTGGCTGTCGTCGATGGTTAACGTTATCGAACCAGCGTCAGTGATGGTGCTACCGACAATTTGCACCACTGACCAGGTATGTTCACCTGCGCTTTGCGTGGGTAAAGAGACGCTCCAGTGCCCGTTGCTGTCTACCTGAGCACTGGCAATAGTATTGCCGTTGCTGTCTTTGATTTGGATGGTCGCACCCGCCTGCCCGCTACCGCTAAAGGTTGGCGTGGTGTCATCGGTGATGTCATTGGTGGCAAGAATACCGCGCTGATCGCCCTGATTATCGGTGACTAAAAATGATGGGGTCGCATTGCCTGGCTCGGCGGGTGGCGGAGGGTTGTTAACCACTTCAGTTTTTGAATCGTCATCGCCACCGCTTGCCAGTAAAGCGCCAAGCGCACCGCCACCTACCGCCGCACCGGCTAACCATCCCCACGGGAAGGTGCTGGTCTGAGCAACGGTATCAAGAAATGGCGCAATGCTTTCAATAGCGGTGGTCTGGGCGCTCAGTTCTACGGGGGCTAATCCCCCCGCTGCGGCATCGGCAAACGTTACGTGAGTTAGCTGTTGTCCATCGGCAAAGACCAGTTCCGATTGTTCAGTGGTATTTGCCGCTTGCAGGAAATAGCCGTTGCAACGGATAACCGTGCCATCCTGCATATAGATCAACAGATCATTTCCTTCGCGAACGTAACGCGCAACGGCAGATGCCTGAGCATGAACCTGCACCACAGAGGGCTCATAAATAACAACCGTAACGTCGCCAGGATTAATCAGCGTTTGTTTGACGGATGTTTTTCGCGAAATAACATCAATAATCAGGCTCATAATGGCATTCCTGATAAATGGCGCACATCCTTAGCGAGTCCATTTATCTAAATAAGACAAAGGTAATAACTCAACAACGATGCCTACCTGATATTAATAATGGCAGGATTATTTTAAATCGGGTAAGTCGTTGTATAAGCCCTGTTTAATTCCCGCTAATGGAATAAGGTTATTAACCGCAGCGGCATAATTTACTGCGGCAACCCAGCCATCATAACTGGCATTTATTTCAGCCGATTGCGCCTGAAAGACATCTTGCTCGACGGTTAATAGATCATTCAGACTGCGTTTACCTAATTTATATTCATTTTGATACACATCTCGCGTTTTGTGCGCACTTTCGGATTGCGCTAAACCGGCTTCTTCGCGCCCCCGTGCGCCAGTCCAGTTGGCATACGCCACTGATGCCCGTTGTAATACATCCAGTTTTGCCTGTTCGACCTGCGAGGCGGAGATTTTTTGTTGCCCTTCGGCCTGTTGTACCTGGGCAGAAACCGCACCGCCCTGATACAACGGCGCGTTAACGTTCAGCTGTAACTGGTCGTCCCAGTACGAGCGATCGCTGGTCTGGTAGCGCGTTTTGCCTCCCTGAATACTGAGCGTCGGCCAGTATTGCGCTTTGGTTTTTTCCACGCCGTACTGTGCCGACTGGCGTAAATTTTCTGCCGCCAGCACCAGCGGAATGGACTGGTAATCAATATTTTTTAGCGATACCGGCTGCTCGGCTAATTCCGCAGGTGGCGCGGCTATCGCCTCCGGCTGTACGCCAGTCAGCACCGCCAGTTGCGCTTTGGCGCTCGCCATTTGCGCCTGATATTGCTCCAGCGTCGAGCGCATTCCGGCAATGCGTGTCTGAGCCTGCAATTCATCAGAAGATGAGTTCAGGCCGGCGTTAGCACGCAGTGCCGCCATGTTGTAGACATTTTCCAGCGAGTGGATATTACGTTGAGCCGCATCGCACAAAGCCTGATAACGGCTAACTTCCATATAGGTGGTCGCCGTTTTCTCTGCGACATCGGTTAGGGTTGCCATCAATTTAAATCGGTAGCTGTCACGAGCGGCAGTTTGCAGTTTGATATCGTTGTTCGTTTTACCAAAGTCATACACCAACTGCGTCAGGGTTATGCCATACGAAACGTTGTTATCAAGCCTGCCGCTGGAGTCCGTTTGTCGGGACGGCCCCGCGTTACCGGTTAAGCCAACGTGCGGATACCAGGCACTTTTGGCTTCATCGATTTGCGCTTCACCAATACCTATCTGCGCCGCCTGTTGGGTGACGTCGGGGTTTCGCGCAAATGCGCGTAATATACTTTCCTGTAAGGATAAACTGGCAACCGACGTAACCGCAGGGGCGTTAGCCCATTGTGGTAATGGCGCTGCAAGCGCGTTTTCTCCCATCACAATAAAACTTATTAAAAATATCAGGCATTTATTTTTACGGTTTTTTAATTGTAATCGCGCCATAGATAAGTCACTTCCTTCCAGGTCATTATTTTAACTGGTTTTTATAACCAGCCTCATTTTATTTAAGAAGGGTAATAACTTGTGCATCTCTTTCGTTTTTATTCCCCCTATTAAAAGAAATGCAGCTAAAAAGCTTATACGTTATTTATTAAGAATACACTACGAGTTTTAGATTACCATCATCCGCATTGAGAATAATCCATAGTAAGAAGTGATAAGAATCACAGTTTTATCGTGTATATACCATTTTTTTGTGACTTATTTATTAAAAGTATAAGACGGAGGATTTGATTAAGAAAAAAAATAAAGGCGCAGCACAGAAAGCACTGCGCGCAGGTAGATTTTATATGGTTTTATTCCGTTTCATTACCATTGCCACAATAAGGCTTAGTAATAGTGCGCCAATAATCCACATCAGTGCGCTGCTGCCCTGGGACCATAGACTGTAAATAAAACCGATGATTACCAATAGCATGACCATCATACCGACAACGAGGATTGGCAACGAGGCGTGAATATCATGACGCAGACGGATCGCCACCACAAACACCGCAAGGTAGCAGATCAAAAAGGTGGCGCTGGCAACACTGGCCAGGGAACCTAAATTAAGCGCCGCCGTCATCAGCATGATCAACACCACTATGATGATGTTGCCCCACGTACTCTGCCGCCACAGGGATTTATTCATTAGCTTCGGCAGTTCACGCTCGCTGCCCATGTTGTCCATGATATTAAACACCGCAAACAGGTTTGCGTTGATGGCTGATGCCGTCGCCAGCAAAGCACCTATCACCACTATCACATAACCCACATGCCCAAGCAGTGGAGAAGCGGCCTGCGCTACGGCGGTATCGGCATATTTTTCTAACTCTAATGCCGAAACATCACTAAGCAGCACCAGTGCCAGGGAAATATAGAGCAGTGTGGTAACGCCTATCGCCAGCAAAAATGCTCGCGGCATAATGACCGCCGGATCTTTCACTTTATCCGCCGCGTTTGCCATCATGCCAAAGCCCGCATAAGCAAGGAAGGTAATCCCGATACAAGAGAAGAATGCGCCGGAGCTGGGGGGCGCAGAGACGGAAATATGCGCCGGTTGCAGCGACCAGACGCCCGCAATAATCAGCAACAACAGGATCATCATTTTGATGCCGACAAGGATCACTTCCAGTCGCCCTACCGCATGGTTGCTTAAGGAGTTGAACAGCGTCATCAGGGCAATGATCGCCAGCGCGTAGAGCAAAATAAGATGCTCATCCTGGCTGCCCTCATGCAAAAACTGCACGGCATAAGCACCAAAGGCACGGGCAACCATCGCGATACTCACCGCCAGCGTCATCAGGTACAGCAACGAGAGCGCCAGCGAAAAAACACCGTTGCCTAACCCCCGGCGAAAGAAGTCAATAATCCCGCCATTGCTGGGATAACTTGCACCAAGGCGCGCATAGGCATATCCGGAAAACATCGCCACAATGCCGCCAAAAGCAAAAGCGACCCAGGTCGAGGCTTCCATTAGCAACGCCGCTTGCCCCAACAGGGCAAAGATCCCCGCCCCCACCATCGCCCCGATACCTATGGAAACCACATTCCATAGTCCCAGAGGTTTGTCACCGTTATTACCTTCCGTGTTCATCATGATCAGCCCTTAAACACGTTATAGCCGAGTTGTTTAGCGACCGATGCCACCATTTTTTGTCCACGAACACTGTTGCCTTCTTCATCCAACGGTGGCGAGAACGCGGCAATCCCCATCACGCCAGGCACTACCGCCAGAATGCCGCCACCGACGCCGCTTTTGCCGGGTAAGCCAACGCGATACGCCCAGTCACCAGAGCGACCATACAGCCCTTCCATCATCATTTCGGCCAGGATGTACGGCACATTGTCAGCCTGGAGAACGCGTTTTTGGCTTAGCGGATTAACACCGCCCGCCGCCAGTGTCGCGCCAAGCGTAGCCAGCTCAACGGTATTGATAAGCGTGGAGCACTGGCGGGTGTACACATCACAGGCTTCCATCGCATCGCAATAGAGATATCCAGAGGAATACAGCAGCCAGGCAATCGCCCGGTTGTGGAAGTTGGTGGTCTGTTCCGACTGGTTCACTTCCTCAGAAAGCGCCACCTGCTCACCAGCAAGTTGTTGTTGGATGTGTAAAATTCTCTGCCAGCGTTGTTCAGCATTATCGGCTTTGATCAGACTGGTAGTGGCGATAGCGCCTGCATTTACCAGCGGCGACAACGGCTTGCCACCATGAAGTTCTAAGGCAATGACTGAATTAAAAGGTAATCCGGTCGGATCAGCGCCAATTTTGTCCTGCACCGCCTGCGAGCCGACATCTTCCAGCGCGAGGGCTAAAGTACAGACTTTCGAGATGGATTCCAGCGCAAAGCGGTAATCACTATCACCCGCGCGATAGACGTTGCCATCGCAAGTCACAATAGCTACCCCCGCCAGTTGGCTGGGGACATTCGCCAGAAAGGGAATGTAATCGGCATTTTGCCCGCCGCTAAGTGAGTGAAATTGGGCATATGCCTGATCCACTGCCTGCTGTAAATTTTTTGCATCTGACATCTGTTGTTAACTCCTTTTTATAGATGCGGGAGGCTATTCCTCATCCCGATGCCAATTTTCAGGCATCCTGATTTA
Source organism: Escherichia sp. MOD1-EC7011 (assembly GCF_002965005.1). Lineage (NCBI taxonomy): Bacteria > Pseudomonadati > Pseudomonadota > Gammaproteobacteria > Enterobacterales > Enterobacteriaceae > Escherichia > Escherichia sp. MOD1-EC7011. The sequence goes on from NZ_PTRD01000023.1 coordinate 36,340, forward strand.
ACTTAGCACCCGCAACTTAACCAAAGGAAAACAAAGAGATAAATGTCTAATCCTGATGCAAATTGAGCCAATCTTTTAATCTCCACCGCGTTTTCATTGCGCTACGAAATAATTTCTTGACCTTCCCCTTGCTGGAAGGTTTACCCTTTATCACAGTCAGTCAAAACTGTCTTAAAGGAGTACGTTATGTCACAAACTATCGACCTGACCCTGGACGGCTTGTCCTGCGGTCACTGCGTTAAACGCGTGAAAGAAAGTCTCGAACAGCGCCCGGACGTTGAGCAGGCAGACGTGTCAATTACTGAAGCGCACGTCACAGGTACTGCCAGCGCGGAACAGCTTATCGAAACCATCAAGCAAGCGGGTTATGACGCATCTGTAAGCCACCCAAAGGCTAAACCGCTGGCGGAGTCATCAATCCCGTCGGAAGCACTGACAGCGGTTTCTGATGAGCTTCCGGCAGCAACCGCCGATGACGACGATAGCCAGCAGTTGCTGTTGAGCGGCATGAGCTGCGCCAGTTGTGTCACCCGCGTACAAAATGCGCTGCAAAGCGTACCGGGCGTCACCCAGGCACGGGTAAACCTGGCGGAGCGCACTGTGCTGGTGATGGGCAGTGCCTCCGCACAAGATTTAGTGCAGGCGGTGGAAAAAGCGGGCTACGGCGCAGAAGCGATTGAAGATGACGCTAAACGCCGTGAGCGCCAGCAGGAAACAGCCGTCGCTACCATGAAACGCTTCCGCTGGCAGGCAATTGTCGCTCTGGCGGTGGGTATCCCGGTAATGGTCTGGGGGATGATCGGCGATAACATGATGGTCACCGCCGACAACCGCAGCCTGTGGCTGGTTATTGGGCTGATAACCCTGGCGGTTATGGTTTTCGCTGGCGGACATTTTTACCGCAGTGCATGGAAAAGCCTGCTCAACGGCGCGGCGACGATGGATACGCTGGTGGCGCTGGGTACTGGCGTGGCATGGCTCTATTCAATGAGCGTTAACCTGTGGCCGCAGTGGTTCCCGATGGAAGCACGACATCTTTATTACGAAGCCAGCGCGATGATTATCGGTCTGATTAATCTCGGTCATATGCTGGAAGCGCGTGCGCGTCAGCGTTCTTCAAAGGCGCTGGAGAAATTACTCGATTTAACCCCGCCGACGGCGCGACTGGTTACTGACGAAGGTGAAAAGAGTGTGCCGCTGGCAGACGTTCAGCCAGGTATGTTGCTGCGCCTGACAACCGGTGACCGTGTGCCGGTGGATGGCGAAATCACTCAGGGTGAAGCGTGGCTGGATGAGGCGATGTTAACGGGCGAACCTATTCCACAGCAAAAAGGCGAAGGCGATAGCGTTCATGCCGGGACAGTGGTACAGGACGGTAGTGTGCTGTTTCGCGCCAGCGCAGTCGGCAGCCATACCACGCTGTCGCGGATCATTCGCATGGTGCGCCAGGCTCAGAGCAGTAAGCCAGAAATCGGTCAACTGGCGGATAAAATCTCTGCCGTGTTTGTGCCGGTGGTAGTGGTGATTGCGTTGATCAGTGCGGCAATCTGGTATTTCTTTGGACCCGCACCGCAAATTGTTTATACCCTGGTGATTGCCACCACGGTGCTGATTATCGCCTGTCCGTGTGCGCTGGGGCTGGCAACGCCGATGTCGATTATTTCCGGCGTCGGGCGCGCGGCAGAATTTGGGGTGCTGGTGCGTGACGCCGATGCGCTGCAACGTGCCAGTACGCTGGATACCGTGGTGTTCGATAAAACCGGGACGCTGACCGAAGGTAAACCACAGGTTGTCGCAGTAAAAACGTTTGCTGATGTTGATGAAGCGCAGGCATTGCGTCTGGCGGCGGCACTGGAGCAAGGTTCCAGCCATCCGCTGGCGCGGGCAATCCTCGATAAAGCAGGCGATATCACGCTGCCACAGGTCAATAGCTTCCGTACATTGCGCGGACTGGGGGTAAGTGGCGAAGCGGAAGGCCATTCACTGCTGCTGGGGAATCAGGCTCTGTTAAATGACCAGCAAGTCGATACGAAAGCGATTGAAGCTGATATTTCAGCCCAGGCATCACAAGGCGCAACGCCGGTGTTACTGGCCGTTGATGGCAAAGCGGTGGCTCTGTTGGCGGTACGCGATCCATTGCGTAGCGATAGCGTGGCGGCGCTGCAACGTCTGCATAAAGCGGGATATCGTCTGGTAATGTTAACCGGCGATAACCCAACCACCGCCAATGCGATCGCCAAAGAAGCAGGGATTGATGAAGTGATTGCGGGTGTATTGCCGGATGGAAAAGCCGAAGCGATTAAACGTCTGCAAAGCGAGGGTCGCCAGGTAGCAATGGTGGGCGACGGCATTAACGATGCGCCGGCGCTGGCCCAGGCGGATGTCGGTATTGCAATGGGTGGCGGGAGTGATGTTGCCATTGAAACAGCGGCGATTACCCTGATGCGCCATAGCCTGATGGGGGTTGCAGACGCACTCGCCATCTCCCGCGCGACGCTACGCAATATGAAGCAAAACCTGCTTGGCGCGTTTATCTACAACAGTATCGGTATTCCGGTCGCCGCCGGTATTTTGTGGCCGTTCACCGGAACACTGCTTAACCCGGTGGTCGCCGGAGCGGCAATGGCGCTCTCGTCGATTACGGTGGTGAGTAACGCTAACCGATTGCTGCGGTTTAAACCGAAGGAATAAGTATGTCATTGCGGATGCGCTGCTTTAGGGTGGCGCATCCGTTATAGGGAAATGATTCTACGCGACCTTTTTTGCACGCTCTTCACGGCGTGCCAAATATTCAGCCACTGTTTCAATCCGTCCCAATTCTTCCTGGGTGCGCATGTTGTTTTCAACTTCCCAAAGATCAACTGCCGCCTGGAGGTTTAGCCAAAAATCGACTGTGGTATCAAAAACTTTCGCCAGACGAAATGCCATATCAGTGGTGAGTTTACGATTATTATTGATCAGTGCACTGACGCTATTACGATGAACATGCAGCAACTCTGCTAACTCATTGATTTTCAAATCGAGCGGTTCCAGATATTCATAGAGAAGAATATCTCCGGGTGTCGTCGGTTTTCTTGTTGCCTGTTTCATGGTTTTACCTTTCTCGTCAATACGACAGCTATGTTTTAGTAGTTGTGTGGATCTAAAAACAATTCTTCGGCCTTGCCATTAACCCATTTAAATATCAGTCGGTACTGTTTATTCACTCTAATGGAGGAGTATTCCTGCAATTTCCCCGATAACTCTTCGTACCGGTTCCCTGGTGGGGAACGTAAATCCCGATGGGAAGTGGCAGCATTAATGATGTCCAATTTTCTTGATAACGCGTTATGGATTTCAGCAGGGATCTTTCGATGTGGCGTTGAGTGGACAAAAAAACCAGCCAGCCAGGGATCACGAAAACTCCTTATGTTGATTTTTTGAGCCATTCCATTCTCATCTCCTTGTCCATTATTTAATCATTATAATGCACACAAGCACTGTGCACAAGTGCAACAATCAACTCCATTTGCGCCATCCCTCCCCGCGCGCTAGCATGATATTTCACAAAGGGAGGTCGTATGGATCTGTTGTACCGGGTAAAAACACTTTGGGCCGCGCTGCGCGGTAATCATTACACCTGGCCTGCCATCGATATCTCCCTCCCCGGCAATCGCCATTTTCATCTGATTGGCAGTATTCATATGGGTAGCCACGATATGGCTCCTCTACCCGCCCGTTTGCTTAAAAAGCTCAAACAAGCCGATGCGCTGATTGTCGAGGCAGATGTTTCCACCAGCGATACGCCTTTTGCTAATTTGCCTGCCTGCGAGGCGCTGGAAGAGCGCATCAGCGAAGAACAATTACAAAATCTGCAGCACATCAGCCAGGAAATGGGCATTTCTCCGTCGCTCTTTTCTACCCAACCACTGTGGCAAATCGCGATGGTTCTCCAGGCGACGCAGGCGCAAAAACTGGGGCTGCGGGCAGAATATGGTATCGATTACCAGCTATTGCAGGCGGCGAAACAACAACATAAGCCCGTGATTGAACTGGAAGGGGCAGAAAATCAGATTGCCATGTTGCTCCAGCTGCCCGACAAAGGACTGGCGCTGCTGGACGATACGCTGACCCACTGGCATACCAACGCACGGCTACTACAACAAATGATGAGCTGGTGGCTGAATGCGCCGCCACAAAATAATGAAATAACGCTGCCCAATACGTTCAGCCAGTCGCTGTACGACGTGTTGATGCATCAGCGAAATCTTGCCTGGCGGGATAAATTACGGGCCATGCCACCGGGGCGCTATGTGGTCGCGGTCGGTGCGTTACATCTGTATGGAGAAGGGAATTTGCCACAAATGTTGCGCTAAAAAAAATGGCCAATATCGCTATTGGCCCGTCAAAGAGGAATTTCATATTTTTATTATTATGCCGTCACTTTAAGCGACGGTGTAACTCGATTGTCGCTCAATCTCACCATCCTGCCAATACTATTAGGCAAGATGACTCTTTTTTTTGAGCCGCCATCAGGCGTATGCTTTCTCCGTTTTTTTGTTTAAGGCAGGAAAATTACGATGACACCCGCAGTTAAATTACTCGAAAAAAACAAGATTTCATTCCAGATTCATACCTACGATCACGATCCGGCTGAAACCAACTTTGGCGATGAAGTGGTCAAAAAATTAGGCTTGAATGCAGATCAGGTCTACAAAACGCTGCTGGTCGCAGTGAACGGCGATATGAAACATCTGGCGGTGGCCGTTACGCCGGTCGCCGGTCAACTGGATCTTAAAAAGGTGGCAAAGGCGCTGGGTGCCAAAAAGGTAGAGATGGCCGATCCGATGGTGGCACAGCGTTCGACGGGATATTTAGTTGGGGGAATTAGCCCACTAGGACAGAAAAAACGTCTGCCGACGATTATTGATGCCCCCGCGCAAGAATTTGCCACTATTTATGTTTCCGGTGGCAAGCGCGGACTGGATATTGAACTTGCGGCAGGCGATCTGGCGAAGATCCTCGATGCGAAATTTGCCGATATCGCCCGCCGGGATTAAGCATTGTGCCGGATGCAAACATCCGGCACTTTCAGATTACTGCCAGCTCACCTCACCTTTCGGCTCATACGCGCTCGCATCCAGCGGCGAGTTTTTCTGGATATAGTCTTTCAGCACTTCAGCATCTATAAAGCCGGTATTGACATAGCCCGGTTTGTTATCAAGGCGCGGATAACCATCACCGCCGGTGGCATTGAAGTTTAACGTCGCCATGCGGTAAGTTTTTGCCGGATCGACCGATTCGCCTTTGATTTTCAGGTCGTTAAGTTTGCCATCTTTCGCCACAAAGCTGACGTTGGCAAATTGCGGATAGGCACCGGAATCCGGCTTCATTTGTGCAACGGCGGTCAGGTAATCAATCACCTCCTTACCGCTCATGTCGGCATACACCACCACATTGCCGAACGGCTGCACTTTCAGCACGTTTTTATAACTGATGTTACCCGCGTCGATGGAGTCACGAATTCCGCCTCCGCTCATCACCGCAAAGTCGGCTCCGGTGCGATCCATTTGTGCTGCCAGAATCAACCGTCCCATATTGGTCTGTACGAAACGAACTTTGCTGCGGTCGCCTTCAAGACGGTCACTAACCTCACCAATTTTCACTTCCAGCTGTGCTTTGCCTTTGTTCTGGAACGGTGATAACAGCGAGATCATTTGCTGGTTTTCGGCGATTTCCGGGGTGTACAGCACGCGTTCGCTTTTTCCGTCTTCCCAGGTCACTTTTTTCTTCAGGTTCACCGGAATCAACTGGTAATTGACCATTTTCATTTCGCCATTGCGAAACTCAAAATCGGCTCGTCCCACATACTTGCCCCACTCATGCGCCTGGACAATCCAGATGCCGTTTTGTTGATCCGGCTTGCAAGGTGTACCCGGCACATAATCGACCTGTTTTTTATTTTCTGCTGCCATGCAGACCGGATCTTGCGAGTGACCGCCGACAATCATCGCCAACGATCCGGCAGGCAGGCTGCGCGCCATCTCTACATCGCCCGGTGCGTTTGAACCGTGTTCGCCATTGTCGTAATGCCCCATATGCGTGGCTGCAATAATAATGTCCGGCTTTTCTGTCTGTTGCAGTTCCTGAATCACCAGCTTCGCTTCGTCGGCAGGTTTACGAAATTCAATGTCGGTGAAATATTCCGGGTTACCAATTTTCGCCGTGTCATCGGTCGTCAGACCAATTACCGCGATTTTCAGATCCTGACGCTTAAACAACGCCCAGGGTTTAAACAAACGCTCGCCGGTACTTTTTTGATAGATATTGGCGGAGAGCAACGGGAACTTTGCCCATTTTTCCTGCTGACGTAATACGGTGAGCGGGTTATCAAATTCATGATTACCGATTGCCATCGCGTCATAACCCACCAGATTCATGCCGCGAAAATCCGGTTCGGCGTCCTGTAAATCAGACTCTGGAACACCAGTGTTAATGTCACCTCCAGAAAGTAACAGCACGCTACCGCCTTCAGCCGCGACTTCTTTGCGGATACCATCCACCAGCGTTTTTTGCGCCGCCAGACCATATTCGCCATATTCATTACGCCAGAAATGACCGTGGTGGTCGTTGGTATGAAGTACCGTAATTTTGTAGGTTTTATCCTGCTCATAAGCCTGGGCGGTTTCACTCGCCAGTGTAAATGCGGCTAATAGTGCTAATGCCACACCCCGCTGCAAAAACTTCATATTTCTCTCTCCCTGACCAGATATCAACGTGTTGAAAATTAGTATGACGCGACATAATAGACAAGTCTGTGTTCGGTGATGGTAAATCTACATACAAAAATGGAAATTCTGTATTAAGCATTGAGACTTCCTTCAGACAGCGCATACAGGTATGTTAGTCGGGTAATAATCACAAATAAGATCATTCTTTACATCGCAACTCTGAAAAAGTGACTTTCCTATGGCAATGAGTGAACAAACCCAGCCTGCGGCGGGCGCGGCTGCATCGACCACTAAGGCTCGTACATCATTTGGTATTTTAGGCGCAATCAGCCTTTCGCATCTGCTGAACGACATGATCCAATCGCTAATTCTTGCGATTTATCCGCTGCTTCAGTCAGAGTTTTCCCTGACGTTTATGCAGATTGGGATGATTACCCTCACCTTTCAGCTCGCCTCTTCGCTGTTGCAACCGGTAGTCGGTTACTGGACAGATAAATACCCAATGCCGTGGTCATTACCGATTGGCATGTGCTTTACCATGAGCGGCCTGATACTGCTGGCGCTGGCGGGTAGTTTTGGCACGGTTCTGCTGGCGGCGGCGCTGGTCGGTACGGGTTCGTCGGTCTTTCACCCGGAATCTTCCCGCGTGGCGCGTATGGCGTCTGGTGGACGTCATGGCCTGGCGCAATCTATCTTCCAGGTAGGCGGTAACTTTGGTAGTTCGTTGGGGCCATTGCTGGCGGCGGTGATCATCGCCCCTTACGGCAAAGGCAACGTTGCATGGTTTGTGCTGGCGGCGTTGCTGGCTATCGTGGTACTGGCGCAAATCAGCCGTTGGTACTCTGCACAGCATCGGATGAGTAAAGGCAAACCGAAAGCAATAATAATCAATCCACTGCCGCGTAATAAGGTCGTGCTGGCTGTTTGTGTGCTGTTAGTGCTGATTTTCTCGAAATATTTCTATATGGCGAGCATCAGCAGCTATTACACCTTTTATCTGATGCAAAAATTCGGATTATCTATCCAGAATGCCCAGCTTCATCTGTTTGCCTTCCTGTTTGCCGTCGCGGCGGGTACGGTGATTGGCGGGCCTGTAGGCGATAAAATCGGCCGAAAATATGTGATTTGGGGCTCTATCCTCGGCGTTGCGCCATTTACCTTGATTTTACCCTACGCCAGCCTGTACTGGACGGGGGTTTTAACGGTGATTATTGGATTTATCCTCGCCTCGGCGTTTTCCGCCATTCTGGTCTACGCTCAGGAGCTACTTCCGGGACGTATCGGCATGGTTTCTGGACTGTTTTTCGGTTTTGCTTTCGGTATGGGGGGGCTGGGCGCTGCGGTTCTGGGGCTTATCGCCGATCATACCAGTATCGAGTTAGTTTATAAAATCTGTGCTTTCCTTCCACTTCTTGGTATGTTGACCATATTCCTGCCTGATAACCGGCATAAATCCTGATTTCCATGCAGCCAAAGGTAAACTTTGGCTGCTTCATTTTGCAGTAGCCATAAGCCTTTCCTCTTCATACACCTTATCACTTTTCCGATCCGTGCCTTTTTTGCGGTTAATTCCATTTTTCTGCAAAATTCAACAATTATTCATAAACATCAACCATGAAATTGTCATAAACTATTACCTGTAATTTTGGTTTTCCCAGCCAAAAATGGACAACAACCACCAGGAACAGGAGACGGAATGCATCACGCCACCCCGCTTATCACCACCATTGTTGGCGGCCTTGTGCTCGCTTTTATCCTCGGCATGATTGCTAATAAACTGCGTATTTCTCCTCTGGTGGGATATCTGTTAGCGGGCGTGCTGGCAGGGCCATTCACTCCAGGGTTTGTTGCCGATACCAAGCTTGCGCCGGAACTGGCGGAGCTGGGCGTTATTTTGCTGATGTTCGGCGTCGGTTTGCATTTTTCGCTCAAGGATTTGATGGCGGTAAAGTCCATTGCCATTCCCGGCGCGATCGCCCAGATAGCCGTGGCGACGCTGCTGGGTATGGCGCTCTCTGCCGTGCTGGGCTGGTCGTTAATGACCGGTATCGTGTTCGGTTTATGTCTTTCCACCGCCAGTACCGTGGTGTTACTGCGCGCACTTGAAGAACGGCAATTAATAGACAGTCAGCGCGGGCAAATCGCCATCGGCTGGTTGATTGTGGAAGATTTGGTGATGGTTCTGACGCTGGTGTTGCTGCCCGCAGTGGCAGGGATGCTGGAACAGGGCGATGTGGGCTTCGCGACGCTGGCGGTTGATATGGGGATCACCATCGGCAAGGTGGTAGCATTTATCGCCATAATGATGTTAGTGGGTCGCCGTCTGGTGCCGTGGATTATGGCACGCAGCGCGGCAACCGGTTCGCGTGAACTGTTTACCCTGTCGGTGCTGGCACTGGCGTTAGGCATTGCTTTTGGTGCGGTAGAACTGTTTGACGTCTCCTTTGCGCTCGGTGCATTCTTCGCCGGGATGGTGCTGAATGAATCCGAACTTAGCCACCGCGCCGCACACGATACGCTGCCATTGCGCGACGCCTTTGCGGTGCTGTTTTTTGTCTCCGTCGGGATGTTATTTGATCCGTTAATTCTGATTCAGCAACCGCTGGCAGTGCTGGCAACGCTGGCAATTATTCTGTTTGGTAAATCAGTGGCGGCACTGTTCCTCGTCCGGCTGTTTGGTCACTCCCAGCGCACGGCGTTAACCATCGCCGCCAGCCTCGCGCAGATTGGTGAGTTCGCGTTTATCCTGGCGGGACTGGGAATGGCATTGAATTTACTGCCGCAGGCCGGACAAAACCTGGTACTGGCAGGCGCGATCCTGTCGATTATGCTCAACCCGGTGCTGTTCGCGCTGCTGGAGAAATATCTGGCAAAAACCGAAACGCTGGAAGAACAGACGCTGGAAGAAGCTATCGAAGAAGAGAAGCAGATCCCGGTGGATATTTGCAACCATGCGCTACTGGTGGGCTACGGTCGTGTAGGCAGTCTGCTGGGGGAGAAATTACTCGCCTCTGATATTCCGTTAGTGGTGATTGAAACATCACGAACCCGCGTCGATGAACTGCGTGAGCGTGGCGTTCGCGCGGTACTGGGCAACGCGGCGAATGAAGAGATCATGCAACTGGCGCATCTGGAGTGCGCGAAATGGCTGATTCTGACCATTCCTAACGGTTACGAAGCTGGCGAGATTGTGGCCTCTGCTCGCGCCAAAAACCCGGATATTGAGATTATCGCCCGCGCCCATTATGACGATGAGGTGGCGTATATCACCGAACGTGGCGCGAATCAGGTAGTGATGGGTGAACGTGAAATCGCCCGTACTATGCTGGAACTGCTGGAAACGCCACCGGCGGGTGAAGTGGTGACGGGGTAATACATTGACGCCATTGCCGGATGCGATGCTGCCGCATCTTATCCGGCCCACAGGTGCCATCTTCCGTAGGTCGGATAAGGCGTTTACGCCGCATCCGACTGTCATTGGTTCAATGGCTTAACGATCCCAGTAAGACTCTTCCAGACTGTCTTCTCGCTCCGGCAGACCGCGCGTTAAACGTGGTGAATGCTGGTTCAGTACCTGATAGCTCACACGGTTAGCATATTTACACACCTGCGCTAACGACGAATAAGTCAGCCAGGTGAATTTATGCTTGCTGGAATTTGGCACGTTAGTGCGGTGATAGCTATTGGCGGTAATGTCATGCAACAGCGCCGCCAGCGCCCCATCACCGGCACCGTTAGTGTTCATGATTTTTTCTGGCCCGCCCATATACGGCGCAATGTGCGAATAGACGCGCAGCGGATTCTGGCAATCTTTGTGGCGCATGGCGCGGCTAAACTCATACTGGTTAAATTCCGCGATAGCGCCCGGCAACAGCGGATGCTGGGTTTTGCGTTTCGCTTCGTCTTCCGTAAAGCCCGCCATATACAAGCCGATTGGCCCGGCGGTGCACAGCACCAGATCAACCCAGTCCAGCGCCTTATCAGATGCCAGCAGCGGATCGCTCTCTCCGGTCAACGCTTCAGCTTCTTCTTCGTTCATCGCAAGGATGGAGACGTGTTCTTTGAGGAATTGCTGCCACCATTGCGGATTCTCGGCGATGACAAATTTAGTGCCCAGCGTCAGCACCACCGGTACGTTATATTTCTTCGCATACTCAATGGCTTTCATGGTCGCTTCCGGCATCGGTTCACCCGGCTTGCAACGCACCAGATAGGACGTTAATACCAGCGCCGACGCTCCGGCGATAACATCTTCCGGAATGCTTTCTGCCCGTAACTGGTTCATATGACCTGGACTGATAGCAAAGGTACGTTCGCCAGACTCGCCAATCAGCGTAAAGCAACGACCAATCGGGCCATCCACACCCTGCAGATAGTTAAGATCGGTACGGCTGGATGTATTGCACAAGTAACGATAGGCGTAGCTGCCAATTTCAATATTGCTGCACATCACGCCCAGCAGCACCGAACGGTCGTCTGCCAGTACAGAATAGTTGTGCATGGTATTGCCAATAGTGCCACCTGCAAACTGATGAGTAATCAGGTTTTTCTGTTTCAGCTCCTGATAAAGTGCTTCAGCAACATCATCTTCAATGACCAGTGAATGCCCGGCGCTTAATCCATAACGTTCAATAAAATCGTCTTCCACTTTGGCTTCAATATCCACCAGCGTCTGGTCGATACCGACCACCCAGGCTGCGCTGGTTTCGTTTTCTGGTTGGATTTGCTGCAACAGCGGATCGCGTGCATTTACGGGGAAGTAATGTTTGGATTTACGTTTGCCGGGAAATTTCATGGTTGTTTTTACGGGTGGTTAACTGAGCGGCGAATGTTAACACAATCATGCCTGAACGCGCGAGATGCAGGCAGTTTCAATATCAGCCGACGGGATCGCATTTTCATGGGAGATGTTCCTTACAATGGTGCCATTTGAAAGGAGTTTTTGCATGAAGCCGGAAAACAAACTACCCGTGCTGGAGCTAATCTCTGCCGAAATGAAGGCGGTTGTTAATACTCTTCAGCCCGATTTACCGCCCTGGCCCGCAACGGGAACGATTGCCGAACAACGCCAGCATTACACGCTTGAGCGCCGATTCTGGAACGCTGACACTCCAGAAATGGAAACCAGAGCTTACGCGGTTCCGACAAAATATGGACAGGTGAAAGCACGGCAATTTTGTCCGAACCCGGATAGTCCGGCGACGCTGTTTTATCTACATGGCGGTGGTTTTATTCTCGGCAATCTCGATACCCACGATCGCATTATGCGTCTGCTGGCAAAGTACACCCAGTGTACGGTGATTGGCATTGGTTACACCCTTTCGCCAGAAGCGCGTTTTCCGCAAGCGATAGAGGAAATCGTGGCGTCTTGTTGTCACTTCCACCAGCAGGCGGGCGATTATCAGATCAATATGTCACGCATTGGTTTTGCCGGTGATTCCGCTGGCGCCATGCTGGCGCTCGCCAGTGCTTTATGGTTGCGTGAAAAGCAGATCGATTGCGGCAAAGTTGTGGGTGTTTTGCTGTGGTATGGGCTTTACGGATTACGCGATTCCGTGACTCGTCGTCTGTTGGGGGGTAACTGGGATGGCTTAACGCAACAGGATTTGCAGATGTATGAAGAGGCGTATTTAAGCAACGACGCGGACCGCGAGTCACCGTATTACTGTCTGTTTAATAATGATCTCACTCGCGAAGTTCCGCCCTGTTTTATTGCCGGGGCGGAGTTCGATCCGCTGCTGGATGACAGCCGTCTGCTTTACCAGACGTTAGCGGCGCATCAGCAGCCCTGTGAGTTCAAACTCTACCCAGGCACGCTGCACGCCTTTTTGCATTATTCACGGATGATGAAAACCGCCGACGATGCTCTTCGCGACGGCGCTCAATTCTTTACCGCTCAGCTTTAGCGATACGCGGCAACAAGATTAGCCATCATTTCGATATGTTCCGGTGTGGCATTAAGCGCCGGAATATATTCATATTTTTTTCCGCCTGCACCGAGGAAGACTTCACGGTTTTGCTCGGCAATCTCTTCCAGCGTCTCCAGACAATCCGCAGCAAAACCCGGACACATCACCTGAATATGGCCGACACCTTTTTCTCCCAGCATTTTCAGCGTTTCGTCGGTATAAGGCATCAACCAGGGTTCCCGACCAAAGCGCGACTGGAAAGTCATCATCACTTTTTCCGGTGCCATCCCCAGTGCGGAAGCCAGTTCACGAGTCGTTGTGCGGCAACGTTGCGGGTAATCATCGCCTTCATCTGCATAACGCTGGGGAATGCCATGATAAGAAAGCAACAGCAGATCCGGTTCGCCATGTTTAGCGAAAGAGGCGCGAACGCTATTCGCCAGCGCATTAATGTAATCGTGGTTATCGGCGTAATCGCGAATAAACGATATCCCCGGAATGCTACGTTTGCGCGCCAGAATGCGAGCCAGTTCATCCCACACCGCACCGACCGTTGAACAGGAGTATTGCGGGTAGAGCGGCAGTACCACGATATGATCAACATGTTCAGCCAGTAGTTCATCTACGGCGCTTTCCAGCGATGGCGTGCCGTAGCTCATTCCCAGCGCCACGGGCGTCTCCGGTAAACGTTGTGCCAGCTCCTGTTGTTGCTGGCGGCTGTAAACCATCAGCGGCGAGCCACCTTCCATCCAGACAGAGGCATACAGCTTCGCCACACGCGGCGAGCGCAGCGGCAAAATCACGCCGCGCAGCAATGGCCACCACAACAGCCGTGAAGTATCGACTACGCGTCTGTCGCTTAAAAATTGTTTCAGGTAGCGTTTTACCGCTTCAGGTGTGGGGGCATCGGGTGTGCCCAGGTTTGCCAGCAGGATACCGGTTTTTGTCTGACGCATTACCGCCTCTTATCGATTCAACTTGTTGATAATTGTAGCGGAAAAGTGAGGAAGAAGAACTAATTGCTGTGAGAGGTCAAATCAGAAAAAGGAATAACGCAGATTGAGGTTTTTGTAAAAGGCCGAATGAAAATCCGGCCTGAGATTGCTGATAAGTTTGCTTGTGCGAGCCTGTTCCCCTCACCCTCTCCCCGAGGGCAAGGGGACTATCCGTGCGCGCTTTCGAATTAACCGAGGATTTTTTCCAGAGCCGCGCGAACTTCAGCAACCGGTTTGGTGCCGTCGACTTTTGCGTATTTGGTGTTGCCCGCTTCCGCTTCTTTAGAGTAGTAGCCAATCAGCGGCGCAGTCATCTGATGGTATTCAACCAGACGTTTACGCACGGTTTCTTCCTGATCGTCTTTACGGGTAGTCAGTTCTTCACCGGTAACGTCGTCTTTGCCTTCTACTTTCGGCGGATTGAATTTAACGTGATAAACACGACCAGACGGCGCATGAACGCGGCGACCGACAATACGGTCAACGATCAGTTCGTCCGGTACGTCGAATTCCAGAACGTAATCAACATTGATGCCCGCTTCTTTCATCGCGTCTGCCTGCGGAATGGTACGCGGGAAGCCGTCCAACAGGAAACCATTACGGCAGTCTTCCTGAGCAATGCGCTCTTTAACCAGCGCGATCACCAGTTCGTCGGTGACCAGTTTGCCAGCATCCATAATGTCTTTTGCTTGTTTACCCAGCTCGGAGCCAGATTTGACCGCAGCACGCAGCATATCGCCAGTGGAGATTTGCGGAATACCATATTTCTCCATGATGAACTGAGCCTGAGTCCCTTTCCCCGCGCCCGGAGCGCCAAGCAGAATGATACGCATTGCGAAAATCCCCTTAAAATGTGTCGAATTTTTTGAAAAAGCGATAAACGATACCACCAACAGGCAATTGCCTCAAGAAAGGCACATGGGGCTGAAACGGTTAAGGGGAGAAAGTTTGGGGGAAAGTGCGGTTGAAGCCCCTCACCCCGGCCCTCTCCCCAAAGGGGCGAGGGTGAAAACCAGCGCAGTTCTTTAATATCTGCACGATCGATCCCCTCTCCCCTTTGAGGAGAGGGTTAGGGTAAGGGGGTAAAAGGCTTACGACACCAGCAGCTGGTTCATACGACGAATAAACAGGTTCGGATCTTCCAGCGTACCGCGTTCTGCCAGCAGCGCCTGATCCAGCAGCAGTTCTACCCACTCGCTGAACTTCGCTTCATCTTCAGTATCTGCCGCACGTTTCACCAGCACGTGATCCGGGTTCAGTTCGAAGATGTATTTTACTTCCGGCACTTTCTGCCCCGCAGCGGCGAACAGTTTTGCCATCTGAGTGCTCATTTCGTCCGCATCAGTAGACACAATCGCTGGCGTATCGGTCAGACGGTGAGTCAGACGGACATCTTTCACACGCTCGCCGAGCAAGGCTTTCACACGGTCGATAAACGGAGTCAGTGCTTTCTCCGCTTCTTTCGCGCTCTCATCAACTTCGTCAGCCAGTTTTTCCAGCGACTCGTCAACTTTGGACACAGACTGGAACGGTTTACCGTCGAACTCAGTCAGATAGTTCATCATCCACTCATCGATGCGGTCAGAAAGGAGCAGAACTTCGATGCCTTTCTTACGCAGCAGTTCCAGGTGCGGGCTGCTCTTCGCTGCCGCATAGCTGTCTGCGGTGATGTAGTAGATTTTCTCCTGCCCTTCTTTCATGCGGGAAACATAGTCTTCCAGAGACACAGTCTGCGCAGAAGAGTCGGTATGAGTAGAAGCAAAACGCAGCAGTTTGGCGATCGCTTCCTGGTTAGCGAAATCTTCCGCCGGCCCCTCTTTCAGTACCAGGCCAAACTGTTGCCAGAAGGTCTGATATTTTTCCGCGTCGTCTTTCGCCAGTTTTTCCAGCATTTGCAGCACACGCTTGGTCAGCGCATTGCGCAGGTTACGCGTTACCGTGCTGTCCTGGAGGATTTCACGGGAAACGTTCAGCGGCAGATCGCTGGAGTCAATCAGACCACGCACGAAGCGCAGATAGTTCGGCATGAACTGTTCTGCGTCGTCCATGATGAACACACGCTGAACATACAGTTTCAGGCCGTGTTTATGATCGCGATTCCACATATCCCACGGAGCCTGGGACGGGATGTACAGCAGGCTGGTGTACTCCTGCTTACCTTCAACGCGGTTGTGGCTCCAGGTCAGCGGATCGTTAAAGTCGTGGGCGATGTGTTTGTAGAACTCTTTGTACTCTTCATCGGTGATTTCCGACTTGTTACGCGTCCACAGCGCCTGCGCTTTGTTGATTTTCTCCCAGGAAATAACGGTTTCGCCGTCTTTCTCTTCGCGTTTTTCGATCTCTACCGGCAGCGCGATATGGTCGGAGTATTTGCTGATGATGGAGCGAACGCGCCAGTCATCGAGGAATTCATCTTCGCCTTCACGCAGATGCAGGGTGATTTCAGTACCGCGATCTTCTTTGGTGATGTCGGCAACGGTGTATTCACCTTCGCCAGCCGATTCCCAGAAGACGCCGTTTTCTGGTTTTTCGCCTGCCGCGCGAGTACGCACGGTTACTTTATCGGCCACGATAAATGCGGAGTAGAAACCAACACCAAACTGACCGATCAGCTGGCTGTCTTTCGCCTGATCAGACCCCAGAGATTCGAGGAACGATTTGGTGCCGGATTTAGCGATAGTCCCCAGGTGGTCGATCACTTCGTCGCGGGTCATCCCCACGCCGTTGTCGGAAATAGTCAGCGTGCGCTTGTCTTTATCGAAAGAGACACGAACGCGCAGTTCGCCATCACCTTCGTACAGATCCGGATTAGAGAGCGCGCGGAAACGCAGCTTGTCCGCCGCATCGGAGGCGTTAGAGATAAGCTCACGCAGGAAGATTTCTTTATTGGAATAGAGAGAATGGATCATCAGATGCAGAAGCTGCTTCACTTCTGACTGAAAACCACGAGTTTCTTGTCCTTTCATGTAGGTCTACCTCAATGATGCCATTTTAAGGTTAAAAACAGGATGAGGGAGAGATGGGGACAAGGGGGGGTAATTTCAAGCGAGAGCAGGTGATCCTGCTCTCGTTTGCTTAAAAACGAATCTTATGACGCCCGGCGAGTGAGTGCGACAGCGTGGTGCCATCGACCATTTCCAGTTCGCCGCCAACCGGTACGCCGTGGGCAATACGGCTGGCTTCCACGTCATACTGCGCGCAAAGCTCGGCAATGTAGTTAGCGGTGGCTTCACCTTCGACCGTTGGGTTGGTGGCGAGGATCACTTCGGTGATTTTTTCCTCCGCCAGACGCTGTTCCAGACGATCAAGTCCGATATCATCCGGGCCAATGCCGTCCAGCGGTGACAGGTGCCCCATCAACACAAAATAGCGACCGGAAAACTGCCCCGTCTGCTCAATGGCGTAGATATCCGCAGGACTCTCTACCACGCAAATCTGACCGTTTTCCTGACGACGCGGGTTTGAACAGATGTTACAGACTTCCTGTTCAGTGAAGGTGCGGCAATCGGCGCAGTGACCGATTTCCGACATCGCCCGGGTGAGCGCCTGCGCCAGACGCATCCCGCCGCTACGATCGCGCTGAAGCAGCGTGAACGCCATACGCTGCGCTGACTTCGGGCCAACGCCCGGCAGACAGCGCAGTGCTTCCATAAGCTGTGTTAACAGCGGGCTGGTTTGCATCAGAACGGCATCTTAAAGCCTGGCGGCAACTGCATTCCGGAGGAAACAGAGGCCATTTTTTCTTTCTGAGTTTCTTCGATACGACGCGCCGCATCGTTGAATGCCGCAGCAACCAGATCTTCCAGCATCTCTTTGTCATCTTCCAGCAGGCTTGGGTCGATCTCAACGCGACGGCAGTTGTGTGCGCCGTTGATGGTCACTTTCACCAGACCTGCGCCGGATTCGCCGGTCACTTCCAGCTTCGCGATTTCTTCCTGCATCTGCTGCATTTTTTCTTGCATCTGCTGGGCCTGCTTCATCAGGTTGCCCAGACCGCCTTTACCAAACATAGGTTTCTCTCTCAATCACGTTAAGGATGACGATCGTAAGCTGTGCTTACGATCAAATGGGGCGGATACTTTCTTCATCCAGCTCCGCATCGAAGAATCGACGCAGGGTCTGAATATTATTATCCGCAATAATGGACTCGCGCGCCTGCGCAAGTTTTTCTTCGTATATCGCCTGACGCCACTCCAGCGGCGTACGCACCGCTGGATTATCATCTTCAACGATAGTCAGTTCAACCGTTGAGCCATTTAACGTACTCAACGCTTCAGCCAGTTTTTGTTGTGCACCGCTGTTATTCAAATGACGCTGAGAGGAGCGCAAATGCAGACACACCGTGTTGCCGTTCTCCTCTTTCCAGGCATTTAACGCCACCTGTTCGACCAGTTTTGGTAGCGAAAGTTGGCTCACCTGTGCTGCCCACGGATCGCGCTCAATGGCTTCTGCCGCCAGTTTCGCCGCCAGCTCTGGCGTTTTTTCATGTTCCAGCGCCTTTTTCAGCGCCTTCGGCGTGGCGACGACTTCTTTTTGTTGCATCACTGGGGTGGTTGCCTTCCAGCGATACGCTTCTTTTTTGGCTGGCGCTTTTTCCAGCGCCGATGGTGCCGGACGCGACTGAACGCGATCGGTGACCGAAGCCAGTCTTTCCAGCGCAGCGTTATTCACCGGCCGCGCGCGGGTAGCGGCTGCCGGTTCACTCTTTTTTGCTTTGGTTGCTCCCTGTACGCGCTGTAGTTGTTGGCGCGCCGCCAGCACCTGGCTGGTGGTTTCTGAGAGCGGTACGGTCGGTGCCTGCTGCGGCGCTGATTGCGGCTGTGGCGGCACCTGCATTGGCGTCATTACCGCCGTCGGCGCGACTGGCGCAAAGGACTGGCGCGGCACTTCCGGTTCGGGTAGAGGCATACGCGGATGGAACGCCAGCGCGCGCAATAGCGTCATTTCAACGCCCATGCGTCTGTCTGGCGCATACGGTAATTCTTTGCGACCAATCAATAGCGTCTGGTAGTAAAGCTGAATATCTGTTGGCGGCACGGTACGTGCCAGTTCACGCATCCGCAGCTCAATGGCAGCCATGTCATTGCCAAGCGCAGCAGGCGAAAGCTGTACCATCGCAATGCGGTGCAGCAGGCCGAGCATTTCCACCAGCAACGCTTCCCACTCAATACCACGAGCAGCGGCTTCATTAAT
Source organism: Escherichia sp. MOD1-EC7011 (assembly GCF_002965005.1). Taxonomy (NCBI): domain Bacteria; kingdom Pseudomonadati; phylum Pseudomonadota; class Gammaproteobacteria; order Enterobacterales; family Enterobacteriaceae; genus Escherichia; species Escherichia sp. MOD1-EC7011. The sequence goes on from NZ_PTRD01000023.1 coordinate 55,147, forward strand.
CAGCGCCATTACGCGCTCGCCGTTGGCTTCCACCATCGCTTCTACCAGCGACAGCGCCTGATCGTCGTCGAGCGTACCGAGCATCGAACTGACCGCCTGGGTCGAAACCTGACCATCACCGCTGGCAATCGCCTGGTCAGTCAGACTTAACGCGTCTCGCAGGCTGCCTTCAGCGGCGCGCGCCAGCAGTTGCAGCGCCCGAGGCTCGTGGGCGATATGTTCTTCGTTGAGAACATGCTCAAGCTGATGACGAATTTGCTCGACATCCAGCGCCTTGAGATGAAATTGCAGACAGCGCGACAAAATCGTCACCGGCAATTTCTGCGGATCGGTGGTTGCCAGCAGGAACTTCACATGCTCTGGTGGCTCTTCAAGGGTTTTTAACAGTGCGTTGAAGCTGTGGCGCGACAGCATATGCACTTCGTCGATCAGATAGACTTTAAAGCGACCGCGCGCTGGCGCGTACTGAACATTATCCAGCAGGTCGCGGGTATCTTCGACTTTGGTGCGCGAGGCGGCATCGATCTCAATCAGATCAACAAAGCGCCCCTGTTCGATTTCGCGGCAGTTATCGCATACGCCGCACGGCGTCGCGGTAATGCCTGTTTCGCAGTTTAGCCCCTTCGCCAGCAGTCGGGCGATAGAGGTTTTTCCGACGCCACGGGTGCCGGAAAAAAGATAAGCATGATGAATACGCCCTAACGACAAGCCGTTCGCCAGTGCGGTCAGCACATGTTCCTGGCCGACGACGTCAGCAAAGGTTTGTGGGCGCCATTTTCGGGCTAAGACCTGATAACTCATTGGCAGGCTCTGAAACGCTGGAAGGTGGATTCACGAAGGGGTAATGCTAACACAGCCCCGTCAGAACGGCGAGGCTGAATGTACATCTTGTGCTGCCCATGGCGCGGGCTGTCGAAAATTAGTGGCCCGGGAACGGGACAAGGCTATAACAGGTAATGCCTTGATTTTCGAGACGCTGTTCACCGCCGAGGTCGAACAAATTAATGATGAATGCAGCGTCAGTGACTTCACCGCCCAGACGACGGATCAATTTCACTGTCGCCTCAATAGTGCCCCCAGTTGCCAGCAAATCGTCGACTACCAATACTTTGTCGCCTGGTTTAATGGCATCAACGTGGATTTCCAGCTTATCGGTGCCGTATTCCAGTTCGTAAGTTTCGCTGATGGTTTCGCGCGGCAGTTTGCCCGGTTTACGTACCGGTACAAAACCTACGCCCAGACCCAATGCTACCGGAGCACCAAACAAGAAGCCACGTGCTTCGGTGCCGACAACTTTGGTAATACCCGCATTTTTGTAACGCTCAACCAGCAGGTCGATGCTGAGAGCGTAAGCTTTCGGGTCTTCCAGTAAGCTGGTGACATCACGGAACAGAATGCCGGGTTTTGGGTAGTCCTGAATGCTTTTGATGCTATTTTTGAGATACTCAAGCTGCTGTGCAGTCGCGGTCATAAGTGTATGCCTGCTTGTTACGGTGGTACTCACGGCGCGTTTTAAACGTATCAAAAGTAACTTTTGTTTAACCTTTGACCGCCTGCGCCTGTGCTCGAAAACGCCAGAATGTACTGGCTGTGCGCGATAATTGCAACAGCGATTGTTGTGCTTCAGTGCTTTTCTTGCTTTTCATCAATCACCGGGATTCGCCACATAAAAATCAGCAAACAAGTGAGGATCACCAGCAACAAAATGCGTACCCACACCATATGCACAAACCATAGTGAAATAGCAAAAGTCACGAGTATCAATAAAATCGCCCGTGGTTTTGCGCCACGCGGCATTGCATGGTATTTCTGCCAGAAACGTAAATAGCTGCCAAACCATGAGCGGTACAACAGCCAGGCGTGAAAACGCGGGGAAGAGCGCGCAAAGCACCAGGCCGCCAACAGGATAAACGGCGTAGTCGGCAATACCGGTAATACCACGCCCAGCGTCCCCAACACTACCGCCAGCCAGCCAATGATGATTAAAATGATTCGTTGCATATTGAGTGTTGTCAGCTTACAGAGTGGCTACTTTAGCATAACAATTATCATTTTCATTGAGGTCTTATCGTGAAAACTACCTTGCTGCTGGAAAAACTGGAAGGTCAGCTCGCCACGCTGCGCCAGCGTTGTGTCCCGGTGGCGCAGTTCAGCACGTTAAGCGCCCGTTTCGACAGACATCTTTTTCAGACTCGCGCGACAACGTTACAGGCTTGTCTTGATGAGGCGGGCGATAACATGGCTGCGCTTCGTCACGCAGTCGAACAGCAGCAGCTGCCGCAAGTAGCCTGGCTGGCAGAACACCTGGTCGCCCAACTGGAAGCGATTGCCCGTGAAGCGGCATCCTGGTCACTGCGCGAGTGGGACAGCGCGCCACCAAAAATTGCCCGCTGGCAACGAAAAAGGATTCAACATCAGGATTTTGAACGGCGATTACGTGAGATGGTAGCGGAACGAAAATCCCGTCTGGCGCAGGCAACCGATCTCGTAGAGCAGCAAACGCTGCATCGTGAAGTAGAAGCCTATGAAGCGCGTCTGGCGCGGTGTCGCCATGCGCTGGAAAAAATCGAAAACAGGTTAGCGCGTTTAACCCGCTAACAATGGAGAGAGTATGTCACTGGAAAATGCCCCTGACGATGTCAAACTGGCCGTCGATTTGATTGTGCTGCTGGAGGAAAATCAGATCCCTGCCAGTACCGTGCTGCGCGCCCTTGATATTGTAAAACGTGATTATGAAAAGAAATTAACGCGCGATGATGAGGCGCAAAGCGAAAAATAAATGGGGTGGCTAGATGCCGTCCCTGCGATTGCTGACAAACTCGCTTACGGGTCAAAACGGGCACGGCTTTCCCCCTCGCCCTTTTAGAGAGAGGGTCGGGGTGAGGGTATTATTCGCACAGGCGCTGGCCTGCCCCCCTCACCCTAGCCCTCTCCCCGATGGGGCGAGGGGATCGTCCGTGCATATGCCGGGCTTTGTCAGCAATCTCGGGGGCGGATAAATGTCGCCCCCTTTCGTTATTACCCTACCGCTGGCGTCGGATCGTCGCCTTTGTAGTCGCGTTTTACTTCCGTCACCTCATCGCCCTTCTCGTTGTGCAGATGCACTTCAAGCTGGTTAAAGGCAATGTTGATGTCGTTTTCACGGCACAGCTGATCAATGGTACGGTTCAGTTCATCGACAGTACGGCTACGGTCGCGCAGTTCACGAACGTACAGGCGCAGCTCGTGATCCAGGGTGCTGGCGCCAAACGCAGTAAAGAAGACTTCCGGCATCGGTTCGTGCATCACCCTTGGATGCTCAGTCGCTGCCTGAAGCAGGACTCTGCGTACTTTTTCCAGATCAGAACCGTAAGCCACACCCAGGCGGATCACCAGACGAGTGGTGGTATCGGTTAACGACCAGTTGATCAGACGCTCGGTTACGAACGCTTTGTTCGGGATGATCACTTCTTTGCGATCGAAGTCCGTAATAGTCGTTGCACGAATACGAATCTTACTGACTGTTCCGGAGAAAGTACCGATGGTTACCGTATCGCCAATGCGCACCGGACGTTCGAACAGGATGATCAAACCAGAAACGAAGTTACCGAAGATCTCTTGTAAACCAAAACCCAGACCTACAGATAATGCCGCTGCCAGCCACTGGAGTTTATCCCACGACACACCAAGCGATCCGAACACCGTCATCGCACCAACGGCAATGATGATGTAGTTAAGGATGGTAGTAATGGCATACGACGCGCCCTGGCGCATATTCAGTCGCGAGAGCACCAGCACTTCCAGCAAACCAGGCAGGTTGCGGATCAGCGCCCAGGCAACCATCGATGCGATAATCGCAAACAACAGACTGCCCATAGTGACGCTTTTCACCACCGCAACCCCGGCTTCAGTGCCGTTGTAATGCCAGAGCGTGATGCTGTCGAGATAGCTGAACACGGTGATCAAATCGGACCAAATTGCCCAGAACATGACACCGAACAGCGCAAACATCAGCAACATGGTAATACGCAGCGTCTGCTGGTTAACCTGCTCCAGTGCAATGGTGGGTTCTTCCGGCGGTTCGGCACCTTCTGCGCCCTCTTTCACCAGATTCTGCCGACGCGCCAGCGCACGACGCCAGGCGATACGCCGCGCCGCTACGCTTAAGCCGCGCAATACCGTCTGGTACAGCAGGTTCCAGATGATCACCAGATAAACGGTTTCAATCCAACGCCCGGAGAGGCGCAGCGTGGTGTAGAAATAACCTGTGGCGGTCAGCACCATCAACGCAATCGGGATAATCGACAGCACGGTAATGGTGACCAGTCGCATGGTGTGCGACTCTTTATCGCGCCAGCTTTCGCGGCACATCGGCCATACCAGGAAGGCAATCAGCAGCAGGTTGAAGAAAATCATCGCCTGCCCCAGCACATCATCCATCAGATGCAGCGGGGAAAGTTCTGCCACCACAGACCAGAAATGGATTGGCAGCAACGCGAGGCTGATGCGGACAATTTGCCGACGCCAGTGGCTGGTCTGCTGTTCCGGCATACCAAAGTGACGAACAGCAACGCCGTTTTTCTCCAGTACCTTCCAGCACAGGCCAAACACCAGCCAGAAAATCGCCAGTTTTTTGCTGAACGACCACAGTAATTCACTGATGTTGAGCTGCATGGTGAGCAGAATCAAACCGACGGCGAGAATAATCAGACACACCGGCAGCGCGCGGATCAGATCGATAAGGATCGCTTTTGGTGTGTTGAGCTGGCTGTCGTTACGCAGGGAACCTACGGCGGAAGCCAGTTTTTGTTGATACGCTTTCAGCCATCCCAGACGCCAGTGAATCAACCCGGCGATGAGCAGCAGCGGCAAACCTGCGAGGAAAGCGATAAAGACGGCAGGCCAGGCTTTTTCCCAGTTCACCGTAATTTTCATCGACTTGAATTCATCCTGCAGCGTTTGTGGGAACGCTTTAATCCAGTCCCAGTCCATCGGGCGGTTACTGTTCACCCAGAAAATCTGCTGGGTCAGGATGGATTTCAGGTTTTTCGATACGCTCATTAACTGTTGCTGGTTGATTTGCAGGTTAATGGCCATCATGAGTTGGTTGCCCAACTGTTTGTTAAGCTGATCCAGCAATTCGCGACGCATATCAACTACTTGCAACAATGCGTCACGGACTTCGTCGTTGACTTCATTCGCATGACCCTCTTCCAGTTTGGCGACATAAGCATCGCTCTGGAAGAGTGCGTCACGCTGCTGGTTCACTTCGAACTGTTCGAGACGCAAATCCGCAATGCGGTTGGTCATATTTTCCAGTTCGTCCGCCGAGGGCAGCGTTTGTTGTTGCTGATAAAGAATACGTGACAGCAGCAGACTGCCCTTCAGGACAGAAATCTGCTCTTTGATATTGCGTTCCGATTGCAGCGCCCGCTCCAGCCAGTTTTTGACTTTTATGTTTTGCTGCATCAGCAAATTGCCGTTTTCAGTGGCGCTAATCAGACGCTGACTTAACTGCTGGTTAATTTCCAGCTCTTGTTTCACCAGCGGATTAGCCTGAATACGCGCAGCTTCGTCCGGCGTTACCGCTTCCTGCGCCGTTTTTTCAGTTAATGTCAGACGCTTGCTGTTAACCGCCTCCTGCAATAGTTGCAGCTCATGTTCCAGACGAGTGCTGTTCGCCGTCACATAATCGCGTTGCTTTTGCAGGGTATCCTGTAAGACGGTGTTCCCTTCCAGGCTTTTACGTTGCTGGTCAATCTCGGCATTCAACAAAGCCTGCTGCGCCTGCATCAGCACTTTCTGGCTGGGACGTAAGGCTGTCTCACCGACTTCCGTGCCATCCAGACGGCTGCGAATTTGTTGCAGCTGCTGTGAGGCGGTATACATCGCATTTTGCACGCGTTCAGGCTGCGTCTGTAAAGAAACTAACTGGCTGTTATAAGACGCCAGATCGTTTTGTGCGTTTTGCAAATCGTCCAGCGCCTGGGCAACGCGAGTTTCCAGTTGGCGCAACGAAAGCGTGCTCAGAATTTTGCGCGTTTCGTCGTCGTTGTCCACATCGCTAAGTGCGGTTAACGCTGCGGTCGCCTGGCGCATTTTTTCTGGCGCTTCAGCCACTTTTTGTCGTAACTGAACCGTCTCTTCTTTTACGCGATCGATTTTATCGAGAGTGGCTAATGTGTCTGTCAGATCCTGCTGAACCAGTTTGTCCTGAGCAGAAAGATCTTTTTGTTTATTAAGCGAGTCAAGCTGTGCCTGTAGATCCGCTTTCGTCGGTAAGTCACCATTTGATGACGCCCGCGCAAAGGCCGTGTTCTGGCATAACAAGACCAAAACAAAAGCAATAAATGCTGAAAAAACAAAATGCCGTGATCGTTTGTAATACTGGAACATAGTCATGATGAATGAAGGTTTCTGAACCTGAAGGACGACCTGAAATAGTCAAGCGGCTAGAATAGCACGCCGTAGAGAGCCAGAATAGCAACAGAGAAAATGTCCAGGAAAAATCCTGGAGTCTGATTCAGGATTTTTCGTTGGTGACAGGTGTACGAAGCGTAGGGCAAAGAAGATACATTTCCAACAATATGGCAACGTAATCGCGGGCTTCTTTTTTGAGGTCAAAAGATTGCGGGGCAAAGAGCCAATTTTCCATTAAGCCGGAAATATAGCCGCGCATAATAATGGCTGCGCGACGCGTCATTAAATCTGCGGGCAGCATTTTCGCTTCAATACAATGTCTTAACGTTTGTTCTATACGGTCATAACTTTCCAGACAGAGATTACGTTGTGCCTGTTGAACAACAGCCATTTCTCCGACAAATTCGCATTTGTGGAAAATAATCTCCATCAATAATCGCCGCCGCTCTTCAGTCACCGTCGATTCAAGAACATGAATTAGTATTTCTCTTAATACTGAGAGTGGATCGTCAGGGAATTTTGCCTGATACTCAAGCTCTAGTTCACCAATATTGGATTCTGACAGCTCCCAGATCTCACTGAACAAATCCGACTTATCTTTAAAATGCCAGTAGATTGCACCACGCGTAACGCCTGCTGCTTTTGCAATCTCTCCCAGTGAGGTGGATGATACCCCCTGCTGTGAGAAAAGACGTAAAGCCACATCGAGGATGTGTTGACGCGTTTCTTGCGCTTCTTGTTTGGTTTTTCGTGCCATATGTTCGTGAATTTACAGGCGTTAGATTTACATACATTTATGAATGTATGTACCATAGCACGACGATAATATAAACGCAGCAATGGGTTTATCGACTTTTGACCATTGACCAATTTGAAATCGGACACTCGAGGTTTACATATGAACAAAAACAGAGGGTTTACGCCTCTGGCGATCGTTCTGATGCTCTCAGGCAGCTTAGCGCTTACAGGATGTGACGACAAACAGGCCCAACAAGGTGGCCAGCAGATGCCCGCTGTTGGGGTAGTAACAGTCAAAACTGAACCTCTGCAGATCACAACCGAGCTTCCGGGTCGCACCAGTGCCTACCGGATCGCAGAAGTTCGTCCTCAAGTTAGCGGGATTATCCTGAAGCGTAATTTCAAAGAAGGTAGCGACATCGAAGCAGGTGTCTCTCTCTATCAGATTGATCCTGCGACCTATCAGGCAGCGTACGACAGTGCAAAAGGCGATCTGGCTAAAGCGCAGGCAGCAGCCAATATCGCGCAGTTGACTGTTAATCGTTACCAGAAGCTGCTGGGTACTCAGTACATCAGTAAGCAAGAGTACGATCAGGCGCTGGCTGATGCGCAACAGGCAAATGCGGCTGTTACTGCGGCGAAAGCGGCTGTTGAAACCGCGCGCATCAATCTGGCTTACACCAAAGTCACCTCTCCGATTACCGGCCGTATTGGTAAATCGAACGTGACGGAAGGCGCATTGGTGCAAAACGGCCAGGCGACTGCGCTGGCGACCGTGCAGCAACTTGATCCGATCTACGTTGATGTTACTCAGTCCAGTAACGATTTCCTGCGTCTGAAACAAGAACTCGCCAACGGCACACTGAAGCAAGAGAACGGTAAAGCCAAAGTCTCGCTAATCACCAGTGACGGTATTAAGTTCCCGCAGGACGGTACGCTGGAGTTCTCTGACGTTACCGTTGATCAGACCACCGGTTCTATCACTTTACGCGCTATCTTCCCGAACCCGGATCACACCCTGCTGCCGGGTATGTTCGTGCGCGCACGTCTGGAAGAAGGGCTTAATCCAACCGCCATTTTAGTTCCGCAACAAGGTGTAACTCGTACACCACGCGGCGAAGCTACCGTTCTGGTAGTTGGCGCGGATGACAAAGTGGAAACTCGTCCGATCGTCGCAAGCCAGGCCATTGGCGATAAGTGGCTGGTGACTGAGGGTCTGAAAGCAGGCGAACGAGTAGTAGTAAGTGGGCTGCAGAAAGTGCGTCCTGGTGTCCAGGTGAAAGCACAAGAGATAACCGCTGATAACAACCAGCAAGACGCAAGCGGTGCTCAGCCTGAACAGTCCAAGTCTTAACTTAAACAGGAGCCGTTAAGACATGCCTAATTTCTTTATTGATCGCCCGATTTTTGCATGGGTGATCGCCATCATCATCATGTTGGCAGGGGGGCTGGCGATCCTCAAACTGCCGGTGGCGCAATATCCTACTATTGCACCGCCGGCAGTAACGATCTCCGCTTCCTATCCTGGCGCTGATGCAAAAACGGTGCAGGACACTGTTACACAGGTTATCGAACAGAATATGAACGGTATCGATAACCTGATGTACATGTCCTCCAACAGTGACTCCACGGGTACTGTGCAGATCACCCTGACCTTTGAGTCTGGTACTGATGCGGATATTGCGCAGGTTCAGGTGCAGAACAAACTGCAACTGGCGATGCCATTACTGCCGCAGGAAGTACAGCAGCAAGGGGTGAGCGTTGAGAAATCCTCCAGTAGCTTCCTGATGGTTGTCGGCGTTATCAACACCGATGGCTCCATGACGCAGGAGGATATCTCCGACTATGTAGCGGCGAATATGAAAGATGCCATCAGCCGTACATCAGGCGTCGGTGACGTTCAGCTGTTCGGTTCACAGTATGCGATGCGTATCTGGATGAACCCGAATGAGCTGAACAAATACCAGTTAACGCCGGTTGATGTCATTACCGCTATCAAAGCACAAAACGCCCAGGTCGCGGCCGGTCAGCTCGGTGGTACGCCGCCGGTGAAAGGCCAGCAGCTTAACGCCTCTATTATTGCTCAGACGCGTCTGACCTCCACTGAAGAGTTCGGCAAAATTCTGCTGAAAGTGAATCAGGATGGTTCCCGCGTACTGCTGCGTGATGTGGCGAAAATTGAGCTGGGTGGTGAGAACTACGACATCATCGCAGAGTTTAACGGACAACCCGCTTCTGGTCTGGGTATCAAACTGGCGACCGGTGCGAACGCGCTGGATACGGCTGCGGCAATCCGTGCTGAACTGGCGAAGATGGAGCCGTTCTTCCCATCGGGTCTGAAAATCGTTTATCCATACGACACTACGCCGTTCGTGAAAATCTCCATTCACGAAGTGGTTAAAACGCTGGTTGAAGCGATCATCCTCGTGTTCCTGGTCATGTATCTGTTCTTGCAGAACTTCCGCGCGACGTTGATTCCGACCATTGCCGTACCGGTGGTATTGCTGGGAACCTTTGCGGTTCTTGCTGCCTTTGGCTTCTCGATAAACACGCTAACGATGTTCGGGATGGTGCTCGCTATCGGCCTGTTGGTGGATGACGCCATCGTTGTAGTAGAAAACGTGGAACGTGTGATGGCGGAAGAAGGTTTGCCGCCGAAAGAAGCTACACGTAAATCGATGGGGCAGATTCAGGGCGCACTGGTGGGTATCGCGATGGTGCTGTCTGCGGTATTCGTACCAATGGCCTTCTTCGGCGGTTCGACTGGTGCAATCTATCGTCAGTTCTCCATTACCATTGTTTCGGCAATGGCACTGTCGGTACTGGTGGCATTGATCCTGACTCCGGCGCTTTGTGCGACCATGCTGAAACCGATTGCCAAAGGCGATCACGGGGAAGGCAAGAAAGGCTTCTTCGGCTGGTTTAACCGCATGTTCGAGAAGAGCACGCACCACTACACCGACAGCGTAGGCGGAATTCTGCGCAGTACGGGGCGTTATCTGGTGCTGTATCTGATCATCGTGGTCGGCATGGCCTATCTGTTCGTGCGTCTGCCAAGCTCCTTCTTGCCAGATGAAGACCAGGGCGTATTTATGACCATGGTTCAGCTGCCTGCAGGTGCAACGCAGGAACGCACGCAGAAAGTGCTCAACGAAGTGACGAATTACTATCTGACCAAAGAAAAGAACAACGTTGAATCGGTGTTCGCCGTTAACGGCTTCGGTTTTGCAGGACGTGGTCAGAACACGGGTATTGCGTTCGTTTCGTTGAAGGACTGGGCTGACCGTCCGGGTGATGAAAACAAAGTTGAAGCAATTACCACGCGTGCAACGCGCGCTTTCTCGCAGATTAAAGATGCGATGGTGTTCGCCTTTAACCTGCCAGCGATTGTAGAACTGGGTACGGCAACCGGTTTTGACTTTGAGTTGATTGACCAGGCCGGCCTCGGTCACGAAAAACTGACTCAGGCACGTAACCAGTTGCTGGGCGAAGCGGCGAAGCATCCTGATATGCTGACCAGCGTGCGTCCGAACGGTCTGGAAGACACGCCGCAGTTTAAAATTGATATCGACCAGGAAAAAGCTCAGGCGCTGGGTGTTTCTATCAACGACATTAACACCACTCTGGGTGCTGCATGGGGCGGCAGCTACGTGAACGACTTTATCGACCGTGGTCGCGTGAAGAAAGTTTACGTGATGTCAGAAGCGAAATACCGCATGTTGCCAGAAGATATCGGTAACTGGTATGTCCGCGCTGCTAATGGTCAGATGGTGCCATTCTCGGCGTTCTCCTCTTCCCGTTGGGAATACGGTTCGCCGCGTCTGGAACGTTACAACGGTCTGCCATCCATGGAGATCTTAGGCCAGGCAGCACCAGGCAAGAGTACCGGTGAAGCGATGGCGTTGATGGAGCAACTGGCGAGCAAACTGCCTACGGGGGTTGGCTACGACTGGACGGGGATGTCCTATCAGGAACGTCTCTCCGGCAACCAGGCGCCTTCGCTGTACGCAATTTCGTTGATTGTGGTGTTCCTGTGTCTGGCGGCGCTGTATGAGAGCTGGTCGATTCCGTTCTCCGTTATGCTGGTTGTTCCGCTAGGGGTTATCGGTGCGTTGCTGGCAGCCACCTTCCGTGGCTTAACCAATGACGTATACTTCCAGGTGGGCCTGCTTACAACCATTGGGTTGTCGGCGAAGAACGCGATACTTATCGTCGAATTCGCCAAGGACTTGATGGATAAAGAAGGTAAGGGTCTGATTGAAGCAACTCTGGACGCGGTGCGTATGCGTTTACGCCCAATCCTGATGACTTCACTGGCGTTTATCCTCGGCGTTATGCCGCTAGTTATCAGCACTGGTGCTGGTTCCGGCGCACAAAACGCAGTAGGGACCGGCGTAATGGGCGGGATGGTGACGGCAACAGTACTGGCAATCTTCTTCGTTCCGGTGTTCTTTGTGGTGGTTCGCCGCCGCTTTAGTCGCAAGAATGAAGATATCGAACATAACCATACTGTCGATCATCATTGATAGATCTCGTAATCACTAAGGCCGCGCAAGCGGCCTTTTTAATACGTATAATCTTAAAATAACAATGTTTACAGCTAAGCTCGCAAACGGAAGTTAGTTTTAACGCTACATAAAATTCATAAAAAATGCTTATTGTTAGTTAATTTATATTAAGTGGTAGTAATAGGTATAATAACCCATAGACATCTAGAGGCTATTCTTAATTATTTGCGGCAATCCTTTATTTATTCATATCAATTACATCATAATCAGAGAAATCCTGGGTATTAGTGTGACAAATTCCCGTCTCATTTTATCACCCCCGACGCAAGGATCCTGATTACGTTATGAATAGCATCAAACAAACTGCTTTAGCCTTTACGTGGTTGATGCAGGGTGAAAAAGTAAGCCTTTTCCCTCTCCTCCCACTAATTGTAATTTTTCGTAATAATGCGATGAAAACCTTCATAGAGTGGATTATAGTTAATCTAACAACTGTGAGGGCAAGTCCAGGTCAGTAAGTTTTCCCACCCCGAAAGGTGTCCGTTAGTTCAACCACTAAGAAGGGGACGCGTTATGGATGAATACTCACCAAAAAGACATGATATTGCACAGCTTAAATTTCTCTGCGAAACCCTGTATCATGACTGTCTTGCAAACCTTGAAGAAAGTAACCATGGTTGGGTTAACGACCCTACCTCGGCTATCAATCTGCAGCTTAATGAACTCATTGAGCATATTGCGACCTTCGCACTTAATTACAAAATTAAGTATAATGAAGACAATAAGCTCATTGAGCAGATAGATGAATATCTGGACGACACCTTTATGTTGTTCAGTAGTTATGGTATTAATATGCAGGATCTCCAGAAATGGCGGAAGTCAGGTAACCGACTGTTCCGTTGTTTTGTGAACGCCACTAAAGAGAATCCTGCGAGTTTATCTTGTTCTAATTATTACAACCATGGGTAGAAGTATGTCCGATAAGCCTTTAACGAAAACCGATTATTTGATGCGTTTGCGTCGTTGTCAGACAATTGACACGCTGGAACGTGTTATCGAGAAAAATAAATACGAATTATCAGATAATGAACTGGCGGTATTTTACTCAGCCGCAGATCACCGTCTTGCAGAATTGACCATGAATAAGCTTTACGACAAGATCCCTTCCTCGGTGTGGAAATTTATTCGATAATTAAACAGTATAAGCACTGGACTATAACCATCTGTTTATTAGATATATTTTATTTTTACTATGACGACATGCCGCGTGTGACTTCTGTCACACAGAGGTGACGGGAACGTTCTCATCACTGACATTTCGTATTACTGTGTTGCCCCATTTCCAGCAACCGGGTCGTCAGTAATGAGCACAGAAAAAGAAAAGATGATTGCTGGTGAGTTGTATCGATCGGCAGATGAGACTTTATCTCGCGATCGCCTGCGCGCTCGTCAGCTTATTCACCAATACAATCATTCCTCGCCGGAAGATCAATCCTTACGCCAAAAAATCCTCGCCGATTTACTCGGTCAGGTTGCGGATGCGTATATTGAGCCCTCCTTTCGCTGCGACTATGGCTATAACATTTTTCTCGGTAAAGGGTTTTACGCGAACTTCGATTGCGTGATGCTTGATGTCTGCCCTATTCATATCGGCGATAATTGTATGCTGGCGCCTGGTGTCCATATCTACACGGCAACACATCCCATCGACCCTGTAGCACGTAATAGCGGTGTTGAACTGGGGAAACCGGTGACTATCGGTAACAACGTCTGGATTGGTGGTCGTGCCATCATTAACCCGGGCGTTACCATTGGCGATAACGTCGTAGTGGCATCAGGTGCCGTCGTCACCAAAGATGTCCCTGATAATGTTGTCGTAGGCGGTAACCCAGCCAGAGTCATTAAAAAACTGTAACTACAATTTGCAACTGTTATGCAAAATTATAGTTAATCTGTTACTTTTCTCATGTCATTCCCACGTTAAAATAGGGTGTTCCCTGGAGAGTTGCAGATACCACGAAGGCAAAAGATGACCGAAATACAACGCCTGCTGACCGAAACAATTGAATCTCTGAATACGCGCGAAAAACGCGACAACAAGCCCCGCTTTAGTATCAGTTTTATCCGCAAACATCCGGGGCTGTTTATTGGCATGTATGTTGCCTTTTTTGCTACGCTGGCAGTGATGTTGCAGTCCGAAACGCTATCAGGTTCAGTCTGGCTCCTTGTCGTGCTATTCATCCTGCTCAACGGTTTCTTCTTTTTCGATGTCTACCCACGCTACCGCTACGAAGACATCGACGTGCTGGATTTTCGAGTTTGCTATAACGGCGAATGGTATAACACGCGCTTTGTCCCTGCCGCGCTGGTTGAAACCATACTGAACTCGCCGCGTGTCGCAGATGTTCATAAAGAACAACTGCAAAAAATGATCGCCCGTAAAGGCGAGTTGTCTTTTTACGATATTTTCACTCTCGCTCGCGCCGAATCAACATCTTAAGTCAGACTGTCACACCAGGCGTAAGCTCTGCGCCTGGTCAATTGACAATGATCGTTGCCACCCATCATTTCATGAAATACTGACCTTACCCACTTATCTCCTGCCAGCCTTTTTCCACAATCAGATATACTTTCCCTACATTGTGTTGATAAGGACATGTTGGTGTGTAGTGGTCAACAAAAACTGGCCACAGCTTTAGAGTTTTTCCAGAACAATCGTTCTGATTCA
>NZ_PTRD01000024.1:0-323672 GCF_002965005.1 Escherichia sp. MOD1-EC7011
GGCATGAAGGCGGCTGTAAAGGTGAGAAGTCAGAACACGAGCACGCCGGGCACGGTCACCAGCATGAGCACGGTCAATGCTGCGGTGGTCGCCACGGTCGCGGCGGCGGTCGTCGGCAGCGTTTCTTTGGTCACGGTGAATTGCGCCTGGTGATTCTGGATATTCTCTCGCGCGATGACAGCCACGGTTATGAGTTGATTAAAGCGATTGAGAATCTGACTCAGGGGAATTACACCCCAAGCCCGGGCGTCATCTACCCGACGCTGGATTTTCTCCAGGAGCAGTCGCTAATTACCATCCGCGAAGAGGAAGGCGGCAAAAAACAGATTGCGCTGACCGAACAGGGCGCGCAGTGGCTGGAAGAAAACCGCGAACAAGTGGAGATGATTGAGGAACGCATCAAAGCGCGTTGCGTTGGTGCGGCGCTGCGCCAGAACCCGCAAATGAAGCGGGCGCTGGATAATTTTAAAGCGGTGCTGGACCTACGTGTCAACCAGAGCGATATCACCGACGCGCAGATAAAAAAGATCATTGCGGTGATCGACCGCGCCGCTTTTGATATTACGCAACTGGATTAATCACCGATTGCCGGATGCGGCGTAAACACCTTATCCGCCTACCCACCCGTAGGCCTGATAAGATGCGCCAGCATCGCATCAGGCATTGTGTACCAACCGCCGGATGCGGCGTGAACGCCTTATCCGGCCTACACCTCCGTAGGACTGATAAGATGCACCAGCATCGCATCAGGCATTGTGCACCAACCGCCGGATGCGGCGTAAACACCTTATCCGCCTACCCCCCGTAGGCCTGATAAGATGCGCCAGCATCGCATCAGGCATTGTGCTCCAACTGCCGGATGCGGCATACCGATTAATGCAGCACCGTCACCGCGTCTTCCAGTCGGCTGGCGCGGTGTTTTACCATCGCCGACACCTGCGCGCTCTCCTCCACTAGCTCGGCGTTTTTCTGGGTGATCAGGTTAAGCTCATCCACCGCACGGGTCAGGCTGGAAAGCCCATCAGCCTGTTCCAGCGTTGAATGGCTAATCTGAGCAATTAACTGGGTGACGTTTTTTACCTGCACCACAATATCGTCCATCGTCCGCCCGGCGGCGTGTACCTGTTGCGAACCGGATTGCACCTTATCTGCACTGGCATCAATTAGCTTGCGAATATCGTTGGCAGCATTGGCGCTACGGCTGGCTAAATGACGTACCTCCCCAGCCACCACCGCGAAACCTTTGCCTTGTTCTCCGGCGCGCGCCGCTTCCACCGCCGCATTCAGGGCGAGGATATTGGTCTGAAACGCAATATCGTTAATCAGCGAAGTTATGGTGCCAATGCGCTGGGTACTGTCGGCGATATCGTCCATCGTTTTGATCACCGTGGTCATCGCTTCCCCGCCCTGCACTGCTGCATTACTGGCAGTGATAGAAAGTTTATCGGCAGCCGACGCCGTAGCAGAGTTCTGTTTCACCGACGCCGCCATCTGGTTCATGGTCGCCACCGTTTGCTGAACGTTATCAACTGTCTGCTGGGTATGTTCGTTCAGTTCATCAGTGCCTTTCGCCAGCGTCTCGCTGCCGTTTCTGACACTGGACACCTGGCTTGAGACATCATTAATTAGCCAACGGCACATCAGGCCAAGTTGCCCTACCGCGCGTAATGTCAGCCCCAGCTCATCGCTGCGATTCAAATGCTCAACACTATTACGTTCTCCGGTCGCCACCTTCAGTGCCTGACGGGCAACATTTTCTATCGGGCGTACAATCTGCCATTCAAAACAGGCACTTGCCAACAACATCACTAGCGCACAGAGGAAATACGTCACCACCGGGGCAGCAACAAACCAGAGCATTGCCGCCAGCACGATAAACATCAGCGCCATCACTCCACGCGCCCGCCAGCGAAGCGGCAATGAAGGCTGTTTTCCCAGCCAGCCTTTACGCACCACCAGACCTTTATGAATACGCTTATTTGTACGTCCGGCATTCAGCGCCTTGTACAGCGGCTCTACCGCTGCGATCTCGTCATCCGTCGCCCGTGTACGAATCGACATATAACCACTGATTTTGCCCTCACGCACCATCGGCACCACATTCGCCCGCACCCAATAATGATCGCCATTTTTGTGCCGATTTTTCACAATACCACTCCAGGGTTCCCCCTGCTTCAGGGTGTACCACATATCAGCAAAGGCCGCTTTCGGCATATCCGGATGGCGCACCATGTTATGCGGCTGTCCCTGTAACTCTTGCAAGGTATAGCCGCTAACCTGCACAAAAGTGTCATTAGCATGTGTGATATAGCTTTGTAGATTGGTAGTAGACATCAGAGTGGTATCGTCAGCCAGCGGGATATTTTGCTGGGTGACATACGGATGAGAAGACATAATCGCGTCCTGTGCAGGTTATATTGTTGTTAACTTCTTGTCAGAAGTTATGTCGGCTCCGGTGAGGTTATCTTTAGTGGTTTAATTTGATTTAGATCGCAATTTTCGATTAAAGCACAAAACCTAATTCCTTGATTTAAAATACTTTCACTTGGGTACTATCCCGGCACGTTTATTATATTGCCCAACAATCAGGCAATTATTGCCCTGACATAGTGCATTTCCTCCTGGATAGCAGGAGGTGTGCCCGATAAAAATCGTGCAAAATAACGGCGAGTGTTAACAAATAGCATTAAATATTGCATGAATGATAACCGCATTTATGTTTATCCCGATTTTCGCGATCGCAGCCGGAGTGGCGCAATCCCTGCAATACTTAAATCGGTATCATGTGATACGCGATCCTCCGGAGCATATTTTGAACAGGTTACCTTCGAGCGCATCGGCTTTAGCGTGCAGCGCCCACGCCCTGAATCTCATTGAAAAGCGAACGCTGGATCATGAGGAGATGAAAGCACTTAACCGCGAGGTGATTGAATACTTCAAAGAGCATGTCAATCCGGGGTTTTTAGAGTATCGCAAATCTGTTACCGCCGGCGGGGATTACGGAGCCGTAGAGTGGCAAGCGGGAGGTTTAAATACGCTTGTCGACACCCAGGGACAGGAGTTTATCGACTGCCTGGGAGGTTTTGGCATTTTCAACGTGGGGCACCGTAATCCAGTTGTGGTTTCCGCCGTACAGAATCAACTTGCGAAACAGCCGCTGCACAGCCAGGAGTTGCTAGACCCATTACGGGCGATGCTGGCGAAAACCCTTGCCGCGCTAACGCCCGGTAAACTGAAATACAGCTTCTTCTGTAATAGCGGCACTGAGTCCGTTGAAGCGGCGCTGAAGCTGGCGAAGGCTTATCAGTCACCGCGCGGCAAGTTTACTTTTATTGCCACCAGCGGCGCGTTCCACGGTAAATCGCTTGGCGCACTGTCAGCCACGGCAAAATCGACCTTCCGCAAACCGTTTATGCCGCTGCTACCGGGCTTCCGTCATGTACCATTTGGCAATATCGAAGCCATGCGCACGGCCCTTAGCGAGTGCAAAAAAACCGGTGATGATGTGGCTGCGGTGATCCTTGAGCCGATTCAGGGCGAAGGTGGCGTCATTCTGCCGCCGCCGGGCTATCTCACCGCCGTGCGTAAGCTGTGCGATGAGTTCGGCGCACTGATGATCCTCGATGAAGTACAAACGGGTATGGGGCGCACGGGCAAGATGTTCGCCTGTGAGCATGAGAACGTTCAGCCGGATATTCTGTGTCTGGCAAAAGCCCTCGGCGGCGGCGTGATGCCGATTGGCGCAACCATCGCCACTGAAGAGGTGTTCTCAGTCCTGTTCGACAACCCGTTCCTGCATACCACCACCTTTGGCGGCAACCCGCTGGCCTGTGCGGCGGCGCTGGCGACCATCAATGTGTTGCTGGAGCAGAACTTACCGGCTCAGGCTGAACAAAAAGGCGATATGTTGCTGGACGGTTTCCGCCAACTGGCGCGGGAATATCCCGATCTGGTGCAGGAAGCGCGAGGTAAAGGGATGTTGATGGCGATTGAGTTTGTTGATAACGAAATCGGCTACAACTTTGCCAGCGAGATGTTCCGCCAGCGCGTGCTGGTTGCCGGCACGCTCAACAACGCCAAAACGATCCGCATTGAACCGCCACTGACGCTGACCATTGAACAGTGTGAACTGGTGATTAAAGCGGCGCGTAAGGCGCTGGCAGCTATGCGAGTAAGTGTCGAAGAAGCGTAATACCGATGGCGGATGGCGATGCAACGTCGCCATCCGATCTCTTTATACGATTCGCACGCCCGCAGGCATCATCCGTTCCGGCGTTAACAGTACGCTTTCACTGCCGTCATCGGTTTCCGCACACAACAGCATGCATTCCGACGTTTCACCGCGCATTTTCGCTTTTTGCAGATTGCACAACACCACCACCGTTTTCCCCATCAGCTCTTCTTCGCTGTAGTACGGCACCAGGCTGGTCACGGTTTGCAGCGTTTTTTCCCCCACATCAACCTGTACAATGTACAGCTTGTCGGCGTTTTCATGGCGTTTCACTTCCACAATTTTCCCGACGCGCATTTCCAGTCGCGCAAAATCAGCGTAAGCCACGGTTTCCATTGTTTCCCCCTCAAGTAAAATTTTACTAAACTATAGCAAAAGTTTTTCTCAATCCTGTAGGCTAAAAATGGAGAATGCAGGCGTGATCACATTCGTAAGCCGCTGTGTTACCGTTACAGCGTCAAAGAAACGCGCTTTATTTACTGAAAACAGGTGACCCGATAAGCACTTCCTCTACAATGGAGATGCACATCAGGGAAAGTAAAAAAGGTAAACATGGCAACACTAAAAGACATCGCAATCGAAGCTGGCGTATCCCTGGCGACAGTATCCAGGGTCTTAAATGACGATCCGACGTTGAATGTGAAAGAAGAGACGAAACATCGCATTCTCGAGATCGCCGAAAAGCTGGAGTACAAGACCAGTAGCGCCCGTAAACTACAGACAGGCACAGTCAACCAACACCATATTCTGGCTATCTACAGCTACCAACAGGAGCTGGAGATCAACGATCCTTATTATCTGGCGATCCGCCACGGCATTGAAACCCAGTGCGAAAAGCTGGCGATCGAACTGACCAACTGTTATGAGCACAACGGCTTACCGGACATTAAAAACGTCACCGGTATTTTGATTGTCGGTAAACCCACGCCTGCCCTGCGCGCCGCCGCCAGCGCATTGACCGACAATATCTGTTTTATCGACTTTCACGAACCCGGCAGCGGTTACGATGCGGTGGATATCGATCTGGCACGCATCAGTAAAGAAATCATCGACTTCTACATCGATCAGGGCGTTAATCGTATTGGTTTTATTGGCGGCGAAGATGAGCCTGGCAAGGCGGATATTCGTGAAGTCGCCTTTGTGGAATATGGCCGACTGAAACAAGTAGTACGCGAAGAGGACATCTGGCGCGGCGGTTTTTCCAGTTCGTCGGGCTATGAACTGGCAAAGCAAATGCTGGCGCGGGAAGACTATCCGAAGGCGTTGTTTGTCGCTTCTGATTCCATTGCTATCGGCGTACTGCGGGCAATTCATGAACGTGGCCTGAACATCCCACAGGATATTTCGCTTATCAGCGTGAACGACATCCCCACCGCGCGATTTACCTTTCCGCCGCTCTCAACCGTGCGCATCCATTCCGAAATGATGGGAAGCCAGGGCGTTAACCTGTTGTATGAAAAGGCTCGCGATGGTCGCGCGCTGCCGCTGTTAGTGTTTGTTCCCAGCAAATTAAAACTGCGCGGCACCACCCGCTAAATCCCCTTACACACTGTCCGGCAATCGTTTTTGCCGGACAGTGCTGCCGTTTATTTTCGTGATCCAGTTAAAGTAAATGCATTTACCTGCTACTTTTTAGTAAAAATTTTACTAAACTCCCCAGCAATTACACAAACTACCATCACCATGAATGGTTCCGATTTCTCTCTACCGGGAGGCCCTATGAATCGCTGGGAAAACATTCAGCTCACCCACGAAAACCGACTTGCGCCGCGTGCGTACTTTTTTTCATATGATTCTGTTGCGCAGGCACGCACCTTTGCCCGCGAAACCAGCAGCCTGTTTCTGCCCTTAAGCGGTCAGTGGAATTTCCATTTTTTTGATCATCCGCTGCAAGTGCCAGAAGCCTTCACTTCCGAGTTAATGGCTGACTGGGGGGACATTACCGTCCCCGCCATGTGGCAAATGGAAGGCCACGGCAAACTGCAATATACCGACGAAGGTTTTCCGTTCCCCATCGATGTGCCTTTTGTCCCCAGCGATAACCCAACCGGTGCCTATCAACGTATTTTCGCCCTCAGCGACGGCTGGCAGGGCAAGCAGACGCTGATTAAATTTGACGGCGTCGAAACCTATTTTGAAGTCTACGTTAACGGTCAGTATGTGGGTTTCAGCAAGGGCAGTCGCCTGACCGCAGAGTTTGACATCAGCGCGATGGTTAAAACCGGCGATAACCTGTTGTGTGTGCGCGTGATGCAGTGGGCGGACTCCACCTACGTGGAAGACCAGGATATGTGGTGGTCAGCGGGGATCTTCCGCGATGTTTATCTGATCGGTAAACAACCGACGCATATTAACGATTTCACCGTGCGCACCGACTTTGACGAAGCCTATTGCGATGCCACGCTCTCCTGCGAAGTGGTGCTGGAAAACCTCGCCGCCTCCCCTGTCGTAACGACGCTGGAATATACCCTGTTCGACGGCGAACGCGTGGTGCACAGCAGCGCCATTCCTCATCTGGCAATTGAAAAACTGACCAGCGCCAGCTTTGCTTTTACTGTCGAACAGCCGCAGCAATGGTCGGCAGAATCTCCTTATCTTTACCATCTGGTCATGACGCTGAAAGACGCCGACGGCAACATTCTGGAAGTGGTGCCGCAACGCGTCGGCTTCCGTGATATCAAAGTGCGCGACGGTCTGTTCTGGATCAATAACCGTTATGTGATGCTGCACGGCGTCAACCGTCACGATAACGATCATCGCAAAGGCCGCGCCGTTGGGATGGATCGCGTCGAGAAAGATCTCCAGTTGATGAAGCAGCACAACATCAACTCCGTGCGTACCGCTCACTACCCGAACGATCCGCGTTTTTACGAACTGTGTGATATCTACGGCCTGTTTGTGATGGCGGAAACCGACGTCGAATCGCACGGCTTTGCTAATGTCGGCGATATCAGCCGTATTACCGACGATCCGCAGTGGGAAAAGGTCTACGTCGAGCGCATCGTTCGCCATATTCACGCGCAGAAAAACCATCCGTCGATCATCATCTGGTCGCTGGGCAACGAGTCCGGCTATGGCTGTAATATCCGCGCGATGTACCACGCGGCGAAGGCGCTCGATGACACGCGTCTGGTGCATTACGAAGAAGATCGCGATGCTGAAGTGGTCGATATTATTTCCACCATGTACACCCGCGTGCCGCTGATGAATGAGTTTGGTGAATATCCGCATCCGAAGCCGCGTATCATCTGCGAATACGCTCATGCGATGGGGAACGGACCGGGCGGGCTAACGGAATACCAGAACGTCTTCTATAAGCACGATTGCATTCAGGGACATTATGTCTGGGAATGGTGCGACCACGGGATCCAGGCGCAGGATGACAACGGCAATGTCTGGTATAAATTCGGCGGCGATTACGGCGACTATCCCAACAACTATAACTTCTGTCTTGATGGTTTGATCTATTCCGATCAGACGCCGGGACCAGGCCTGAAAGAGTACAAACAGGTTATTGCGCCGGTAAAAATCCACGCGCTGGATCTGACTCGCGGCGAGCTAAAAGTCGAAAATAAACTGTGGTTTACCACGCTTGATGACTACACCCTGCACGCAGAGGTGCGCGCCGAAGGTGAAACGCTCGCGACGCAGCAAATTAAGCTGCACGACGTTGCGCCAAACAGCGAAGCGCCATTGCGCATTACGCTGCCACAACTGGACGCCCGCGAAGCGTTCCTCAACATTACGGTGACCAAAGATTCCCGCACACGCTACAGCGACGCCGGGCACCCTATCGCTACTTATCAGTTCCCGCTGAAGGAAAACACCGCGCAGCCAGTACCTTTCGCACCAAATAATGCTCGTCCGCTGACGCTGGAAGACGATCGTTTGAGCTGCACCGTTCGCGGCTACAACTTCGCAATCACCTTCTCAAAAATGAGTGGCAAACCGACGTCATGGCAGGTGAATGGCGA
The DNA here is from genome assembly GCF_002965005.1 of Escherichia sp. MOD1-EC7011. Classification (NCBI taxonomy): domain Bacteria; kingdom Pseudomonadati; phylum Pseudomonadota; class Gammaproteobacteria; order Enterobacterales; family Enterobacteriaceae; genus Escherichia; species Escherichia sp. MOD1-EC7011. The sequence goes on from NZ_PTRD01000024.1 coordinate 8,206, forward strand.
ATCAATGCTGACTCGCGAGCCAAAGATCAACTTCTTCAAGCCAATGATCGACAACCACAAGCAGGAGTACGAAGGGCTGTGGCAGCCGAATCATTTGCAGATCATGCAGGAACATCTGCGCGACTTTGCCGTTGAGCAAAGTGATGGCGAAGTGTTGATCATCAGCCGCACGGTTATTGCCCCGCCGGTGTTTGACTTCGGGATGCGCTGCACCTACATCTGGCGTATCGCTGCCGATGGACAGGTTAACGTGGCGCTTTCCGGCGAGCGTTACGGTGACTATCCGCACATCATTCCGTGCATCGGTTTCACCATGGGGATTAACGGCGAATACGACCAGGTGGCGTATTACGGTCGTGGACCGGGCGAAAACTACGCCGACAGCCAGCAGGCTAACATCATTGATATCTGGCGCAGCAACGTCGATGCCATGTTCGAGAACTATCCCTTCCCGCAGAACAACGGCAACCGTCAGCATGTCCGCTGGGCGGCACTGACTAACCGCCACGGCAACGGTCTGCTGGTGGTTCCGCAGCGCCCAATTAACTTCAGCGCCTGGCACTACACCCAGGAGAACATCCACGCCGCGCAACACTGCAACGAACTTCAGCGCAGTGATGACATCACCCTGAATCTTGACCACCAGCTGCTTGGCCTTGGCTCCAACTCCTGGGGCAGCGAAGTGCTGGACTCCTGGCGCGTCTGGTTCCGTGACTTCAGCTACGGCTTTACGTTGCTGCCGGTTTCTGGCGGAGAAGCTACCGCGCAAAGCCTGGCGTCGTATGAGTTCGGCGCAGGGTTCTTTTCCACGAATTTGCACAGCGAGAATAAGCAATGAGGATCATCGATAACTTAGAACAGTTCCGCCAGATTTACGCCTCTGGCAAGAAGTGGCAACGCTGCGTTGAAGCGATTGAAAATATCGACAACATTCAGCCCGGCGTCGCCCACTCCATCGGTGACTCATTGACCTACCGTGTGGAAAATGACTCCGCGACCGATGCGTTATTTACCGGGCATCGCCGTTATTTTGAAGTGCATTACTACCTGCAAGGGCAGCAAAAGATTGAATATGCGCCGAAAGAAACATTACAGGTAGTGGAATATTATCGTGATGAAACTGACCGCGAATATTTAAAAGGCTGCGGAGAAACCGTCGAGGTTCACGAAGGGCAAATCGTTATTTGCGATATCCATGAAGCGTATCGGTTTATCTGCAATAACGCGGTCAAAAAAGTCGTTCTCAAAGTCACCATCGAAGATGGTTATTTCCATAACAAATAACAACTACGGCGGCAAAAGGAGTTTGCCGCCACCGCTACCCTACTCATTTTCGGAGATGTGTTATGTCTGATACCAAACGTAATACAATCGGCAAATTCGGCTTGCTCTCGCTGACTTTTGCCGCCGTTTACAGCTTTAACAACGTTATCAATAATAATATTGAGCTTGGACTGGCCTCGGCGCCGATGTTTTTCCTCGCAACGATTTTTTATTTTATCCCCTTCTGTCTGATTATCGCAGAATTTGTCTCGTTAAATAAAAACTCGGAAGCCGGTGTCTACGCGTGGGTAAAAAGTTCGCTGGGCGGACGTTGGGCATTTATTACTGCCTATACCTACTGGTTCGTAAACCTGTTCTTTTTCACCTCGCTGTTGCCGCGCGTTATTGCTTACGCTTCATATGCCTTCCTCGGCTACGAATATATTATGACGCCAGTTGCCACCACCATTATCAGTATGGTGCTGTTCGCTTTCTCCACCTGGGTTTCTACCAACGGGGCGAAAATGCTGGGGCCAATCACCTCCGTCACTTCAACGCTGATGCTGCTGTTAACGCTCTCCTACATTTTACTGGCAGGTACGGCACTGGTTGGCGGCGTACAGCCTGCCGATCCGATCACCGTTGACGCGATGATCCCGAACTTCAACTGGGCATTCCTCGGCGTTACCACCTGGATCTTTATGGCCGCAGGCGGCGCGGAGTCCGTCGCGGTGTACGTTAACGACGTCAAAGGCGGTTCGAAATCGTTCGTTAAAGTGATCATCCTCGCCGGGATTTTCATTGGCGTACTGTATTCCGTCTCCTCGGTGCTGATTAACGTCTTCGTCAGCAGCAAAGAGTTGAAATTTACCGGCGGATCGGTACAGGTATTCCACGGCATGGCGGCATATTTTGGTCTACCTGAAGCGTTGATGAATCGCTTTGTCGGTCTGGTATCCTTTACTGCGATGTTCGGTTCCCTGCTGATGTGGACCGCAACGCCGGTGAAAATTTTCTTCTCCGAAATCCCGGAAGGCATCTTTGGTAAGAAAACCGTTGAACTGAACGAAAACGGCGTTCCGGCGCGCGCAGCGTGGATCCAGTTCCTGATCGTCATCCCGCTGATGATTATCCCGATGCTCGGTTCCAATACCGTGCAGGATCTGATGAATACCATTATTAATATGACTGCCGCAGCATCCATGCTTCCGCCGTTATTCATTATGCTGGCGTATCTGAATTTACGCGCCAAATTAGATCACCTGCCACGCGATTTCCGTATGGGCTCCCGCCGCACCGGTATTATCGTTGTTTCAATGCTGATTGCGATATTTGCCGTAGGGTTTGTCGCTTCGACATTCCCGACTGGCGCGAATATTCTGACCATCATTTTTTATAACGTCGGCGGTATTGTTATCTTCCTCGGCTTTGCGTGGTGGAAATACAGTAAATATATAAAGGGATTAACGGCTGAAGAGCGCCATATTGAAGCGACGCCAGCCAGCAATGTTGATTAAGCAGAATAATAAAAAATGAGCAGGCATTTTCCCTCTTTCTGGATGGGGAGAGGGAAAATAGTTTCTGCCTTTATATTTTTATAATTACAACGATAAAAGGCTGTACTTTTTCTTTAGCTCATGGATTAACACAATGAAATTAATTACTGCACCATGCAGAGCATTACTTGCTCTGCCGTTTTGCTACGCCTTTTCTGCGGCCGCTGATGAAGCACGTCCGGCAGAACATGACGACACAAAAACACCCGCCATTACCTCGACGTCTTCTCCTTCATTTCGTTTTTATGGTGAATTAGGGGTTGGTGGGTATATGGATTTAGAGGGCGAGAATAAACATAAATACAGCGACGGCACTTATATTGAAGGTGGCCTGGAGATGAAGTACGGCTCCTGGTTCAGCCTGATTTACGGCGAAGGTTGGACCGTGCAGGCCGACCACGACGGCAATGCCTGGGTGCCTGACCATAGCTGGGGTGGTTTTGAAGGTGGGATTAACCGTTTTTATGGCGGTTATCGTACCAACGATGGCACCGAAATCATGCTCAGTCTGCGCCAGGATTCCTCGCTGGATGACCTGCAATGGTGGGGCGACTTCACCCCCGATCTGGGCTACGTCATTCCCAATACCCGCGACATTATGACCGCACTGAAGGTGCAGAACTTAACCGGCAACTTCCGCTATAGCGTCACCGCCACACCTGCCGGACATCATGACGAAAGCAAAGCCTGGCTGCATTTTGGCAAATACGATCGCTACGACGACAAATACACCTATCCGGCAATGATGAACGGTTACATCCAGTATGACCTTGCCGAAGGCGTCACCTGGATGAACGGTCTGGAAATTACCGACGGTACAGGACAACTCTATCTCACGGGTCTGCTTACCCCTAACTTTGCCGCTCGCGCCTGGCACCATACCGGACGCGCCGACGGGCTGGACGTACCGGGAAGCGAAAGTGGGATGATGGTGAGCGCCATGTATAAAGCGTTAAAGGGCGTTTATCTCTCCACTGCTTACACCTACGCCAGACATCGCCCTGACCACGCTGACGATGAAACCACCTCTTTCATGCAGTTTGGTATCTGGTACGAATACGGCGACGGACGTTTCGCAACGGCTTTTGATAGCCGCTTCTACATGAAAAATGCCTCTAACGATCCCAGCGACCAAATCTTCCTGATGCAATATTTCTACTGGTAATAAGGACTGTAATTTCATGAAAATCAAAACTATTTTAACGCCAGTAACCTGCGCTCTGCTGATAAGTTTTTCCGCCCATGCCGCTAACGCCGACAATTATAAAAACGTGATTAACCGTACCGGCGCGCCGCAGTACATGAAGGATTACGATTACGACGATCACCAGCGTTTTAATCCGTTTTTCGATCTCGGTGCCTGGCATGGTCATCTGTTGCCAGACGGCCCGAACACGATGGGCGGTTTTCCGGGCGTTGCGCTGCTGACGGAAGAGTACATCAACTTTATGGCGACCAATTTCGACCGCCTGACCGTCTGGCAGGACGGCAAGAAAGTCAACTTCACGCTGGAGGCATACAGTATTCCCGGCGCGCTGGTGCAAAAACTGACAGCAAAAGATGTGCAGGTTGAAATGACTCTGCGCTTCGCCACGCCGCGCACGTCACTACTGGAAACTAAAATCATCAGCAATAAACCGCTGGATCTGGTGTGGGACGGCGAGCTGCTGGAAAAACTGGAAGCGAAAGAAGGGAAACCGCTTTCCGATAAAACCATTGCTGGCGAGTACCCTGACTATCAGCGCAAAATCAGCGCCACCCGTGATGGCCTGAAAGTCACCTTTGGCAAAGTGCGCGCCACCTGGGATCTGCTGACCTCCGGCGAATCGGAATATCAGGTGCATAAATCCCTGCCTGTGCAGACTGAAATCAGCGGCAATCGCTTTACCAGTAAGGCTCATATCAACGGTTCGACGACGCTCTATACCACCTATTCCCATCTGCTGACCGCCCAGGAAGTTAGCAAAGAGCAGATGCAGATCCGCGATATTCTGGCGCGTCCGGCGTTTTATCTCACCGCCTCGCAGCAACGCTGGGAAGAGTATCTGAAGAAAGGGTTAACCAACCCGGATGCGACGCCGGAACAGACGCGCGTCGCGGTGAAAGCAATCGAAACGCTTAACGGTAACTGGCGCTCGCCTGGCGGTGCGGTGAAATATAACACCGTTACGCCGTCGGTAACCGGGCGCTGGTTCTCCGGCAATCAGACCTGGCCGTGGGATACCTGGAAGCAGGCGTTTGCGATGGCGCATTTCAATCCGGATATCGCCAAAGAGAATATCCGCGCGGTCTTCTCCTGGCAGATCCAGCCAGGCGACACCGTGCGTCCGCAGGATGTGGGCTTTGTCCCCGACCTGATTGCGTGGAACCTTAGCCCCGAGCGTGGCGGTGATGGCGGCAACTGGAACGAACGTAACACCAAACCCAGCCTTGCCGCCTGGTCGGTGATGGAAGTGTATAACGTCACCCAGGACAAAGCCTGGCTGACAGAGATGTACCCGAAACTGGTGGCCTATCACGACTGGTGGTTACGTAACCGCGATCATAACGGCAACGGCGTGCCGGAATATGGCGCGACCCGCGATAAAGCCCACAACACCGAGAGCGGTGAGATGCTGTTTACGGTGAAAAAAGGCGACAAAGAAGAGACGCAGTCTGGCCTGAACAACTACGCCCGCGTGGTGGAGAAAGGCCAGTATGACAGTCTGGAAATTCCGGCACAGGTCGCTGCGTCGTGGGAATCAGGGCGTGATGACGCCGCCGTCTTTGGGTTTATCGACAAAGAACAGCTGGATAAATATGTCGCTAACGGCGGCAAACGTAGCGACTGGACGGTGAAATTCGCCGAAAACCGCAGTCAGGACGGAACGTTGCTGGGCTACTCGCTATTGCAGGAGTCGGTGGATCAGGCCAGCTATATGTACAGCGATAACCATTATCTGGCGGAGATGGCAACCATCCTCGGTAAGCCGGAAGAGGCCAAACGCTATCGTCAGTTGGCACAGCAGCTCGCGGACTACATCAACACCTGTATGTTCGACCCGACTACACAGTTCTACTATGACGTGCGCATTGAAGATAAACCGCTGGCGAACGGCTGCGCGGGCAAACCGATAGTCGAGCGCGGTAAAGGGCCGGAAGGCTGGTCGCCGCTGTTTAACGGTGCGGCAACGCAGGCCAATGCCGACGCGGTGGTGAAGGTGATGCTCAATCCTAAAGAGTTCAACACCTTTGTACCGCTGGGAACGGCAGCGTTAACCAACCCGGCCTTTGGCGCGGATATCTACTGGCGTGGGCGCGTATGGGTGGATCAGTTCTGGTTTGGTCTGAAAGGGATGGAGCGTTACGGTTATCGTGATGATGCCCTGAAGCTGGCGGATACGTTCTTCCGGCACGCCAAAGGATTAACCGCCGATGGTCCGATTCAGGAGAATTACAATCCGCTGACCGGCGCGCAGCAAGGGGCACCCAATTTCTCCTGGAGTGCCGCGCATTTGTATATGTTGTATAACGATTTTTTCCGTAAGCAGTAATTTTCAACGGCTGGCGGATGCGGCGTAAACGCCTTATCCGCCCTACATGTGCGTTCCGTAGGCCGGATAAGACGCGGCAAGCGTCGCATCCGGCAATTGCACCACGCCACTGGTGGATGCGGTGTAAACGCCTTATCCGCCCTACATGTACGTTCCCCCAGTTCCGTAGGCCGGATAAGACGCGGCAGGCGTCGCATCCGGCAATTGCACCGCGCCTCTGGCGGATGCGGCGTGAACGCCTTATCCGCCCTATATGTGCAATCCCCCAGGCCGGATAAAACGCGGCAAGCGTCGCATCCGGCGTTACCACCGGGCGTATTCTTTTTGAATCCCATCACAAACCCCGCATTCCCCTTTTCCCTTTTCTCCGGCGACGGCTAAATTAGAACTCATCCGACCACATAACAATTATTTTACATACTGGACAATTTTATGAGCTACCCGTCGCTGTTCGCCCCGCTGGATTTAGGTTTTACCACGTTAAAAAACCGCGTGTTGATGGGCTCAATGCACACCGGGCTGGAGGAATACCCGGACGGCGCTGAACGGCTGGCTGCGTTTTATGCCGAACGCGCCCGTCACGGCGTGGCGTTGATTGTCAGCGGCGGTATCGCACCAGATTTCACAGGCGTTGGCATGGAAGGCGGCGCAATGCTCAATGACGTCAGCCAGATCCCGCACCATCGCACCATTACTGAAGCGGTGCATCAGGAAGGCGGCAAAATTGCCCTACAAATTTTGCATACCGGGCGCTACAGCTACCAACCGCATCTGGTCGCTCCTTCCGCATTGCAGGCTCCCATCAACCGTTTCGTGCCCCATGAGTTAAGCCATGAAGAGATCCTGCAACTGATCGACAATTTTGCCCGCTGCGCGCAACTGGCGCGGGAGGCCGGATACGATGGCGTAGAGGTGATGGGTTCCGAAGGGTATTTGATCAACGAATTTCTGACCCTACGCACCAACCAACGTAGCGACCAGTGGGGCGGCGATTACCCTAACCGGATGCGATTTGCCGTTGAAGTAGTGCGTGCGGTGCGCGAACGCGTCGGCAACGACTTCATTATTATCTACCGCCTGTCGATGCTCGACCTGGTCGAAGGCGGCGGTACTTTTGCCGAAACGGTGGAACTGGCGCAGGCCATCGAAGCGGCAGGCGCGACCATTATCAACACCGGCATTGGCTGGCATGAAGCGCGCATTCCGACCATCGCCACGCCCGTGCCGCGCGGCGCATTTAGCTGGGTCACGCGCAAACTGAAAGGTCACGTCTCGCTGCCGCTGGTGACCACCAACCGGATTAACGATCCGCAGGTTGCCGAAGACATTCTCTCGCGCGGTGATGCCGATATGGTATCGATGGCGCGACCGTTTCTTGCTGATGCGGAACTGCTGTCAAAAGCGCAATCAGGGCGAGCCGATGAGATCAACACTTGTATTGGCTGCAATCAGGCCTGCCTCGATCAGATCTTCGTTGGCAAAGTCACCTCGTGCCTGGTGAATCCTCGCGCCTGCCACGAAACCAAAATGCCAATCCTTCCTGCCGTGCAGAAAAAAAATCTGGCGGTGGTCGGTGCGGGACCTGCTGGGCTGGCGTTTGCCATTAACGCGGCAGCGCGTGGGCATCAGGTAACATTGTTTGATGCGCACAGCGAGATCGGCGGGCAGTTTAATATCGCCAAACAGATCCCCGGCAAAGAGGAGTTTTACGAAACGCTACGTTACTACCGGCGGATGATCGAAGTGACGGGCGTGACGCTAAAACTCAATCACACCGTGACGGCGGATCAGTTACAGGCGTTCGATGAAACGATCCTCGCCAGTGGGATCGTGCCGCGCGTTCCGCCTATCGACGGGATCGATCATCCGAATGTATTGAGTTATCTCGATGTACTGCGCGACAAAGCGCCGGTGGGCAACAAAGTTGCCATCATCGGTTGTGGTGGGATTGGCTTTGACACGGCGATGTATTTAAGTCAGCCGGGCGAATCCACCAGCCAGAATATCGCCGGGTTCTGTAATGAGTGGGGGATCGACAGCAGCCTACAACAGGCTGGTGGCTTAAGCCCGCAGGGAATGCAGATCCCTCGTAGCCCACGGCAGATTGTGATGCTCCAGCGCAAAGCCAGCAAACCGGGACAGGGGTTAGGCAAAACCACCGGCTGGATCCATCGCACTACCCTGCTCTCGCGGGGTGTGAAAATGATCCCAGGCGTAAGTTATCAGAAGATTGACGATGACGGAGTGCATGTGGTGATCAACGGTGAACCGCAAATTTTAGCGGTAGATCATGTGGTGATCTGCGCGGGGCAGGAGCCAAACCGCGCGCTGGCACAACCTTTAATCGATGCAGGAAAAACCGTGCATTTAATCGGCGGCTGCGATGTGGCTATGGAGCTGGACGCACGGCGAGCGATTGCCCAGGGAACACGGCTTGCGCTGGAGATTTAAATCGTGCATTGAAGTGCCGGATGCGACGCTTGACGCGTCTTATCCGGCCTACGGGTAACGTGCTGAACGTAGGCCGGATAAGGCGTTTACGCCGCATCCGGCAGGTAACCCCCAATCTTATCGACGACGCCCCAGCTTCACCGCTTTCAGCACCACAAATTTATTATTCGTAGCAATAGTGGTGCAGTTGCCGAAAATTTTCTTCAGTTTATGGAAGTAATCCAGATGGCGGTTGGCAACGATATACAGCTCACCGTTGATTTTCAGGCAGCGGCGGGCGTGGTGGAACATCTCCCAGGCGACGTTATCGGTCAGCGCATGTTGCTGATGAAACGGCGGGTTGCAGAGCACAGCATTAAAGCGGAAAGGCTCCACGCCGGAGAGCGCGTTGTTGATCATAAACTCGCAGCGATCCAACGCCTCTGGCATGTTGGTTTCAACGTTCAAACGGCTGGAAGCAACCGCCATCGGTGATTCATCGACAAACACCACTTTCGCCTGCGGGTTTTTATCGAGCAATGTCAGGCCAATAACGCCGTTACCACAGCCGAGATCGACAATCTCACCTTCGAGGTTCTCCGGCAGATGCTGCATAAAGAAGCGCGCGCCAATATCCAGCCCGGTGCGGGAGAAGACATTCGCGTGATTGTGGATAGTCCAGTCAGTGCCTTCCAGCTTCCAGCTAACGGTCTGCGACGCATCGGCCAGCGGCGGTTCATTGAAAGTGCAATTAATCAGACGCGCTTTTTTCCATGCCAGCGTGGTGGTGGTCGGGCCGAGCACTTTTTCGAACAGTTCCAGCGTGGAAGTGTGGATATCGCGGGCTTTGGCACCGGCAATAATACGCGTATCCGACGTGACCACTTTACGCAGCGCACGCAGTTGCTGTTCCAGCAATGCCAGTGTTTTCGGTACTTTGATCAGCACCACACCCGGCTGTTGCGGGTAGTCGGCAGTGCTGTCGAGAAACTTCACACTCGACTCATCAATCCCGTTGAGACGTAAATTCTCGCGCGTTGCCAGTTCGCTGATATACGAGTCGCCAATGCTGTACGGCTTATGTTCTGCCAGCGCACAGCTTAATGCGCCAAAAGCATCATTCAGGATCAACACCGGGCCGCAGATTTCTGTGTCGTCCAACTGTTGCAGCAGATATTCATCCGCCGCTTCCCACGCCTGTAGCGGGTTAACGTCATCCGTCGCCGGAAAACGTTGTAGTGTCAGTGAACGGAAACCGTTGTCTAAGTGGCTCATCGGCCCTCCTGAATGATAAAATTTCGACGTTGCCCCTGAAAAGGGTGCGTGAGTATACCCTTTTTCTCTTTTTCGTGGGCGGTTATGAGCAATCTTACTTATCTTCAGGGTTATCCCGAGCAGCTACTTTCCCAAGTGCGCACGCTGATTAATGAACAACGTCTGGGCGATGTGCTGGCAAAACGCTATCCGGGAACGCACGACTACGCCACCGATAAAGCCCTCTGGCAATATACCCAGGATCTGAAAAATCAGTTTCTGCGCAATGCCCCGCCGATCAATAAAGTGATGTATGACAACAAGATCCATGTGCTAAAAAACGCGCTCGGGTTACATACCGCTGTTTCTCGTGTGCAGGGCGGCAAGCTGAAAGCAAAAGCAGAAATCCGCGTCGCTACCGTGTTTCGCAACGCGCCGGAACCGTTTTTGCGCATGATCGTGGTGCACGAGCTGGCGCACCTGAAGGAGAAAGAGCATAACAAAGCGTTCTATCAATTGTGCTGCCATATGGAGCCGCAGTACCACCAGCTTGAGTTCGACACCCGGCTGTGGCTAACGCAGTTGTCGCTTGGGCAGGACAAAATCTGAAAATGATGCCAGGCGTTATATTTTCAACCATTAACGCCTAAAATCGACGCCCCTCTTTTCGTTAAGGATAACGACCATGCTGCGCGCATTTGCTCGCCTTCTTCGCCGCGTTTGTTTTTCTCGCCGGACTCTTAAAATTGCCTGTTTATTGTTGCTTGTGGCAGGAGCGACCATTTTTATCGCCGATCGCGCAATGGTCACCGCCAGCAAGCAGCTGACCTGGGGCGATATCAACGCCGTTCCGGCGCGTAACGTGGGTTTATTGCTGGGGGCGAGACCGGGTAATCGCTACTTTACCCGACGCATTGATACCGCAGCAGCGTTGTACCATGCCGGAAAAGTGAAATGGCTGCTGGTAAGTGGCGATAACGGACGTAAAAATTACGATGAAGCATCAGGCATGCAGCAGGCCTTGATCGCTAAAGGCGTACCGGCGAAAGTGATCTTCTGCGACTATGCCGGATTCTCAACGCTTGATTCGGTAGTGCGTGCCAAAAAGGTGTTTGGGGAAAACCATATCACCATTATCTCGCAAGAATTTCATAACCAACGCGCCATCTGGCTGGCAAAACAGTACGGTATCGACGCTATCGGGTTTAACGCGCCAGACCTGAATATGAAGCACGGTTTTTATACTCAACTGCGGGAGAAACTCGCTCGTGTCAGTGCGTTGATTGACGCGAAAATCCTCCATCGCCAGCCGAAATATCTTGGGTCATCGGTCATGATTGGTCCCTTTAGTGAGCATGGCTGCCCGGCGAAAGAATAATGCGTATCTGCGCACGTCGAAGATGAAAAAGGCGTGCTACATTGACGACAGAATCCCTTTATGGAGTATCCACGCGTTATGATACGTTTCGCTGTGATTGGCACGAACTGGATCACTCGTCAGTTCGTCGAGGCCGCCCATGAGAGCGGTAAATACAAGTTAACCGCCGTTTATTCCCGCAGCCTTGAACAGGCTCAGCACTTCGCCAATGATTTTTCTGTCGAGCATCTGTTTACATCGCTGGAAGCGATGGCGGAAAGCGATGCCATTGACGCGGTGTATATTGCCAGCCCGAATGCCCTGCACTTTTCCCAGACACAACTTTTCCTTAGCCATAAAATTCATGTGATTTGCGAGAAGCCGCTGGCGTCGAATCTGGCGGAAGTGGATGCCGCCATTGCCTGCGCACGAGAAAATCAGGTGGTGCTGTTTGAGGCATTTAAAACCGCCAGCCTGCCGAACTTTCATCTGTTACGCCAGGTGCTGCCGAAAGTCGGCAAATTGCGTAAAGTCTTTTTCAACTACTGCCAGTATTCCTCGCGGTATCAGCGTTATCTGGACGGCGAGAATCCCAACACCTTTAACCCGGCGTTCTCTAACGGTTCAATCATGGATATCGGCTTTTACTGCCTGGCGTCGGCGGTGGCGTTATTTGGTGAACCGAAAAGCGTGCAGGCAACCGCCAGTTTGCTGGCAAGCGGCGTGGATGCCCACGGCGTGGTGGTGATGGATTACGGTGATTTCAGCGTTACGTTGCAGCACTCAAAGGTCAGCGATTCTGTGCTGGCAAGCGAGATTCAAGGCGAAGCGGGATCGCTGGTGATTGAAAAACTTTCTGAATGCCAGAAAGTCTGCTTTGTGCCACGCGGCGGCCAGATGCAGGATCTCACCCAACCGCAGCATATTAATACCATGCTCTACGAAGCAGAGCTGTTCGCTACCCTGGTGGATGAGCATCTGGTGGATCATCCAGGGCTGGCGGTCAGTCGCATCACTGCCAAACTGCTGACCGAGATCCGCCGCCAGACTGGAGTTGTTTTTCCTGCCGATAGCGTAAATCTATAATTGTTACCGTAAAGCAGTGTAAAAGGCATGTAACAGACCATTGACTGGCTGAATGGTCTGTCATACTTTGTTACCTGCAAAGGGGAGTAACTTCATTGCCGGTCGATCGTCATTACGATGTGTGAAAAACCACATCCGGTCACCGGGCAACCCGAAAGGAATACGCAGACGTATTCCTTTTTTGTTGTAAGTGAGACCTTGCCGGAAGGCGAGGTCTATGCATAAAAAGCAGCGGCTGACGTCTTCCGACGTTGGCCGTTTTTTTTATGTGTAAGGAACTTCTATGAATACTGTCGGCACGCCGTTGCTATGGGGCGGATTCGCTGTTGTTGTCGCCATTATGCTGGCTATCGACCTGTTGTTGCAGGGGCGTCGTGGGGCACATGCCATGACCATGAAACAGGCTGCGGCCTGGTCGCTGGTCTGGGTGACGCTGTCGTTACTCTTTAACGCCGCTTTCTGGTGGTATCTGGTGCAGACACAGGGGCGCGAAGTCGCTGACCCGCAGGCGCTGGCCTTCCTCACGGGTTATCTGATTGAGAAATCGCTGGCGGTCGATAACGTCTTCGTCTGGTTAATGTTGTTCAGCTATTTCTCTGTTCCGGCGGCATTACAGCGCCGCGTGCTGGTGTATGGCGTGCTCGGGGCGATTGTTCTGCGTACCGTCATGATCTTCACCGGTAGCTGGCTGATTTCGCAGTTCGACTGGATCCTATATATCTTCGGTGCATTCCTGCTGTTTACCGGCGTGAAGATGGCGCTGGCTCATGAAGATGAATCAGGAATCGGCGACAAGCCGCTGGTGCGCTGGCTGCGCGGTCATTTGCGCATGACCGATACCATCGACAACGAGCATTTCTTTGTGCGTAAGAATGGCTTGTTGTACGCCACACCGCTGATGCTGGTGCTGATTCTGGTGGAATTGAGCGATGTGATTTTCGCCGTGGATAGCATTCCGGCTATCTTCGCTGTTACCACCGATCCGTTTATTGTGCTGACCTCAAACCTGTTTGCGATCCTCGGCCTGCGTGCGATGTATTTCCTGCTGGCAGGCGTAGCAGAACGTTTCTCGATGCTCAAATATGGTCTGGCGGTGATTCTGGTGTTTATCGGTATCAAGATGCTGATTGTCGACTTCTACCATATTCCGATCGCCGTCTCGCTGGGCGTGGTGTTTGGCATTCTGGTGATGACGTTTATTATCAACGCCTGGGTGAATTATCGGCATGATAAGCAGCGGGTAGAATGATTTTTAATCTGCCTGAGCCGTGTACCCTGTCATCAACATGAGCACCGTTTTCTCCATCTCCCTTCCAGGGAGAGGGTCGGGGTGAGGGTAATTTTTCGCACCAATGCTGGCCTGTTCCCCTCACCCTAACCCTCTCCCCAAAAGGGGCGAGGGGACTGACCGGGTACTTTTTTGACGTTGTCATCAGTCTGGAAGCCGCACGTTGGGCTTTATTTTTATGTCAAACAAATGTAACCATTAAGTTGCAAAACATGACCTCCCTTTAAAATCCAGCATTTTTCGCTTCCCGAAGCTGTAACTTTCCTTATACTCGACCTTGCAAACACTTTGTTACATCCTGAAAGATGCGTCGAAAGAACGTACCAGGGATGTACGACAACACAATGAAAGGATCGAAAAATGACTACGCAACATTCACCGGGGCTATTCCGGCGTCTGGCTCATGGCAGCCTGGTAAAACAAATCCTGGTCGGCCTTGTTCTGGGGATTATTCTGGCATGGATCTCAAAACCGGCGGCTGAAGCTGTTGGTCTGTTAGGCACTTTATTTGTTGGCGCCCTGAAAGCCGTAGCACCCATCCTGGTGCTGATGTTGGTGATGGCTTCCATCGCTAACCACCAACACGGGCAGAAAACCAATATCCGCCCTATTCTGTTCCTCTATCTGCTGGGTACTTTCTCCGCCGCACTGGCCGCAGTCGTTTTCAGCTTCGCCTTCCCTTCTACCCTGCATTTGTCCAGTAGCGCAGGCGATATTTCGCCGCCGTCAGGTATTGTGGAAGTGATGCGCGGACTGGTAATGAGCATGGTTTCCAACCCCATCGACGCGCTGTTGAAAGGTAACTACATCGGGATTCTGGTGTGGGCGATTGGCCTCGGTTTCGCGCTGCGTCACGGTAACGAAACCACCAAAAACCTGGTCAATGATATGTCGAATGCCGTCACCTTTATGGTGAAACTGGTGATTCGCTTCGCACCAATCGGTATTTTTGGTCTGGTTTCTTCTACCCTGGCAACTACCGGTTTCTCCACACTGTGGGGCTACGCGCAACTGCTGGTCGTGCTGGTTGGCTGTATGTTGCTGGTGGCGCTGGTGGTTAACCCACTGCTGGTGTGGTGGAAAATTCGTCGTAACCCGTTCCCGCTGGTGCTGCTGTGCCTGCGCGAAAGCGGCGTGTACGCCTTCTTCACCCGCAGCTCTGCGGCGAACATTCCGGTGAATATGGCGCTGTGCGAAAAGCTGAATCTGGATCGCGATACCTATTCCGTTTCTATTCCGCTGGGAGCCACCATTAATATGGCGGGCGCAGCAATCACCATTACGGTGTTGACGCTTGCTGCGGTTAATACGCTGGGTATTCCGGTCGATCTGCCTACGGCGCTGCTGCTGAGCGTGGTTGCTTCCCTATGTGCCTGTGGCGCCTCCGGCGTGGCGGGGGGTTCTCTGCTGCTGATCCCACTGGCCTGTAATATGTTCGGTATTTCGAACGATATCGCCATGCAGGTGGTTGCCGTCGGCTTTATCATCGGCGTGTTGCAGGACTCTTGCGAAACCGCACTGAACTCTTCAACTGACGTGCTGTTCACTGCGGCTGTTTGCCAGGCAGAAGACGAGCGTCTGGCAAATAGCGCCCTGCGTAATTAATGTTTAACCCCTTTCGTCAACGGCGGAAGGGGTTTTCTCTACTTTAAATGGATCAATTCCCCTTTTCTGCATCCGCCAGAAACGAATAATATTCAGGCCATTCATTAGCAGAAAACTGCCCTCAATCATCGTGCCGCCAATCGACCCGGCCCAAAAGTTGTGAATCACCCAGCAACACGTTGAAAACCACATCACGCAGCGCATGGTCAGCCCTTTACAGCGGAACAGCGCCCAGGTACTGACAATCGTGCCAATAACCGGCAATAGTTCAACAGGATGATGGAACTTCGCCAGGCCGATTCCGCCAGTCAGCACAATAAATATCGCCATTACCCATAAGCTGCGCGTGCGTAAGGTAATCAACGTACGAATAGCATTAAGGATGGCACTGGCACCGGCAGGATAAGTGCCCAGGAGGAAAAAATGCACGCCAATAACGGCGCTATAGACCGAAAGCTGCTTTTTGAAGCGACGTTCGTCACGGTTAAAAAATGTAGTGATACCAATCAGAAAGGCGATGACACCCACGCCCTGGGCCAGCCAATACGCGGTCATGATAAATCCTTAACAGGTATGGAAAAGCAAACGGCGCTTCACATTATGAAACGCCGTTTTTTATTAACAACTCATTTCGACTTTATAGCGTTACGCCGCTTTTGAAGATCGCCAGTTCGCGGAAGTCGTTACGCTCGTTGCAAGTTTGCTTACCGTTGGCAAACTCAACGATGGTATCGATAAATTCTTCCAGCAACTGCGGCATCGCTTTTCCGTGAATCAACTGACCCGCGTCAAAGTCGATCCAGTGTTTTTTCTTCGCCGCCAGTTCACTGTTAGTGGCAATTTTCACCGTCGGCACAAAACCACCATACGGCGTACCGCGACCGGTACTGAACAGCACCATGTGACAGCCGGCGCCAGCCAGGGCGCTGGTCGCTACGGCATCGTTACCCGGCGCACTTAACAAGTTCAGCCCCGACGTTTTCAGACGCTCGCCGTAACGCAGCACGTCAACCACGACACTGGAACCCGCTTTCTGAGTACAACCAAGTGATTTATCTTCCAGCGTGGTGATACCGCCCGCTTTGTTCCCCGGTGATGGGTTTTCGTAAATGGGCTGGTCATGAGCAATAAAGTACTGTTTGAAATCGTTGACCATGGTGACCAATTTTTCAAACGTTGCTTCGTCGCGGCAATGATCCATCAGCAACTGCTCTGCGCCAAACATCTCCGGCACTTCGGTCAGTACGGTAGTACCGCCGTTAGCAATCACGTAGTCAGAAAAACGCCCCAGCATCGGGTTAGCGGTAATACCAGAAAGACCATCAGAACCGCCGCACTCCAGACCAAACTTCAGTTCGCTGAGTTTGCCTGGCTCGCGTTTATCGTTGCGCATCACGTTATACAGCTGATGCAAATGCTCGATCCCGGCTTCGATCTCATCGTCCTGCTGCTGGCAGATCATGAAATGAACGCGTTCAGGATCGATGTCCCCCAGCGTTTCACGGAAGACATCGACCTGATTGTTTTCACAGCCCAGACCAATCACCAGCACCGCACCTGCGTTCGGGTGGCGCACCATGTTTTGCAGCATAGTGCGGGTATTGATGTGATCGTCACCCAGCTGTGAGCAGCCGTAGGTGTGGCTGAAGAGGAACACGCCGTCAGTACCTTCAGCGTTGTTGGTCTCTTTCAGGAAACGGTTCTGGATCTGCCGCGCGATGCCGTTGACACAGCCCACGGTTGGCAGGATCCACAGCTCATTACGCACCCCGACATCGCCGTTAGCGCGACGAT
Organism: Escherichia sp. MOD1-EC7011; assembly: GCF_002965005.1. Taxonomy (NCBI): domain Bacteria; kingdom Pseudomonadati; phylum Pseudomonadota; class Gammaproteobacteria; order Enterobacterales; family Enterobacteriaceae; genus Escherichia; species Escherichia sp. MOD1-EC7011. Next base: position 25,372 of record NZ_PTRD01000024.1, read on the forward strand.
AGATCTGCACTTCACGATCTGCCGCTTGTGCTGGCAGTTCGTGAAAATCAGGTTGATAGCGATACTGATCCAGATCGCTCAGATTCGTGCGCGTATTGTGGGCGTGAACGTGTTCCCCCGCCGCAATATCCGCCAGTGCATAACCAATCGGCAGGCCATATTTGATGACGTTGGCCCCTTTTGCGATATCCGTTAACGCAAATTTATGTCCTCGAGCGACATCCTGGCGCAGCGTAACGGTTTGGTTATCGACACTGACTTCTGTGCCTTCCGCCAAATCTGCTAAAGCAACCGCGACGTTATCCAGTGCATGGATCTTGATGTATTGCATATCAACCCCAGACCTTAGTTCAGTTCAATGGCGAAATAGTCACGCGCATTGTTAAAGCAAATGTTTTTCACCATCTCGCCCAGCAGGTTGATGTCCGCCGGTGCTTCGCCCGCTTCCACCCAGCGACCGATCATCTGGCACAGAATGCGGCGGAAGTATTCGTGACGGGTGTATGACAGGAAGCTACGGCTGTCAGTCAGCATACCGACAAAGCGGCTCAGCAGACCGAGCTGCGCCAGTTGGGTCATCTGACGTTCCATACCGTCTTTCTGGTCGTTAAACCACCAGCCGGAACCGAACTGCATTTTGCCCGGCATACCTTCGCCCTGGAAGTTACCGATCATGGTGCCCAGCACTTCGTTATCGCGCGGGTTCAGGCAGTAGAGAATGGTTTTCGGTAGCAGGTTTTCTTCGTTCTGTTTGCTCAGCAGTTTAGACAGCTCTTCTGCCATCGGACGGTCGTTGATGGAGTCAAAACCAACATCCGGCCCCAGCAGTTTGAACTGACGCAGGTTGTTATTACGCAGAGCGCCGATGTGGTACTGCTGCACCCAACCGCGACGTGCGTATTCGGCACCAAGGAACACCAGCATCGCAGTTTTAAACTGTGCCACTTCGTGCTCACTCAGGGTTTCGCCTGCCAGTCGGCGTGCCAGAATGCTGTCCAGTTCCGCTTCGTTCGCTTCAGCAAACATCACCACATCCAGCGCGTGGTCAGACACTTTACAGCCGTGAGCGGCGAAGTGATCCAGACGTTTGGTCAGGGCGGTTTGCAGGTCTGCAAAGCGGCGAATGTCGGTATCAGAAACTTCACCCAGCTTCGCCATATAGTCGTTAAAGGTCGCCTGTTCGATGTTGAAGGCTTTATCCGGACGCCAGCTCGGAAGCACTTTAATGGTGAAAGAGCCATCTTTGGCGATCTCTGCGTGATGCTCCAGAGAATCGATCGGGTCATCAGTAGTACCGACCATTTTCACGTTCATCTGCTGCATGATGCCGCGCGCGGAGAAGTTATCCTGCGCCAGCAGTTCGTTACATTCGTTCCAGATTTCATCGGCAGTCGACGGAGACAGCAGTTTGCCCGTGATACCGAACGGACGACGCAGTTCGAGGTGCGTCCAGTGGTATAACGGGTTGCCGATAGTGTGCGGAACGGTCGCCGCCCAGGCGTCAAACTTTTCACGGTCAGAGGCATCACCGGTACACAGGCGTTCAGCTACACCATTGGTGCGCATTGCACGCCATTTGTAGTGATCGCCTTTCAGCCAGATGTCATACAAATTCTTAAAGCGATAGTCTTCTGCAATCTGCTGCGGCGGCAAATGGCAGTGGTAGTCGAAAATCGGCTGGTCTTTTGCGTAGTCGTGATACAGACGGCGGGCAAATTCAGTATCTAACAGGAAATCTTCAGTCATAAACGGAGTCATTATCGTCTTCCTCTTAACGAGTGAGCTAGCTTGCTTATGGTGCGATGCTGACAAAGTTATCACACCAATTTCCAGAGCCAGAAGATATTTTCGTGAGTTAGATCAATAAACGTAGTTAAAAAAATTACTCTCAAAGTGGTAAATATCGCTGCAAGCCGCGCCGTTACTGGCCTCGCTATCATCGTGTAATGTCCCTACAAATATTCGCACATTTGTGATGGCTCTCACCTTTTAAAGTTGTATGACAAGTTATCTTTTTGCCGTCGCAAATAATAAGTCGACGGAATGCAAATTGCCGATTCATTCTCTGGATGGATTGGATTGACCGGTACGGAAGCCGAATTAGCACGAAACTTTCATGGCAACGTTCGGGGCGTGCCGGTTTTTTTTCGGTTACCCGGTCGTAAGTAACATCTTCAGCCTCTGGCGGGATGATGGCCGCGATTACTGCGGATATAACAAAACGATGAGGTTTTACATGCGTAAAATTAAAGGGTTACGTTGGTATATGATCGCACTGGTGACGCTCGGCACCGTGCTCGGTTACCTGACGCGTAACACTGTGGCGGCAGCTGCGCCAACTCTGATGGAAGAGTTAAACATCTCCACCCAACAGTATTCCTACATCATCGCAGCTTATTCTGCTGCTTATACGGTCATGCAACCGGTAGCGGGTTATGTACTGGATGTTCTGGGTACAAAAATCGGTTACGCGATGTTTGCCGTGTTGTGGGCTGTGTTCTGTGGCGCTACCGCGCTGGCAGGTAGCTGGGGCGGCCTGGCGATTGCTCGTGGTGCGGTAGGTGCTGCTGAAGCAGCAATGATCCCAGCGGGTCTGAAAGCCAGTTCCGAATGGTTCCCGGCGAAAGAGCGTTCCATCGCAGTAGGTTACTTTAACGTTGGTTCTTCAATTGGTGCGATGATTGCACCGCCGCTGGTGGTATGGGCAATTGTGATGCACAGCTGGCAGATGGCATTTATCATCTCCGGTGCGCTGAGCTTTATCTGGGCGATGGCATGGCTGATTTTCTATAAACACCCGCGCGACCAGAAACATCTGACTGATGAAGAACGCGAATACATTATTAACGGTCAGGAAGCCCAGCACCAGGTTGGCACGGCGAAGAAAATGTCCGTTGGTCAGATCCTGCGTAACCGTCAGTTCTGGGGTATCGCGCTGCCGCGTTTCCTGGCTGAACCGGCGTGGGGGACTTTCAACGCGTGGATCCCACTGTTCATGTTTAAAGTTTACGGCTTTAACCTGAAAGAGATCGCGATGTTCGCCTGGATGCCGATGCTGTTTGCTGACCTCGGTTGTATCCTCGGTGGTTACCTGCCGCCGCTGTTCCAGCGTTGGTTTGGCGTGAACCTGATCGTCTCCCGTAAGATGGTAGTCACGCTGGGTGCGGTGCTGATGATTGGCCCAGGTATGATCGGTCTGTTCACCAATCCATATGTGGCGATTATGCTGCTGTGTATCGGTGGTTTTGCTCACCAGGCACTGTCTGGCGCACTGATTACGCTCTCTTCTGACGTGTTCGGTCGTAACGAAGTGGCAACGGCAAACGGTCTGACCGGGATGTCCGCATGGCTGGCAAGTACGCTGTTTGCCTTGGTTGTTGGTGCTCTGGCTGACACCATCGGCTTCAGCCCGCTGTTCGCAGTGCTGGCAGTGTTCGACCTGTTAGGCGCGCTGGTTATCTGGACGGTATTGCAGAACAAACCGGCGATTGAGGTGGCGCAGGAAACACATAACGATCCCGCCCCGCAACATTAACGCTTAGCGTGAGTTTTAATGTCGAAGCCGCCTGTTCAGGCGGCTTCGTTGTTTATATAGAACGTTTGTCCGGCCTGGAGGGTTAATTGATAGTTGGCAAGGACGGAGTAAAGACCACCGACAGTTTACCCATGTAGTACCCGGCCTGCTTATCCATCACGCTGAACTTCTCTACCGCCAGGGTTAATGGCGTCGGCACACACATGACAGCGTAACGAATTCCTGGCAGCACAACCGGACGAACGCGCTTCAGGTTGATGCTGTTCCAGACCATATTTTCATTGTTGCGAACATCAATTTGCCCGCCCGTTTCCGGGTTATACATTTTTACCCGGTAATCAATGCGTTCTGAGGCATCTGTCGATGTTCCTCCCTGACGATAAATCGAGAAGTCGCCATCTCTTCGCCCGGCAGCCGGGCGACCTTCATCTTTAAGCTGGATTTCATAACTGATGGCGTTGCCGTTAAAACCATCGTACAGGCACATATCCAGCGTGGTCAGATCCTGAGCATAGTTACTGCCATTGACGCTCCCCGTCGGGTGTAGATCCAACTGTACCCGTGGCGTGGGCAAACTCCGGAAAGAAGATATCGATATGGTTGGGATCGAGCGTATTCAGTGTGATATTTGCGAAATAGTCTTGTGAAGGGCTATTTAAATGCAGTTTTACTTGCCCTTTCCACACACCACCTATAGGCAACTTCTTCATTTCCGATTGTTCAAGGTAGAGTGTTAGTTGCTTTCTGTCCGCATTATACCACCCATTACCATCTGAACAGGAACGTCCAACGCTCTCATTTAAAGGTCGTTGTCTGCTATATCCCCCCGGGCCACATGGTCCTGAGTCAACAGATGTTAAAATGGTTTGATATCCTTTAAACTTGACCGGCCAGCGCATACCGCTACGCTGCTCAGTTAGATAAATTTGTACAATTGACGTTGTGCCTGAAGTTGTACAAGTCTGTTGAGCATCGGCATAATCGCATTTGTACCACATGTAAGCGTTTTTCCCCGGCGGTTCTTCTTTATCCCATAAATAATAATCCGCTCTGCCAGAAACCAAATCGTACGTAACTTCACTGGTCACGTTGGGTGACGCCTGAACACCCGCAACCGAGCCCAAAAAGCAAAATAGTATGGCAATCAATCGCTTTCTCATGGTGCAACCTCCCTTTGCGCCGTTTGCACACTTTCGCGTAATTTAGGCTGTTTTAACTGCGCCTGAACCTGAATCGACTCTGGCAATTGCGAATAACTCACGATGCTACAAGTCACATCGCCGCTGTAACGAATGCTGGCGCGTTTCTTCACAACAGTCAGCGGACATTTAAGGAATTCGTGTCCGGAAAGCAGATACAGTTCTTTATCATTGCCGCTAATTTCCAGCGTAAATCCGCCATCTTCAGCCACCAATAACATGGTGCTGTTCAGACCAATCAGCGGGAATTTCTCTACTGATGCTGGTAATAACAAGCGACCAATATAGTTGTAGTTAAAGCTGGCAGTGACTTCGCGATAACGTAACTTACCGGGCAGCAACATTAATTCCCGGTTTCCCGCGCCATTGATAATATTGGTTGTTCCCTGCTGGTTGCCCTGGTTGCTGTCTCTGACTTCAACAAAGCCCGGCTGGAATCCGGTATAGGGGAATAACACGCTGTCACTTTGACCAAGTTGCAGAGTTCTGCTGCCCGCTACCCGTGCTTCAAGTTGCAGATCCTGACTCTCTTCATCCTGTTCAGTAAATCCTTTTACATCCACTAATACAGCGCCGAGCAGATCATCTGTACCACTGGCTCCCAGATTAATTCCGTAACGACTCACCGCCAGTGTGGAACTGTATGACCCCGTAAAGGCAGAGAGATGATCATGGTTCTTGCGATCGTAACTGTCTGATACGGTGCCGTTGAGATTACCGTACTGCCCTTCCCAACGACCATTAACCGCACTGTTTATGGTATCGGTGTTCAGGCCACCGACGGTTACGCCAAGTTCTTTATGGCTGAATGAATCGTTATAAAAGGTATGCGATAACTGCCATGAAGTTTGGTCGCCATCCTGATCGCTATAGCGATAGTCAGTCGAAACATTGGTTGAGTGACTGTTATTATTGCTGTCCATCGTTGGTGTATCAGATAACGAAAACGATAAGTACAATCCGTTGTCGTCGTTATCTCCGCCGTTGTCGTTACGATGGAAAACCCCGACAGAAGTGCTCAAAATCCAGTCACGCATTACAAAAGCGCGAGACGCGCTAAGCTGTACGGTTTCAGAAATACTTTGCGCAGAAGTCTGGCGAAGATAGTTATTTTCAAAACTCTGCTGTTTGTCCCAGCGTAAGCTGTCGTCGGTGTTATTTTGCGTGCGGGTATAACCCAGCATCATGTTCCAGCCGATAAGATTCTGTGAAATCGTAGCGGATATGCTTTCATAACAGCTTAAGGCGTTGTAGCTATCTCTGCTGTCGGTTGTACAAGCATCTCCGTCGGAGTTGGTACGATAAAAGCCCAGCGTCGGCCATCCCGAATTACTCCAGTTAACCTGCTGCATATCACCTTTGCCGTCATCGTCATTGCGGAACAGACTGGCACCTATGGCAAGATTCCCCACCCCGCCTAAATCCGCCGTCCAGTTATTACCTAACTCGAAAGCATTCACATCATCGGTATTCGCCAGCCCTGCGTAGAGCTCATATTGTGGATGTAACGGCAGGCGAAAACCCAGTTGATAAGCTGAACTTTCGTCATCGGCAGCCTGGGAGGTGGTTTTACCGGCCTGTAAGAACCACTGCGCATTTCCGTCCGTCAACCCCCCTGTTTTGGTAAAAGGGACAAGTTCAGTGCGGGTGAGTTGGTTGTTCTCATAAACTTTTAACGCCACGCTGTAGCTGCCTGGCGGAAAGGAACCAGTATCAATAAATTGCGAACCACTATTGAGATAAAACGATCCCAGAAGTTGTTCATTACGATAAGCGTCAACACGAGAATTGCGCGAAAGCAGGACCATTACTGGCGTTCCTTGCTGACTCTGCGCCTGGTTTAAATAACTGAGTGTTGACCCGATACGCATTCCATCGATTGCACCGAGTGGCAGAAAGTTAAAAGTAAAATTCCCGCCTTGTGCATTAAATAGCGTGCGGTTGTCCATTCGCCCCGCCTGCACATAATAACGACGTAAAAAATCATAACGATAATAGAGATCGCTGACATCAGCATTATTATCGCTGACATCTTCTGCCTCATAGCCATTGAAATTCCAGTGCCCGCCAATATAACTATTCTCTGTGACACCCAGCGCACCATTGCCCTGAATGGAGAACGATTGGTAATCATCCTGCACCAGCACGTTAATATCCTGCTGATGAATAAATGCATTAATCGCGTTTCTGTCTGGATTTAAATATAGCGATTTTGAATTTAACGAAGAACTCCATTGGGGATTCAGAAAGAGGGTGGCGGAACTCTCTTCATCATTAAAAATAATGTCAACAGAATCGGTATTGAGAAAGCCACATCCTGAATCGGTCTGCGCAAAACCACAAGCCAGTTCACCATGACGCGCCAGTGGTTGTGCCAGTCTCGCTTTTACGGCTTGAGTGACTTTTTGGTCTTTGGTATCCAGCTCCAGCTTATTATATAAACTTGCTGAATCCAGAAATGTTACGGCATCAAGATTAACCATTGCATAATATTTACCGAGACTTTTCCCGGCATAATAGACTTCAATATACTCCTGCTGTCCCTGTGCAATAACCTCAAACCCAGCGGGAATTTTAGTTAATGCTGCCTTTGCCGGGCTGAGACTCGCCAGGATCAAAAGAGCCAGTAATTTTTTATCCATGGCAACCCTGTAATCCATAACAACGACTAAAATAGTTAAAATAAGGGAGGACAAGCCCCCCTTTATTACGTATTAATTCTGTTATCCGGATTAGATATCCTGGGACAGATAGATGCTTACCACACCACGGTAAATACCGGTTTCCAGTACACCTTTGGTGGTCTGAGCAAACATCAGGTTTTTAGCCAAAGAACCGTTGGTTAAAGCATCGGAAGCAAAAATTTTGGTTGCTTCAAAAGTGGTAGCGGCATCGGACTTGATTTCAGTACCACCCCAGGTCACAGTCAGCGGAACAGTTTTGCTGCCGTCCAGGTTATGAACCAGTTGCGCAGGGGAAACCAACTGCATTTTAATGTCTTTAGTAACATCGTTAGACCAAATTTTAGTCATCAACTGATAAGATTGCAGACCCTGACCCGGCAGATATTGCATTTCAACTGCTTTCGGCAGTGCGCTGTTATCGGTTTGCGTCATATCCAGAGCGGCATCAACGTTAGCTGTTACAGTAATATCTTTTTGTACTGCTAACGCGGAGCCTGCTACAGAGAATAACGCTGCTACCAGAAGAGATTTTGCAAATGCCTTTTTCATTACTATTCCTTCGTTTATGACAATGATAATTAATGGATCGCCAGCTCAAACTCGCCATTATCCTTAGTGATCCAGTTATTATATTTGACAACGATCTTGTCGTAGCCAGATATGCTTTCAAGATTTATTTCCTGACCAGGGAAGATATTTTTATTTACGGTCTGCATCTTACAATTATCTTTGCTATTATTTTTGCAATAAGCGATCGTTAAAAGTTTTAAACGTTGATTCCCTGCATTAAATAATTTTTTGGCAGGATTTACTTCTAACTTAGCAATAGGTTGTTGGGGTGGAACACTAACAACAATCCCCCAAATCAAGTTAACGGTTAACTGCATAGAGAGATCTTTTTTATCTGTGGCAACGTCATCAATACTGGGAACTGCTTCAAATTTAACGCGGTAATTTTTCTCTTTTTGCTCTGGTTCCATTGCGACAAAGCGCACGGTTTTGCTGCTACCGGCTGGTAAGGCGAATTTGGGTGGCATAACGACCAGATGATTTGCATCACCGGATTTAATCTCAACTTCATTTTCCTGAGGCGTCGATGGATTATCGATACGGAATACTGTCGCCTTGATATACTGAACTTCATTACTTTTAGATATTACACGAACGTTGCCTTCACCCTGACTATTAATAGAAACAGCCATAGGATAAACAGTCATATTTGACTGTGCAAAAAAAGGAGCGAACACGAATAAAAGCGGCGTAAGCCGTGATAAGAGTTTAATTTTCGCCACCATATAGAATTAATCTTATAAAATTGTTTCAAAAAAGTTAGTGCATTAGAAATGTAGATTTATTGTAAGTCAATATAAAAAAGCATTTTTAGTTAATATTAATTTAAAAAGCGAAAAATTAAGTTACTGAAACATAGTAATTTTCACAATATCGACGCTTAATTTTTAGGAATTTATAAATATTCACAATGTTAATTAAATACATTATTTCAATCACCATATTTATATATGAACAATGGCATACCCATAAATAAAGTGGTATGATAACTTTGTCCGCATTCCATTCCGGGAGACGCATATGGAAATCTCTGAACCACGCCGTTTGTACCAACAACTTGCTGCTGACCTGAAAGAGCGCATTGAGCAGGGCGTCTATCTGGTGGGTGATAAACTGCCCGCCGAACGTTTTATTGCCGATGAAAAAAACGTCAGCCGAACGGTAGTTCGTGAAGCCATCATCATGCTGGAAGTTGAAGGCTATGTGGAGGTGCGTAAAGGTTCAGGTATTCACGTGGTTTCCAACCAGCCGCGCCATCAGCAGGCGGCTGACGATAATATGGAATTTGCCAATTACGGCCCGTTTGAACTGCTACAGGCTCGCCAGCTTATCGAGAGCAATATTGCCGAGTTTGCCGCAACCCAGGTGACCAAACAGGACATCATGAAATTGATGGCCATCCAGGAGCAGGCTCGCGGCGAACAATGCTTCCGCGATTCCGAGTGGGATTTGCAGTTCCATATTCAGGTTGCCCTGGCGACGCAGAACTCAGCCCTGGCAGCCATCGTTGAGAAGATGTGGACCCAGCGTAGCCATAACCCATACTGGAAAAAACTCCACGAACACATTGATTCCCGTACCGTCGATAACTGGTGTGATGACCACGATCAGATCCTTAAGGCGTTAATTCGCAAAGATCCCCATGCCGCTAAGCTGGCAATGTGGCAGCATCTGGAAAACACCAAGATAATGTTATTTAACGAAACCAGCGACGATTTCGAGTTCAACGCCGACCGTTACCTGTTCGCAGAAAACCCGGTTGTGCATCTGGATACGGCCGCCAGCGGCAGCAAATGAAATTCCCATCGGGCAGGCGCTACAACGCGCCTGTACGCTTTGTCAGTAAGCAAAAAGTATAAAGTGTCAGCCTGTGTAAATCCTCTCGCCACCCTCCCCTGCAATCAGCAAAATCAGACTCCACGGACATGTAATTTTGATAACGAACAACGTTGACCTTTGTTACAATTAGATTCAATTTGAATTTATGCTATTAAATGTTTTCTTATCTCACGTTTTAACAGGGAATAGTTCAGGCCGTGTTGGTGCTCCGACCCGCAATCCATACAAAAACAGCAATAATCTGGCGGGAGTGCATCATTTAAAACCGGCGTGGCGTTAACCGATTCACCAGGAATAATGAATGGAACTTTTGACCCAATTACTGCAGGCCCTGTGGGCGCAGGATTTTGAAACGCTGGCCAATCCGTCGATGATTGGCATGTTGTATTTTGTCTTGTTTGTAATTTTGTTCCTTGAAAACGGCTTGCTTCCGGCAGCCTTTTTACCGGGCGACAGCTTACTGGTGTTGGTCGGCGTATTGATTGCTAAAGGCGCGATGGGTTATCCACAAACGATTTTGCTATTGACCGTAGCCGCCAGCCTTGGCTGCTGGGTCAGTTACATACAGGGGCGATGGCTGGGCAATACCCGCACTGTACAAAACTGGCTTTCCCATTTACCCGCGCACTATCACCAACGCGCACACCATCTTTTTCACAAACACGGTTTATCGGCGCTATTAATTGGTCGCTTTATTGCGTTTGTCAGAACACTGCTGCCGACCATTGCCGGGTTATCAGGGCTGAATAACGCACGCTTTCAGTTCTTCAACTGGATGAGCGGTTTGTTGTGGGTGTTGATCCTGACAACCCTGGGTTACATGCTCGGCAAAACGCCGGTATTTTTGAAGTACGAGGATCAGCTAATGTCATGCCTGATGCTGCTCCCGGTGGTACTGCTGGTATTTGGCCTGGCAGGTTCTCTGGTCGTGTTATGGAAAAAGAAATATGGAAATCGGGGGTAAAGGATGCAAATACCTCGCATGTCGCTTCGCCAGCTAGTCTGGTTCGGCGCTGCTTTATTGCTGGTCGGCACGCTGTTGCTGGCCTGGTCTGCGGTTCGTCAGCAAGATTCAACGCTGGCGATCCGTGCCGTTCATCAAGGCATGACGATGCCAGACGGTTTTTCCATCTGGCATCACCTTGACGCTCACGGCATTCCTTTCAAAAGCATTACCCCCAAGAACGACACTCTGTTAATTACGTTTGACTCCAGCGACCAGAGTGCCGCCGCAAAAGCAGTCCTCGACAGAACATTGCCCCATGGCTACATCATTGCGCAGCAGGACGATAACAGTCAGGCCATGCAGTGGCTGACCCGGCTGCGGGATAATTCTCATCGCTTCGGATAACTTCCTGTTATCCGAAACATATCACTCACTTTGGTGATTTCACCGTTACTGTCTATGATTAATGAGGCGGTGGTTAACACTACCGCTTCGTTGTCTGGACAATCGTTCCTTTGTAATAGGTTCGAGTCACAATGGAAGGTTCAAGAATGAAATACCGCATTGCTTTAGCTGTTTCTCTTTTTGCTCTTAGTGCCGGTAGTTATGCCACTACCCTGTGTCAGGAAAAGGAGCAAAATATCCTTAAGGAGATCAGCTATGCCGAAAAACACCAAAACCAGAATCGTATTGACGGTCTGAATAAAGCCCTGAGTGAAGTCCGGGCCAACTGTTCAGATAGCCAGCTTCGCGCCGATCATCAGAAAAAAATCGCTAAGCAGAAAGATGAGGTGGCGGAACGCAAGCAAGATTTAGCCGAGGCGAAGCAAAAAGGCGATGCGGACAAGATTGCCAAACGCGAACGGAAACTGGCAGAAGCGCAGGAAGAGCTGAAAAAGCTGGAAGCGCGCGACTACTAATTCACAATAGTCATTACTTACTCACCTGGAGAAAACTATGTCGAAAGAACACACTACGGAACATTTGCGTGCAGAGTTGAAATCCCTGTCTGATACGCTGGAAGAAGTACTAAGCGCCTCAGGAGATAAGTCGAAAGAAGAGTTGAGTAAGATTCGTAGTAAAGCAGAGCAGGCGCTAAAACAGAGCCGCTATCGCCTGGGTGAAACTGGCGAGGCAATTGCCAAACAGACTCGTGAAGCGGCGGCGCGTGCCGATGAGTACGTGCGTGAAAATCCGTGGACGGGGGTGGGCATTGGCGCTGCAATCGGTGTAGTGCTCGGCGTTCTGCTGTCGCGTCGTTAATTATGGCGGACACTCATCACGCGCAAGGGCCCGGTAAAAGCGTTCTGGGCATCGGGCAGCGAATAGTCACCATCATGGTCGAAATGGTGGAGACACGTCTGCGGCTGGCGGTGGTGGAGCTGGAAGAGGAAAAAGCCAATCTCTTTCAACTGTTACTGATGCTGGGCCTGACGATGCTTTTCGCTGCATTTGGTCTTATGAGCCTGATGGTGCTGATTATCTGGGCGGTTGATCCGCAATATCGCCTGAATGCGATGATTGCCACCACCGTGGTGTTGCTGCTACTGGCACTGATTGGCGGTATCTGGACGTTACGCAAGTCACGGAAATCGACACTGTTGCGCCACACGCGCCATGAACTGGCGAACGATCGGCAACTGCTCGAGGAGGAGTCCCGTGAGCGGTAAAGTCGAACGTGAACGCCGCAAGGCACAACTACTTAGCCAGATCCAGCAACAACGGCTGGATCTTTCCGCCAGTCGTCGAGACTGGCTGGAAGCAACAGGCGCTTACGATCGTCGCTGGAATATACTGTTGAGTCTGCGCTCCTGGGCGCTGGTTGGCAGTAGCGTGATGGCTATCTGGACAATTCGCCATCCGAATATGCTGGTTCGCTGGGCCAGGCGCGGTTTTGGCGTATGGAGTGCCTGGCGTCTGGTTAAAACCACCCTCAAACAGCAACAGCTGCGCGGTTAACGTCTTTCTGGCCGGAGCCATTCCGGCCTTATCCCTCAAAATTTTTGAAAAAATTTGACAGTTTTCCTTGCTAACAATCACCATTCACTACGTTTATGCTTCTCTCCATCGACAGCAACGACGCTAATACCGCGTCAATGCACAAAAAAACAATCAGCAGCCTGAGCGGCGCAGTGGAGAATAAGATGAAAAAATTAGAAGATATTGGTGTACTGGTAGCGCGTATTTTAATGCCGATTCTGTTTATTACGGCAGGCTGGGGAAAAATTACAGGCTACGCGGGTACGCAACAATATATGGAAGCAATGGGCGTCCCCGGCTTTATGCTGCCGCTGGTGATTTTGCTTGAGTTTGGCGGTGGTCTGGCAATTCTGTTTGGTTTCCTGACTCGCACCACGGCGCTGTTTACCGCTGGCTTTACACTGCTGACTGCGTTTTTATTTCACAGCAATTTTGCAGAGGGCATGAACTCGCTGATGTTTATGAAAAACCTGACCATTTCTGGCGGATTCCTGCTGCTGGCAATTACGGGGCCGGGCGCATTCAGCATCGACCGCCTGCTGAATAAAAAGTGGTAAGCAGAGACTATACTTAACGATATTTGTTGGTCGGATAAGATGCGTAAGCATCGCATCCGACAATCAAAAATGTGCACTTTGCCAGCAATCTGAAACGAGGAGAAACACTCCTCGTTTTTGCTATTGGAGGAGAGAAAAATGGGTCAACTGATTGACGGCGTCTGGCATGACACCTGGTACGACACCAAATCCACCGGCGGTAAATTTCAACGTTCAGCTTCCGCATTTCGTAACTGGCTCACCGCTGACGGCGCACCAGGACCTACCGGCAAAGGCGGTTTTACCGCAGAAAAAGATCGCTACCATCTCTATGTTTCACTCGCCTGCCCGTGGGCGCACCGCACGCTGATTATGCGTAAACTCAAAGGTCTGGAACCGTTTATCTCCGTTTCCGTGGTGAATCCGCTGATGCTGGAAAATGGCTGGACCTTTGATGACAGTTTTCCGGGAGCAACCGGTGATACGCTCTATCAACATGAGTTTCTGTATCAGCTTTATCTCCACGCCGATCCACACTATAGCGGACGTGTCACTGTTCCCGTGCTATGGGACAAAAAGAACCACACCATTGTCAGCAACGAATCGGCGGAAATCATCCGCATGTTCAATACCGCGTTTGATGCACTCGGCGCGAAAGCGGGAGATTATTATCCTCCTGCGCTGCAAACTAAAATTGACGAACTTAACGGCTGGATTTACGACACCGTCAACAATGGCGTGTATAAAGCCGGTTTTGCTACCAGCCAGGAAGCCTACGACGAGGCGGTGGTGAAAGTGTTTGAATCGCTGGCGCGACTGGAGCAGATCTTAGGTCAGCATCGCTATCTGACCGGTAACCAGTTAACCGAAGCCGATATTCGCCTGTGGACCACGCTGGTGCGTTTTGATCCGGTGTATGTCACCCACTTCAAATGTGATAAGCACCGCATCAGCGATTACCTGAATCTGTACGGCTTCCTGCGCGATATCTACCAGATGCCGGGGATTGCCGAAACAGTCAATTTCGATCATATCCGTAATCATTACTTCCGCAGCCATAAGACCATCAACCCTACGGGAATTATTTCAATTGGTCCGTGGCAGGATCTCGATGAACCGCATGGACGAGATGTTCGCTTCGGCTAGACAAAGGCACCCTTCGTGGTGCCTCTGATTGTTGGCTAAGTGCGTGTTGTTCATGTCGGATGCGGCTTGAACGGCTTATTTGACCTAAAAATATTGTACATTCAATATATTGCAGAGAACTCACAGGCCAGATAAGCGTAGCGCATCTGGCGATTTTGCGCTTGCCATCAGTCTGAAGTTCCGTTCATTGCACCTCATTAATTCACCGTGGTGATATTTACTGCCATTTCATTCATGTCTATTCTTAATTTGCTGCTTTAAAAACAAGTGATTGAGCAAAATTGAGGCAAAAATGGACTGGTATCTGAAAGTACTAAAAAATTATGTCGGATTTCGGGGTCGTGCGCGGCGCAAAGAGTACTGGATGTTTATTCTGGTCAACATCATCTTTACGTTCGTGCTGGGACTACTGGATAAAATGTTAGGCTGGCAACGCGCCGGTGGCGAAGGCATCCTGACGACAATCTATGGCATTCTGGTGTTTTTACCGTGGTGGGCAGTTCAGTTCCGCCGCCTGCACGACACCGACCGCTCGGCGTGGTGGGTACTGCTGTTCTTAATCCCGTTTATCGGCTGGCTGATTATCATCGTCTTTAACTGCCAGGCGGGTACACCGGGTGAAAACCGCTTTGGGCCAGACCCGAAACTGGAACAGGAATAATAATTAAGCACCTTGTGAAAGGTGCTTAATCGTTTATTTTCCGGCGAACAACTTTGGAATTTCCCGCAAACACCAGGATTTCGCTTCCCCCATACTGTCACGACGCCAGGCCATAATGATATCGATCTCGCTGGTCGATTCCGGGCTAACGACACGTAGCCGTCCTTCAGCAATATCTTTTTCCACCATCGGATACGGCATAGTTGCGACACCCAGCCCCGCCAGTAACGCCTGGCGTTTATCTTCAATGGTGCTGACCGTTAAGCGCGGCTGTTTGTCCAGCAACTGCACCGTCAATACCGGACGCTCACGAGCGGTATCCGCAACCGCAATTCCGCGATATTTCACGCGCGTCACCTCAGAAAGCGGTTCCGGCTCCTGGTGAATCGGGTGATCCGGCGCGGCAACGTAGACGTTCATTAAGGTATAGAGCTTGCGCGAGTTGATCTCCGACGAGGAACGAAAATGCATATCCGGCGCGATAACTATATCCGCTCGCCCCTGCTCCAGCCGCTCCCACGCGCCCGCCAGCACTTCGGTGATAATTGCCAGTTGGGTATTGGCCTTCACCGCCAGTTTGTCGATCAAAGGGAAAAAGGCAGCCGTCGGCACCAGCGCCTCGGTCACAATGGTGAGATGCGTTTCCCAACCGCGCGCTAGGGCTTCCGCATCAGTAGTCAGTTTATCTGCCGCTTCCAGCAGAACGCGTCCTCGCTCCAGCAACATACGCCCGACATTGGTGAATTTGGTGCGATGGCCAGAGCGGTCAAACAGTACCACATCCAGCTCTTCTTCCAGTTTTTGCATGGTGTAGCTAAGCGCAGAAGGCACGCGTCCCAGCTCATCTGCTGCTGCCGCAAAACTGCCACGGCGATCGATCGCGTCCATAACACGCAGTGCTTCCAGCGTTAATGCCCTTTCTTTGGCCATGTCGTTCTCATTCAGGAAATTTGAACATACCGGGCAGAATATCTGGCTAACAATGTAGCGTCTAGCCCCTTACCATAAAAGGAAGTAAAGAGAGGTCAATAATTATGATTACTACCCGAACTGCCAGGCAGTGTGGACAAGCAGACTACGGATGGTTACAGGCCCGGTATACTTTTTCCTTTGGACACTACTTCGACCCTAAATTGTTAGGCTACGCCTCCCTGCGCGTGCTCAATCAGGAAGTGCTGGCTCCAGGAGCCGCCTTTCAGCCACGAACCTATCCAAAAGTCGATATTTTGAATGTGATTCTGGATGGAGAAGCAGAATACCGCGACAGTGAAGGCAATCATGTTCAGGCCAGCGCCGGTGAAGCCTTATTGCTTTCTACTCAGCCGGGCGTGAGTTATAGCGAACATAACATTAGCAAAGACAAACCGTTAACGCGAATGCAGCTTTGGCTGGATGCCTGCCCGCAGCGAGAGAGTCCGCTGATTCAAAAACTGGCGCTTAATATGGGCAAGCAGCAATTAATCGCCTCGCCCGATGGCACAGAGGGTAGCCTGCAACTGCGCCAGCAAGTGTGGTTGCATCATATTGTGCTCGCTAAGGGCGAAAGTGCGAACTTTCAACTTCACGGCCCGCGCGCCTATTTACAATCGATTCACGGCCAATTTCATGCAATTACGCATCATGAAGAGAAAGCGGCACTGACCTGCGGTGATGGTGCATTTATTCGTGACGAGGCTAACATTACGCTGGTTGCTGATTCCCCGCTGCGCGCTTTACTGATAGATTTACCTGTCTAGTTGTTTTTACAGGGAGAAGATGATGAGTAAAAAATCGGCGAAGAAACGCCAGTCAGTGAAGCCCGTTGTGGCGAAAGAAACCACTCGCGCAACTAAAAACTTTGGCTATGAAGAGATGTTGAGCGAGCTGGAAGCGATAGTAGCCGACGCCGAAACGCGGTTAGCCGAGGATGAAGCCGCCGCATAAAGACAGGTTGCCGGATGCGGCGTAAACGCCTTATCCGGCCTACAAAACCCAACAACATCAACAAATTGCGCATCCCGTAGGCCGGATAAGATGCGCCAGCATCGCATCCGGCTTCAGGCACGATACCCAAGGCCAGCCGCTTATCTGGCCTTACTCGCCATAATCTCGATAATCTGCCGATCTGTTTGCTGCATCGAATGGCTTGCCAGCGCACACAGATTGGCAATCGACTGCTCAACATCATGCGCCACAATCCCTTCATTGCCGGTCACGGCGGTATCATCCAGCGCCATTAACACCGCTTTCCACGCTGCCGAAGCACTGGTCGAAACCTTCATCGCACAACTGTTCGACGCACCATCGCAAATCATGCCGCTGACATCGCCGATCATACTGCTGATAGCCATAGAGATCGTTTCATAACGCCCATCCACCAGCCACGCCATCCCAGCGGCAGCCCCCATTGCTGCCGTCGTCGCCGCGCACAGCGCGGATAAACGCGGCAACTGGTTATGGATGTAAATCGCGCTCAAATGCGAAAGCATCAGCGCGCGTGCCAGCCGTTCATCATCCACCCCGAAGTGTTCCGCGACCACCACTACGGGCATTGTCGCGGTGATCCCCTGGTTACCAGAACCGGAGTTACTCATCGCCGGAAGCGTTGCGCCGCCCATACGCGCATCAGATGCCGCGCTGGTACGAATCACAATCGACGAGGAAAGATCCTTCGCCAACAAACCGCGCGCACACTGTTTTTCCAGCGTTGCGCCAATATGCAGCCCCCAGTTGCCACTCAAACCTTCCTGCGATAATGCACAGTTTAACTTCGCAGAATCGAGAATAAAGCGGATCGCCTCAAACGGGACTTCATTGACGAACTTCAGGATCTCGGCGAGCGTCGTTCTGGAGAGCACCGCCAGCGGCGACTCTTGCTCCCCCTCTGTCACACATGCCTGCTGGGCAAATACCACGCCATTGTGCGTCTCAATATGCACAATGTTGGTATGTCCACCGACGATGGTGACACACGCCCACTTCTCGCCGTTCCAGACTTTGGCGCGTGAGAAGAGGATCTCGTCGCAAGGTTCCTGGATCTTAACCGAGACTTTCCCCGCCGCCAGCAATGCTTTGGCATCAGCAATCGCCTGCGCAGTTGCGTCTTTCAGCACTTCCAGCCCGGCTTTGGCATTTCCACCTAACGCTCCCAGCGCCGCCGCAATCGGCAGTCCCACCATTCCCGTGCCGGGAACAGTAACGCCCAGACCGTTCTTCATCAGATTTGGCGAAACCCAGGCTTCTACACGTTCAACCGGACCTTCCAGTTCTGCCGCAGCAACCGCCGCTGCCAGCGCCAGTGAAATAGGTTCAGTACATCCCAGCGCCGGTTTTACTTCCTCCTGAACGGCGAGGATGTAACGCTGCCATAACGGATTTAAAGTCGAATCAAACATAATAAAAACCTTAAAATTTCAGGTAAATCAAGAAAATGCCAGGAACGGAGAAACGCAAAGCAACAAACCGGTGACGATAATCAGGTACAGAGACATCCCTTTGTATTTGTGCAATGCCGGTACTTTGTAAACCAGCCACGCCGGGATCAGGCACCCTACCATGCCGAATATCGGGCTACAGATAGAGGTGAAGCTCAACACCGGCGCGTTCAGTACGATGGCGCTCCAGGCCAGTAAAATGGCGAAAATCATGATGCCGCGCTGGACGAGATTTTCGTTAATCTTCTCGGCAGGTATTTTGCGGCGCAGGATGTTCATTACGATCCCTTGCGTTGCTTCACGGAAGCCTAAATAGACGCCAAAAAACGCGGTCATTACGGCAAAGATATTGAGAATGACACTAACCACTTTTACCCACGCTGCACCGTCACCGCTAATAAACTGTGCGGCAATCGCCAGCGCGGAAATATTCTGCTCGTAGGCTTTTACCGCTTCGTCATGTCCCATCGCCAGCGTGAACGACACGGCGTAGAAAAAGACGGTAACAAACAGAATGCCGAACGCGATGTTCATTGCCCGCAACGCTTTATGCCGCGCTACTTCAATCGATTTTTCCCGCGAGCGATAGGAAATCACCATCGGGCTTAATGTCTGGATAAACAGAATCGACGTCAGGGTAAACGGCAGCGTAATAATGGCGTTTTTCACCAGTAGCCCCAGCGGCGGCAGCGAACCCACGTTATACAGATGCCACATTCCCACCATCGACACGCCCAGCGCCGCGACCACCAGTAGCTTGGTCAGAACCATGCCAGTCGAAATCTTGAATAACAGTTTCTCGCCGCGTGAGGAGATGGCTACCAAAATGCAAATCAGTACCAGCCCATAAAACGGATTGTCTGATAGCACGCTTTCCGTCACGCCAAAAGTATGTAAATAGGAGGCGCTATCGTTGGTGATGGCGGTGGAATAGACGAACATCCAGATCACCAACATCACGAAATAGAGTGCACCTAACAGGATGCCCCAGTTTTTACCTAAATAACCGCTAATGACGCTGGGGTAATCTTTACACTCCGGTGATTCTGCCAGCGTATTAATAAACAACCGCTGAAACAGATACATTGCCGGGTAACCAATCACTGATGAGAGCAAAAATACCCACAATCCCATCAATCCGACCTGCACCGGGAGAAAAACAATCCCCGCGCCAATCGCCATCCCGATACTCATAATCACCCAGCCGGTGTCGGTACTGTCAAATTTGATTGCTTCACGCCATTCACTTTCACTCATTCCAGCACGACCCGCCGGGGTCGAAGCGTCTGCAATAACGCCTTTATTCGTTGCAATTTCCATAATTTCTCGCTCAATATTTTGTAGGGCTTTTTATTTTTTTCGAGCCGCATCAAGGCGATACGCGGTCTACGTTTTTTTGCAGGCGAGTTATTAGAATGAAGAAATGATACGCGTGAGGTTAGAGAAAATCTTCACAATCAAGACTTTGAAATAGCAGTTATGGATAATAATTTTCTATCAAATAAATAGAAAAGAAACAATTATTCTCTATTTGCGGCAGATCACAATAAAAAAGGGTGCACATTTTGTGCACCCAAAGATAAATGCGGATGAAATATCAGCCGCAGACCACTTTTATCGCCAGTCCTCCGCGTGAAGTTTCGCGGTATTTATCGTTCATATCTTTGCCGGTTTCATACATCGTCTCGATCACTTTATCGAGCGAAACACGCGGTGCAGAGGTACGCCGCATTGCCATCCGCGCGGCGTTTACCGCTTTCACAGCGTTGATAGCGTTACGTTCAATACACGGAATTTGCACTTGTCCGGCAACCGGATCGCAGGTCAGCCCAAGGTTATGCTCCATAGCGATTTCCGCCGCATTGCATACCTGCGCCGGGCTGCCGCCCAGCAGTTCGGTTAACCCTGCCGCCGCCATAGAACAGGCCACGCCAATTTCGCCCTGACACCCCACTTCCGCACCAGAGATGGAGGCATTCATTTTATACAGCGCGCCAATAGCGCCAGCCGCCAGTAGAAAACGGGCGATGGATCGCTCATTGAGCGGACGGCGGAATTTATCGTAATAGGCCAGCACTGCCGGAATAATACCGCAAGCGCCGTTAGTTGGTGCTGTCACTACACGTCCGCCAGCGGCGTTTTCTTCGCTGACCGCCAGAGCAAACATATTGATCCAGTCGATGACGTTCATTGGATCGTTAGAGATATTGTCACTAGAGACCAGCAAACGGCGCAGCGCCACCGCCCGGCGTGGGACATTGAGCGGGCCAGGCAATACGCCTTCGGTATTCATGCCGCGTTCAATACCGTCGTGCATCACCTGCCAGATACGAGCAAACCCTGCATCAATTTCCGCTTTGCTGCGCAGCGCCAGCTCGTTATGCATCATCAGGCCAGAAATAGACAGGCCGTTGTAATCACACATTTTCAGCAGTTCGCCTGCCGAGTGGAAGTCATAAGGTACGGGTGTTTCGACATCGTGCGACAGGCCGAAGTGTTCTTCTTCAACGATAAACCCGCCGCCGACAGAGTAATAGGTTTTGCTTAATAGCTCTTCCTGCCCGTTCCAGGCAGTAATCCGCATCCCGTTCTCATGACGAGACAACATTTCGGGATGGAAGATAATGTTCTTTGCTACAGGAAAATCAACAATATGCGCACCAGAAGCCACCGGCAGTCGCCCACTGCGCGTCACAAGTTCAATAAATGCAGGGATCTCATCAATAACAACATCCTGCGGGCTGTTTCCTGCCAGTCCCATAATGATGGCGATATCCGTGGCATGGCCTTTGCCCGTCAGTGACAACGACCCGTAAAGATCGACCACAATATGACTTGTTGCAGTTAATAAGCCACTACTCACCAGTCGGTCGATAAAACTTTTTCCAGCATTCATTGGCCCCACGGTATGCGAACTGGAGGGGCCAATACCAATTTTGAAAATATCGAATGCACTAATCATAACCACACTCTCGGATTGCCATTCTGTGAAGAGGGCGGGACGACTCTGCAATCGCCCCGCTCCGGGCTTTACACGCTACGTACTGCGATAGCTTCAATTTCCAGCTTCACATCTTTCGGCAAACGCGCGACCTGCACGCAGCTACGGGTCGGGTAAGTCGCCTGATGCTCATCGAAGAACTGCTTATAGACTTCATTGATGGTGGCAAAGTCGTTCAGATCGGTGATGAATACCGTCATCTTGATGATATCGCCCACGGTGAGGCCAGCAGCAACCACGATCGCTTTGACGTTTTCAAGGCTTAAACGCGCCTGATCTTTCACATCAGCCGGGATCTCGCCAGTCTGCGGGCAAACCGGAATTTGTCCGGAAGTGAAGACCATGCTGCCTAAATCAACGCCCTGAACATAAGGGCCGATTGCGCCAGGGGCACGTTGCGTTTCGATAATCTTTTTCATACATCCTCCGGCGTCAGAGCGCCTGGGTAAAGGTACGTGAAATCACATCCTGTTGCTGTTCGCGAGTCAGCGCGTTAAAGCGCACAGCGTAGCCAGAGACACGGATTGTCAGGTTCGGGTATTTTTCCGGGTGCTCAATGGCATCCAACAACATTTCCCGATTCATAACGTTAACGTTGAGATGTTGACCGCCTTCGATGTCCGCTTCGTGATGGAAATATCCATCCAGCAGACCAACAAGGTTGGTTTTGCGTACCGGATCTTCTTTACCCAGCGCCGCCGGGACGATCGAGAAGGTGTACGAAATACCGTCTTTGGCGTAAGTGAACGGCAGTTTCGCCACGGAAGTCAGCGAGGCTACCGCGCCTTTGCGGTCACGACCGTGCATCGGGTTAGCGCCCGGCGCAAACGGCGTACCCGCGCGGCGACCGTCCGGTGTGTTACCGGTTTTCTGTCCGTACACCACGTTAGAAGTGATAGTCAGGATCGACTGGGTCGGCACGGCGTTACGATAGGTTGGCAGTGCTTTAATTTTCTTCATAAAGCGTTCAACCAGGTCACAAGCAATACTGTCTACACGCTCGTCGTTGTTGCCGTACTGTGGATATTCGCCGTCGATTTCAAAGTCCACCGCCAGACCGTTTTCGTCACGGATGGGTTTCACACGGGCATATTTAATAGCGGAAAGTGAATCCGTCGCCACCGACAGACCCGCGATGCCGCAAGCCATGGTGCGATAGACATCACGATCGTGCAGCGCCATCAGCGAGGCTTCATAGCTGTACTTGTCGTGCATGTAGTGGATGATGTTCAGCGCGCTGATGTACTGCACCGCCAGCCAGTCCATGAAATGGTCGAGGCTGTCCATGACTTTGTTGTAATCCAGCACGTCGTCCATCAATGGTGCCGTTTTCGGGCCGACCTGAATCTTCAGCTTCTCGTCCATCCCGCCGTTGATTGCGTACAGCAGTGTTTTCGCCAGGTTAGCGCGTGCACCGAAGAACTGCATCTGCTTACCAATCACCATTGGGCTGACGCAGCAGGCAATCGCGTAATCGTCGCTGTTGAAGTCAGTACGCATCAGATCGTCGTTTTCATACTGCAAAGAAGAGGTGACGATAGATACTTGCGCCGCATATTTTTTGAAGGCAATCGGCAATGCTTCCGACCACAGAATAGTCAGGTTTGGTTCCGGCGCTGGTCCCATGGTGTGTAGGGTATGCAGATAGCGGAAGGAGTTTTTAGTCACCAGAGTGCGGCCATCCAGCCCCATCCCGCCGATCACTTCCGTCGCCCAGATGGGATCGCCGGAGAACAACGAATCAAATTCCGGTGTACGCAGGAAGCGCACCATGCGGATCTTCATGATGAAGTGGTCGATCAGTTCCTGCGCCTGCTGCTCATTAAGCACGCCGGCTTTAAAGTCGCGCTCGATGTAGATATCGAGGAACGATGCGGTACGACCCAGAGACATTGCGCCGCCGTTTTGCGATTTCACCGCCGCCAGGTAAGCGAAGTAGAGCCACTGCACCGCTTCCTGCGCATTCTGCGCCGGACGGGAGATGTCGAAGCCGTATTTCGCCGCCATTTCCTGAATCTGCAACAGCGCATGACGATGTTCTGCCAGCTCTTCACGCAGACGGATGGTGGCTTCAAGATCCTCTCCTTTTTCCAGACGAGACTGGAGATCGGCAAATTGCAGTTCGCGTTCACGTACCAGATAACTGATGCCGTACAGCGCCACGCGGCGATAGTCTCCGATGATACGACCACGACCATAACCGTCCGGCAAACCGGTCAGTACGCCAGATTTACGGCAGCGCAGCATATCCGGTGAGTAAACATCAAATACGCCCTGATTATGGGTTTTACGCAGATCGGTAAAGATGTACTCAAATTCGCTGTCCATTTCACGGCCATATGCGTGGAATGAACTTTTAATCATATTAATGCCGCCAAACGGATGCAGCGCGCGCTTTAACGGCGCATCGGTTTGCAGACCAACAATTTTTTCCAGCGGCTGATTAATATAACCAGCATCATGGGCGGTAATGGTAGTGGCAATATTAGTATCGAAATCAACCGGCGCGTGGGTCGCATTTTCGATACGAATGCCTTCCATTACTTTTTCCCACAATGCCGTGGTCGCTGGCGTTGCTTCAGCAAGGAAAGATTCATCACCTTCATAAGGCGTATAGTTGTGTTGAATAAAATCGCGGACATTAATTTCGTTTTTCCAGTCCGTACCTTTAAAGCCAAGCCATGCGTCGGCGTACAGCTTATCGCTGGTATCAATATCTACCTTCATGAAAAATAATCTCTCTACAAGACTTCAACTAAATTATGCAAATTCTGCGGGAGCGTTAACTTTGCCTAAATGAATTGCATCTAAGGCAATCATTTTTTCTTCATTAGTCGGAATAACGGCGCAAATTACGCGCGCATTTTCACTGGAAATAATACGTTCACCGTAGGAATTAGATTGATTATTCATTTCCACATCAATCTCAACGCCTAATACGGCTAAATGTTCCATGACCAGACGACGAATTAAACTTGAGTTTTCGCCTATTCCGCCGGTAAATATAATGCCATCCAGACGATGTAATGAGGCAGCGTGTCCGGCAATATGACGGGCAATTCGATGAACAAAAGTTTTAATTGCCAGTTGTGCGCGCTCGTGTCCTTCATGCCAGGCTTTTTCCAGTACGCGCAGGTCGGAAGAAAGACCGGAAATACCTAATAATCCCGACTCTTTATTCACTATGCGTTCCAGATCGCCCAGGCTCTGATTGGTTTGACTGGCAACCCAGGACATCGCGCCGAAGTCGACATCACCACTGCGCGTCCCCATCATCAAGCCTTCCAGCGGCGTCATTCCCATTGAAGTATCTACGCTCTGACCGTTACGAACCGCGCAGATTGACGCGCCATTGCCAAGATGCGCCACAACCAGCCCGGAGTCATCTTCCACAAGGTCCAGCAGCGAATGGGCGCGCTGGGAAACATAGCGGTGCGAGGTTCCGTGGAAACCATAACGGCGCACACCTAACTCTTCATAATATTTCCACGGCAGGCCGTATAAATAAGCCTCTGGAGCCATCGTCTGGTGGAAACTGGTATCAAATACCGCCACCTGAGTTACGCCAGGAAATAATTGCTGCGCCGATTCAATGCCACTTAAATTGGCGTAATTATGCAGCGGAGCCAGTGGAGAAACGCGGCGGATATTATCAATGACCTCATCGGTAATAATAGCGGACTCGGTAAAAATACTGCCGCCGTGGGCGATGCGGTGGCCAATTAAGGCCACACTGTCATTTAAATTCCGTTTTTCCAGTTCAAATGCGATTGCCTTCAATGCACCTTCGTAGCTGTGGTGAGCCAGCGGTGCTGGCTCTCCCCCATTTACGGATAAGAATGCATTTTCCGAGTTAATACCATCGGCAATACCTGACATTAATACTTCACAGTCACAGGTATCGAGCACGGAAAACTTAATCGAAGACGAACCACAGTTAATAACCAAAACAACCGGAAATTCATTCATCTCTTTTCTCATCCTGAGTTACGGATTAAAACAGTTTGTATACGATGTTCAGGATGGTCAGCAGACCAATCACGGTAACAAACACGTTATCCAGACGACCACGGTATTTCGCCAGAGACGGCGCTTTACGGATGGCATACATCGGCAACAGGCACAGCAGGGATGCGATAATCGGTGCACCCATGGCTTCAATCAGGTCGAGGATGTTCGGGTTGGCGTAGGCAACAACCCAGGTGGAGCCCATGATGAAGATCATGCTGAGAGTATTCAGTTTACCCAGCGACACTTTGGTTTTGTCGCCTTTATAACCGAACTTCAGAATCAGACCGTTCAGACCTTCCAGCGTCCCCAGATAGTGACCGAAGAAAGATTTGAAGATAGCAACCAGCGCGATGATGGACGCCGCATATTCCAGAATAATAGCGAACGTCGTTTTGGTGCCGGTCATGGATGCAAAGTGGTTAGCCAGGTAAGAAAGCACCGGAATATTCTGCGCTTTTGCTTCCGCCATGTTCGCCGGAGACAGCGTAAACAGGCAGCTGAAGGCAAAGAACATGACCACTGCAACCATCAGCATACTGGCGCGAGAGATGATTTGTGAACATTTCTGCTCAGTGAAGTCGCGACCAAAGTCTTTCTCATACTCTTCACGCTTAGAAACGACGAAAGAAGAGACGATTGGTGAGAAGTTAAAGGAGAAAACCATGATGGATATCCCCAGCCAGACGGTGATCAGGATACCGTCATGACCTGTTAACGACAGCGCACCAAGGTCAACTTGATCGATAACCGCAGAGTTCCAGTAAGGGATCAGCGACAGAGAAATCAGCACCAGGCTGGCGATAAAAGGCCATACCAGGTAGCTCATCACTTTAACCATCAGATCCTTACCAAACCAAATGACGAACGCCATCAGCAGCAGCAGGAACAGCGCCACGAAGCCACGGTTCAGCGGCGCAAAGCCGAGCTGGTTTTCCCAGAAGGTCATAAAGGTGTTGGTGATGGTAACGCCATAAATCCACAACAGTGGGCAAATCGCGAAGAAATACAGGAAAGTGATGACCACACCGCCGGTTTTACCAAAGTGCTCTTCTACCGTTTCCGTAATGTTGCCGGAAGGGTTAGAGCCAGAGAGACACAGACGCGCCAGCGCCCGGTGGCAATAAAACGCAATCGGGTATGCCAATACCAACATCAGAAGAATCGGGATCAGTCCGCCAAAACCTGCGCGGATAGGGAAGAACAGCACCCCGGCGCCGATTGCCGTACCAAACAAGCCTAACGTCCATGTGGTATCTGATTTACGCCAGGACGATTGTTTTGTCTGGCTGGATACAATGCTATCTGAAGTACTCATATCCTATCCTCAACGAATTAATTAAGCGTCAACGAAACCGGTGATTTGAGAGACGCGAGAAAGATCGATATTACCGCCAGAAATAATACTGACGGTTTTTCTGTTTTGAATATATTGGTCTAATTTACCGCTTAATAATGCAGCACATGCCAAAGCGCCTGCACCTTCGGTAACGACTTTATTACGCTGAATTAAGGCAATCATACTGTTTCTGATTTCGTCTTCACTAACCAGCACGATGTCATCGACTAATTCACGAACGATTTCGTAAGTTAAATTACCCGGGCGGGCGACATCACAACCATCCGCCAGGGTGCCGGTAGTTCGGTGCGTGGTTATTTCTCCGGAGTGGAAAGAAGCCGCCATGCCGTGAACGTTTTCTGACTGCACACCAATAACACGAATGGTCGGGTTAATAGATTTAATTGCCACCGCAATACCGGCAATTAAACCGCCACCGCCAATTGGCACAATGACGTTATCGACATCATAAAGATCTTCCATAATTTCCAGCCCAATGGTTCCCTGACCGGCAATCACTTTCGGATCATCATAAGGTGGAATAAAGATGCGACCTTCCGTTTCGACAATTTCGCTCACTTTGGCGATGGTGTCGTTGAAGTTATCGCCGTGCAGTACCACTTCAGCAGAGTAGTCACACGTTGCCGCAACTTTGGATTTTGGCGCGCCTTTCGGCATTACAACTTTACCATCAATCCCCAACATCGCACAGGAGAGCGAAACCCCTTGCGCGTGGTTCCCTGCTGAACAGGCCACGACACCTTTACGTCTCTCAGCATCAGTTAAGGAGCTTAATTTATTAAATGCGCCACGAATTTTAAATGACCCGGTACGCTGCATGTTTTCAAACTTAAGGAATATTTCACCTTTGCAACGTTCGCTAAAATAGTTAGATCGAGGCATGCCTGTTTTATAAATTCGCCCAGCCAGACGTTGTTTTGCTTCAATAATGTCATCAATAGCAACCGGCAGATCGTATGTAATATGCATTATAAAACCTCTTAGCCTGAATTAAATATGTAGGTAACCGTAACCAGCACCTGCAAAAAGGCAGGTGGATTATTTATGTTTAAATAAAAAAACAAATAACTAACAAGATTCTATTAATTGCTTTCGTCTACACCCATTATAAGATGAATATTCTTTGGCTAATTCCACCAAAACCGATGCTGCTTTTTTAATACGATAATTTTTCGACCATACTGCGGCATATTGCGCTACCGGTAATGTTTCCTCAACCGGAATGGTAATAAATTGATTAGAACCAAAAGGTGAAGTCATATCGCAGGGAATCACGGTTAAGAAATCAGCATTGAGAACAAGATTATAAATTGTCACGACTGAGTCGGTTTTAACGATGTTTTCAATACTGATGCCATTTCTTTGTAACGTAGTGAGTAGTTCGCTGTAGTATCCCATATTCGTTTGCGGCAACACCCACTGTTCGTTCTTCAAAGACTCCAGCGTGGTGGTGCCGGTGGATGTTCGGGACTTACTGGCAACCAGTACGAACTCTGACTCGAACAGCGGCTCGACATGCAAATCCTGAAGCTTCATTTCTGCACTTAACGTACCTATCGCAAAATCCAGACGCCCGTCGCGGATAGCCGGTAAGAACGAGGACAATTGCGCTTCATACATTGAGACCTGCGCTTTCGGGAACACCTCTTTGAATTTGTTGATCATCCCAGACATAAAGGTAAAGCCGATCAGCGATGGAAAACCAAATGAAACCTCCACGACTGCATCAGAGGACATACCGCTAATCTCATTAACCATATTTTTCATTTCGCGGGTAATGGATTCGGAGCGTGAGAGCAACAATTGACCCGCTGGCGTCAGCGTTACACCGGTATTTTTCCGCACCACTAATTCCACGCCAAAATAATCTTCGATATCGTTAATGATTTTACTGACCGCTGGTTGAGTTAACCCTAATTCTTTTGCAGCCGAGCCAATAGAGCCACTTCTGATGACTTCCTGAAAGACTACCAGGTGTTGCGT
This sequence comes from Escherichia sp. MOD1-EC7011, assembly GCF_002965005.1. Classification (NCBI taxonomy): domain Bacteria; kingdom Pseudomonadati; phylum Pseudomonadota; class Gammaproteobacteria; order Enterobacterales; family Enterobacteriaceae; genus Escherichia; species Escherichia sp. MOD1-EC7011. The sequence goes on from NZ_PTRD01000024.1 coordinate 54,233, forward strand.
TTTAGGAAGAAGAATAGTGCTCATAACAACCCGCGTTAATTACCTCATTGACGGTATGAAGTGTATCAAAATGCAATGAATAGGATATGTGCGACCACTCACAAATTAACTTTCATTAGTTTTCCAGGTATATCCTTAAAGGCATATAATCATTTAATATCAATGAGTTAGATAAATAAAATCAACACAAAGGCTGACTTTTATCAAAAAAACAAGGGGGGGTAACCATATTTTATGGCGATAACGACACACTTAATTTTTGTTATTAAAAAATGCTCTTAGACGATATTTCAAGCAATTATCGTGTATTTCGCAGACGACTTTTAAGTTAAATTTAATTAGCAAGTTATCAAATTTTATTATAAATAAATCATTTCCACAGATAAATAATGCGGTACATCACATTTTTTTGCGCTATTTGTTGGAGATAGAACATTTATTTTATCAATATTTTAAAATCTCGAATACAGATATTGATCATCTCGAACAATTGATTAACGTCATTCATTGTCTCTTTTGCAGAACGTCATTTTGTGAATGCAATCGTTTTCCATGATTTATTCTCGCATTCCGGTTGCGGAACAGTATTTTGTGTTGAGGATCACAAAACTAATAATTGCCATTCGAAGTAAGTTATCAGAAGAGAGCACGGGGTGACTAAAAAGAGTGTTTATATTGGGCTTCCTTTTGGGTATAGCGTCGTGGACAGTCATTCATCTTACCGCCCGCTCCAAAAGCAAAAACCCGCCAGTTTTGCACTGGCGGGTTTCTGTTGAAGAGGTGAAACTGACCGATAAGCCGGGTTCTGTCGTGGACAGTCATTCATCTAGGCCAGCAATCGCTCACTGGCTCAAGCAGCCTACCCGGGTTCAGTACGGGCCGTACCTTATGAACCCCTATTTGGCCTTGCTCCGGGTGGAGTTTACCGTGCCACGGACTGTTACCAGCCGCGCGGTGCGCTCTTACCGCACCCTTTCACCCTTACCTGATCCCACTTGCGTGAGCCATCGGCGGTTTGCTCTCTGTTGCACTGGTCGTGGGTTTCCCCCCCAGGCGTTACCTGGCACCCTGCCCTATGGAGCCCGGACTTTCCTCCCCTCCGCCCGTCTCCCCCGAAGAGGACGACGACGAAGCGGCGACTGTCTGGTCAGCTTCGGCGCGAAGTATAGAGGGTTTGCGCGCCCTTGTCACCCCGCGTTACGCATTCCAATCGCCAGCGTCGCGGCGATATTGCGTGAAGCACGGTAAATATTGTCATAAGCCCCTCTGAAAGCTTCATCCAGCGTAACAATACTGTTCAACACGCTGAATACAGCATCGATGCCATGCTGATGCACAACGCCGACATCCTTCGTCAGACTACCCGCAATACCAATTACCGGTTTATTGTATTTCTTCGCGACGTTCGCTACGCCAATCGGCACTTTACCGTGAACGCTCTGGCTATCAATGCGGCCTTCTCCGGTGATCACCAACGAGCAATCATGAATATGTTCTTCCAGATTGAGCGCCGTCGTCACAATCTCAATGCCGCTCTTTAGCTCTGCGCCAAGAAACGCCATTAGCGCCGCCCCCATGCCGCCTGCCGCCCCTGCACCAGGAACGTTTTTCACATCAACATGCAGCAATTTTTTGATGACATCAGCATAGTGAGAGAGATTCTTGTCCAGCTCAATAATCGTGGCTTCATTAGCCCCTTTTTGCGGGCCAAAAATACGCGAAGCACCGTTATCGCCCACCAGTGGATTAGTGACATCGCAGGCGACGCGAATAGCGCAATCTTTTAAACGCGGATCGAGGCCGGAGATATCAATATCATTCAGGGTATTAAGACTGCCGCCGCCAAAACCGATTTCATTACCGTTGACATCGCTTAACTTCGCCCCCAGCGCCTGCATCATCCCCGCACCGCCGTCGTTGGTGGCACTGCCGCCGATGCCAATAATAATACTGGTCGCGCCACTCTCCAGCGCCTGCAAAATTAACTCTCCCGTGCCGCGAGAAGTCGTCACCAACGGATCACGCTTTTCCGACGGTACTAACGCCAGCCCACTGGCCGCCGCCATTTCAATAAACGCGGTTTTACCATCGCCAGAGATCCCCCAACTGGCATTCACCTTCTCGCCCAGTGGCCCTGTAACCCAGGCGTGACGTTCGGAACCCTGGGTAGCTGCAATCATCGCTTCCACCGTTCCTTCGCCGCCATCAGCAACCGGAACAGAAACGTACTGTGCATCAGGAAAAATTTCCCGAAATCCTTTTTCTATCGCCTGCGCAACCTCGCTGGCAGATAAACTTTCTTTATAAGAGTCTGGGGCGATTACGATTTTCATACCTGTGCCTGTTACCACATGACGCCGGAGGGCGTTTCTCTTATTCGGCCTGGATTCCAGGCCCGGATTGCAATACGCCATCCGGGCGCGACGTCATTAACGAGTAACTTCGACTTTCGCCAGTTTTTCGTAGTAGCACGCCAGGGCGCTATGATCCGCCGTTCCCAAACCATCGGCACGTAGTGCCTGCATCATCTCCATAACCGCAGCAGTTAGCGGCAATTGCGCACCAACGCCGTGGGAGGTATCCAGCGCATTTGCCAGATCCTTAATATGCAGATCAATACGGAAGCCTGGCTTGAAGTTTCTGTCCATGACCATAGGCGCTTTGGCGTCAAGAACGGTACTGCCCGCCAGTCCACCGCGAATTGCCTGATAAACCAGATCCGGGTTAACGCCCGCCTTGGTTGCCAGCGTTAACGCTTCTGACATCGCGGCAATATTCAGCGCCACAATGACCTGGTTTGCCAGTTTGGTGACGTTACCTGCACCGATTTCCCCGGTATGCACCACGGAACCCGCCATCGCTTTCATCAAATCATAGTATTTGTCGAAAATAGCCTTGTCGCCGCCCACCATCACTGACAGCGTACCGTCGATGGCTTTCGGTTCACCGCCGCTCACCGGGGCGTCCAGCATATCAATACCTTTCGCTTTCAGTGTTTCGCTGATTTCACGGCTTGCCAGCGGAGCGATTGAACTCATATCGATCAATACCGTACCTGGCTTCGCGCCTTCAATGATGCCATTTTCACCCAGCGCCACCTCTTTCACATGAGGGGAGTTTGGCAGCATGGTTATGATGACGTCGCACTGTTCAGCGATAGTTTTAGCCGTAGACGCTGTTTCTGCGCCTGCGGCAATCACTTCAGCAATGGCTTCAGGGTTACGGTCAGCAACCACCAGCGAGTAACCTGCTTTCAGGAGGTTTTTACTCATTGGTTTACCCATAATACCCAGGCCAATAAAACCAACTTTCATAGTCATATCAATCATCTCTCTTGTTGCGGTGGTGGTTATTTTTTAAAGGTATCTGCCAGTTTCTGCGTGGCGGAACGGAATACGCCGAGATCGCTGCCGACGGCCACAAACGTAGCGCCCCATTTCAGATAACGACGCGCATCGGCTTCGACAGGGGCGAGGATGCCGCAGGGTTTGCCGTTGGCTCTGGCGCGATTAAAAATATGTTGAATCGCTTTTTGCACATCTGGATGCGACGCATTGCCGAGATGGCCTAATGCCGCTGCCAGATCGCTGGGGCCAACGAAGATACCGTCCACGCCTTCGGTTGCGGTGATAGCATCAACGTTATCAACGCCTTGCTGGCTTTCAATTTGCACCAGAATGGTGATGTTCTTATTCGACTGAGCGAAGTAATCCGCCACGGTGCCAAACATATTGGCGCGGTGAGAAACGGAGACGCCGCGAATACCTTCTGGTGGATAACGGGTAGATGCCACCGCCTGCACCGCTTCTTCTTTCGTTTCCACAAAGGGGATCAGGAAGTTATAAAAACCGATATCCAGCAGACGCTTGATGATCACCGGTTCGTTGGTCGGTACACGCACCACTGGCGCGCTGACGCTCCCCTTCAGAGCCATCAACTGAGGAATGAACGTGGAGATATCGTTTGGCGCATGTTCGCCATCCAGCACCAGCCAGTCAAAGCCAGCTAAACCAAGAACTTCTGTGCTAATTGGGTTAGAAAGTGCTGACCAGCAGCCAATCTGTACCTGTTTCGCTGCCAACGCGGCTTTGAACTTATTTGGGAAAATATCGTTATTCATCGCTTATACCTTTGCTTATTTCTGCAATTCCATACGTTTAATGTCGCCAATCAGGCTTCCTGGTGCAGTATTGAAAGAGGGCAATCTCTTCGATGACAATAAAAATAGGCAGTAAGATTAAAAAGGCACATGCGTTCCTTATTCATCAATCCCACTAATCATGTTTATATTCAGTCGATAGCAAAAAGGTCAGTGCTATTTATTAAATATTCTATTAACGAATATTGGCCACTGCACAATAATAAATCCGTTTTCGACAATGAGTATAATCAGCACAGAAACAATAGGCATTGTGCAAATGCTCATTATGTTTGTCTGATATAAATATTATTTTGAGCATATGCCTATCACGCTGCGTGCCAATGCACATATTTACGCTTTGCCTGCCCCGGTTGCCCTGCTATCACGATAATTAGTGATGTTGATCACATACTGACTTTTCATCTCCTGACACTCTTATTCCATCTCGCAGATAAAATTATTTCTGTCATCAGAATCAATCAACATAAATTTATTATTACCAGCGACCGGAGAAAACGGGATAATGGCCAACATCGAAATCAGACAAGAAACGCCGACTGCGTTTTATATAAAAGTTCACAACACAGATAATGTGGCAATTATTGTTAATGATAATGGCCTGAAAGCAGGAACGCGTTTTCCGGATGGGCTGGAATTAATTGAACATATTCCCCAGGGGCATAAAGTCGCATTGCTGGACATTCCGGCTAGTGGTGAAATTATTCGTTATGGCGAAGTGATTGGTTACGCCGTGCGCGCGATCCCACGCGGAAGTTGGATCGACGAATCAATGGTAGTACTGCCGGAAGCGCCGCCATTACACACGCTGCCACTGGCAACTAAAGTGCCGGAACCCTTACCGGCGCTTGAAGGTTATACCTTTGAAGGCTATCGCAATGCCGATGGCAGCGTGGGAACCAAAAACCTGCTCGGCATCACCACCAGCGTCCACTGTGTGGCGGGCGTGGTGGATTACGTGGTGAAAATCATTGAACGCGATCTGCTGCCGAAATACCCGAACGTCGATGGCGTGGTGGGGCTGAATCATCTGTACGGTTGTGGCGTGGCGATTAACGCTCCGGCGGCGGTGGTGCCTATTCGTACTATTCACAACATTTCGCTTAACCCAAACTTTGGCGGTGAGGTGATGGTGATTGGTCTGGGTTGCGAGAAATTGCAACCTGAGCGCCTGCTGATCGGCACGGATGATGTACCGGCTATTCCAGTGGAAAGTGCCAGTATTGTCAGCTTGCAGGATGAAAAACATGTCGGTTTTCAGTCAATGGTCGAGGATATTTTGCAAGTTGCCGATCGCCATCTGCACAAATTAAATCAACGGCAGCGAGAAACCTGTCCAGCTTCAGAACTGGTTGTCGGTATGCAGTGCGGCGGCAGCGATGCGTTTTCTGGTGTAACGGCAAACCCGGCAGTGGGTTATGCATCTGATTTACTAGTGCGCTGCGGCGCAACGGTGATGTTCTCAGAAGTCACGGAAGTGCGTGACGCCATTCATCTGCTGACGCCGCGCGCTGTTAACGAAGAGGTTGGCAAGCGCCTGCTGGAAGAGATGGAGTGGTACGACAACTATCTCAATATGGGGAAAACCGACCGCAGCGCCAACCCTTCGCCGGGTAACAAAAAAGGCGGTCTGGCAAACGTGGTGGAAAAGGCACTCGGCTCCATTGCTAAATCGGGTAAAAGCGCGATTGTAGAAGTGCTGTCACCCGGTCAGCGTCCGACCAAACGCGGATTAATTTACGCCGCGACGCCAGCCAGCGATTTCGTCTGTGGCACCCAACAGGTGGCTTCAGGGATTACCGTGCAAGTATTTACGACCGGTCGCGGCACACCGTACGGTCTGATGGCGGTGCCGGTCATTAAAATGGCGACCCGCACCGAACTGGCGAACCGCTGGTTTGATTTGATGGATATTAATGCGGGCACTATCGCCACCGGCGAAGAGACCATTGAAGAGGTGGGCTGGAAGCTGTTCCACTTTATTCTCGATGTCGCCAGCGGGAAGAAGAAAACCTTCTCGGATCAATGGGGACTGCATAACCAACTGGCGGTGTTTAACCCGGCGCCGGTGACCTGATTTCTTTTGGAACGCGCCTCGCAAAACATGGCCTTAGTGCCATGTTTTTATTGTTTCAAGTCCCGTCATCCATTAATAATGCATTTGCATTACCTTAGTTGAAGATTATAATTTGAGCAGAAAAAAGGCTGTAAAAGGACAGTGAACAATGCCCGCTAATGCTCGCTCTAACGCTGTACTGACCACTGAATCAAAGGTCACGATACGCGGACAAACAACTATCCCCGCGCCAGTGCGTGAGGCCTTAAAACTGAAGCCAGGCCTGGACAGCATTCATTACGAAATCCTGCCTGGTGGGCAAGTATTTATGTGCCGTGTGGGAGATGAACAGGAGGATCATACTATGAATGCATTTTTGCGTTTTCTGGATGCAGATATCCAGAACAACCCGCAAAAAACTCGTCCATTCGAAATTCAACAAGGAAAGAGACTTGTCGCTGGCATGGACGTCAACATTGATGATGAGATTGGCGACGACGAATAATGGATTTTCCACAAAGGGTTAATGGTTGGGCGCTATATGCTCATCCCTGCTTTCAGGAAACCTACGACGCTTTAGTTGCCGAAGTTGAGACATTAAAGGGGAAAGATCCTGAAAATTATCAGAAAAAAGCCGCCACAAAGTTATTGGCAGTAGTACATAAAGTTATTGAGGAGCATATCACGGTCAATCCATCATCACCGGCATTCCGTCATGGCAAGTCGTTAGGCTCAGGGAAAAATAAAGACTGGTCACGGGTAAAATTTGGCGCTGGTCGTTATCGTCTCTTCTTTCGTTACAGCGAAAAAGAGAAAGTCATCATTCTGGGATGGATGAACGATGAAAACACGCTGCGCACCTACGGTAAAAAAACAGATGCCTATACCGTATTCAGCAAAATGTTAAAAAGAGGACATCCTCCTGCCGACTGGGAAACCCTCACCAGAGAGACTGAAGAAACCCATTGATGGTGTTCACAATGCCCGCCGAACGCATCCGTTTTGACCAGCGGGCACCATTTCTCACTCCCCGACCAGAATCACCTCAACCCCAGCCTTTCGCAGTCCTTCCAGACTATCCGCAGGAATGCCTTCATCGACAATGATCATATCGATCCGCTGAGTATCGATGATCTTATGTAAACTGGAGCGGTTGAACTTACTGGAATCGGTGACCACGATGATCCGTTCCGCAACTTCGCACATCCGGCGGTTTAAACGAGCTTCATCTTCATTGTGCGTGCTGACGCCGCGCTCCAGATCGATAGCGTCTACGCCGAGAAACAGCATATCGAAGTGGTAATTTTGCAGCGATTGTTCAGCCTGATCGCCGTAAAAAGATTGCGACTGGCGGCGCAGATGCCCTCCGGTCATCAGCAGTTCCACCCCTTCAGCTTCCAGCAAAGCATTGGCCACGTTCATACCGTTGGTCATCGCAATTACGTCGGTGTGCTTGCGCATCAGACGGGCAATCTCAAAGGTGGTGGTTCCGGAGTCGAGGATCACCCGATGACCTGGCTTAATCAACTCAACGGCAGCTTTCGCAACGCTGCGTTTCATCGCCGTGTTCAGCGCGCTTTTATCTTCCACCGAAGGCTCAACTGACGGCGTCGTGCCATCGCAGATCAACGCGCCACCATACGCACGCACGGCGATCCCCTGTTTTTCCAGAAACGCCAGATCATTGCGGATCGTCACGGTAGAAACGCCAAATAATGCTGACAGATCGTTAACCTGCACACTCCCTTGCTGACGCAGGCGCTGAATGATCTGCTCTCGTCGTTCGCTGGTGCCAGTCACTCGTTTCTCACCTGATGCGTCGGTATTACTCATAGAAAATCCTTTCGTAAAGCTTTCGTTTCATTTCGTTTTTATTATTAATACCGTTCTATTAAGCAAATGCAAGCCCACCTTGCCCGTTGACGCAAGCGACTCCTGTTTCAGAAGCTTTCATTATGTTTCTTTTGTGAATCAGATCAGAAAACAATTACCTTTCGTTTTATTTTTACCTCACCATGACGCAGTATCAACTGAAACAAAACGAAAGATCAGCAATGGCAGTTATCTGGCCTGGAGAGGAAAGTGAAATATCTGATAGAAATGGTGAGACAGCACAAAGAGGGCAAAACAAATGGGATTTATGCCGTTTGCTCCGCGCATCCGCTGGTACTGGAAGCCGCCATCCACTACGCCTTCGCAAACCAAACGCCGTTACTGATTGAAGCAACCTCCAATCAGGTGGATCAGTTCGGCGGATATACCGGAATGACGCCCGCCGATTTTCGCGGCTTTGTTTGCCAGCTTGCCGACTCGCTGAATTTCCCGCAAGACGCGTTGATTCTCGGCGGTGACCATCTGGGGCCAAACCGCTGGCAGAATCTGCCTGCCGCTCAGGCGATGGCCAATGCCGATGATTTGATTAAAAGCTACGTCGCGGCGGGGTTCAAAAAAATCCATCTTGATTGCAGTATGTCCTGTCAGGGCGATCCGGTTCCCTTAACCGATGATATCGTGGCTGAACGCGCTGCCCGTCTGGCGAAAGTGGCGGAAGAAACCTGCCGCGAACACTTTGGCGAAGCCGATCTGGTGTATGTCATTGGTACTGAAGTGCCGGTGCCTGGCGGCGCTCATGAAACCTTAAGCGAACTGGCGGTCACCACGCCGGATGCCGCCCGCGCCACGCTGGAAGCTCATCGTCACGCTTTTGAAAAGCAGGGTCTGAATGCCATCTGGCCACGCATCATTGCCCTGGTAGTACAACCCGGCGTCGAATTCGATCACACCAACGTTATTGATTATCAGCCAGCCAAAGCGACCGCCTTAAGCCAGATGGTTGAACACTATGAAACGCTGATTTTCGAAGCTCACTCTACCGATTATCAAACGCTGCAATCGCTGCGCCAGTTGGTAATCGACCACTTTGCCATTCTGAAAGTTGGCCCGGCGCTGACCTTCGCCCTGCGTGAAGCCCTGTTTTCTCTGGCGGCGATTGAAGAAGAGCTGGTGCCAGCGAAAGCCTGTTCCGGTCTGCGTCAGATACTGGAAAACGTGATGCTCGATCGCCCGGAATACTGGCAAAGCCACTACCACGGTGACGGCAACGCACGTCGTCTGGCACGCGGTTACAGCTACTCAGATCGCGTGCGCTACTACTGGCCGGACAGCCAGATTGATAACGCTTTCGCCCATCTGATTCGTAACCTGGCGGATGCCCCAATTCCGCTGCCGCTCATCAGCCAGTATCTGCCGCTGCAATACGTCAAAGTTCGCTCCGGCGAGCTACAACCAACGCCGAGGGCGCTCATTATCAACCATATTCAGGACATCCTGGCGCAGTACCACACAGCCTGTGGAGGCCAATAACCAAAACAAGAGGAACACGCTATGCCAAATATTGTTTTAAGCCGGATTGATGAACGCTTGATTCACGGTCAGGTCGGCGTTCAGTGGGTCGGATTTGCGGGGGCAAATCTGGTTCTGGTAGCCAATGATGAGGTTGCTGAAGATCCGGTACAACAAAACCTGATGGAAATGGTACTGGCAGAAGGGATCGCCGTGCGTTTCTGGTCGTTGCAAAAAGTGATCGACAATATCCATCGCGCCGCTGACCGGCAGAAAATCCTGCTGGTTTGCAAAACACCAGCCGATTTCCTGACGCTGGTAAAAGGTGGTGTCCCGGTGAGTCGCATTAACGTTGGCAATATGCATTACACCAATGGCAAGCAGCAAATCACCAAAACGGTTTCTGTAGATGCGGGTGATATCGCGGCGTTTAACGATCTGAAAACCGCCAGAGTGGAATGCTTCGTTCAGGGCGTCCCGACAGAACCTGCTGTGGAGCTCTTTAAATTACTTTGAGGGATTCATTATGGAAATCAGTCTGTTGCAGGCATTCGTGTTGGGCATTCTCGCCTTTATCGCTGGCCTGGATATGTTTAATGGCTTAACCCATATACATCGCCCGGTGGTTCTTGGACCGTTGGTTGGGCTGGTACTTGGCGATCTACATACCGGTATTTTAACCGGCGGTACGCTGGAACTGGTATGGATGGGACTGGCTCCGCTGGCGGGCGCACAGCCGCCTAACGTAATTATCGGTACTATAGTCGGTACGGCATTTGCTATTACCACCGGCGTGAAACCCGATGTCGCGGTCGGTATCGCCGTACCTTTCGCCGTCGCGGTACAGATGGGGATTACCTTCCTGTTCTCGGTGATGTCCGGCGTGATGTCCCGTTGCGACCGGATGGCGGAAAATGCCGATACGCGCGGCATTGAGCGCGTGAACTATCTGGCGCTGCTGGCGCTCGGCATCTTCTATTTTCTCTGCGCTTTCCTGCCGATTTACTTCGGTGCGGAACATGCCAAAACCATCATTGATGTCCTGCCGCAACGCTTAATCGACGGCCTCGGTGTCGCAGGCGGCATCATGCCAGCAATCGGTTTTGCCGTACTGCTGAAAATCATGATGAAAAACGTCTACATCCCCTACTTCATCCTGGGCTTTGTTGCCGCCGCCTGGCTCAAGTTACCGGTGCTGGCTATTGCTGCTGCCGCGCTGGCGATGGCGCTGATCGACCTGCTGCGTAAATCTCCCGAACCGATTCAACCTGCGGCACAGAAAGAGGAATTTGAAGATGGCATCTAATCAAACGACCCTGCCGAACGTCAGTGAAAACGAAGAAGCACTGCTGACTGGCGTCAATGAAAACGTATATGAAGATCAAAGCATTGGCGCGGAGTTAACGAAAAAAGATATCAATCGCGTCGCATGGCGTTCCATGCTGTTACAGGCTTCTTTCAACTACGAACGTATGCAGGCTTCCGGCTGGTTGTACGGTCTGCTGCCTGCACTGAAAAAGATCCATACCAATAAACGCGACCTGGCGCGCGCCATGAAAGGCCATATGGGCTTTTTCAATACTCACCCGTTTCTGGTGACGTTTGTGATCGGCATTATCCTTGCGATGGAGCGTTCTAAGCAGGACGTTAACAGTATTCAGAGCACCAAAATTGCTGTCGGTGCGCCGCTCGGCGGGATTGGCGATGCGATGTTCTGGCTGACGTTGCTGCCAATTTGCGGCGGGATTGGTGCCAGTCTGGCGTTGCAAGGCTCTATTCTCGGCGCCGTGGTATTTATCGTGTTATTCAACGTGGTGCATCTCGGTCTGCGTTTTGGTCTTGCGCATTACGCTTATCGAATGGGCGTGGCGGCGATCCCGCTAATTAAAGCGAATACCAAAAAAGTCGGTCATGCGGCGTCTATCGTCGGGATGACGGTGATCGGCGCGCTGGTAGCAACCTATGTCCGATTAAGCACCACGCTGGAAATCACGGCAGGCGACGCAGTGGTTAAGCTACAGACTGACGTTATCGACAAACTGATGCCTGCCTTCTTACCGCTGGTCTACACCCTGACCATGTTCTGGCTGGTACGCCGCGGCTGGAGTCCGCTGCGCCTGATTGCAGTTACCGTGGTACTCGGCATCGTCGGTAAATTCTGTCATTTCCTTTAAATACAATGAGGTATTAGATGTTAAGTATTATTTTGACAGGGCATGGCGGATTTGCCAGCGGCATGGAAAAAGCAATGAAGCAAATCCTCGGCGAGCAATCGCAGTTTATCGCCATCGATTTTCCGGAAAGCTCAAGCACCGCGCTGCTTACATCGCAGCTTGAAGAAGCCATCGCCCAACTGGATTGTGAAGACGGCATTGTTTTTCTGACGGATTTGCTGGGCGGCACACCGTTTCGCGTAGCTTCAACGCTGGCGATGCAAAAACCGGGCTGTGAAGTGATCACCGGCACCAATTTGCAACTATTACTGGAAATGGTGCTGGAGCGCGAAGGGTTAAGCGGAGAAGAATTCCGTGTGCAGGCGCTGGAGTGCGGACACCGTGGGCTGACCAGTCTGGTGGACGAGTTAGGCCGCTGCCATAAAGAATGTCCGGTCGAGGAAGGAATATGAGGTAAGCGCCCCGCCGCTATTGGTAAAAGACTGTGAGTGGCGTTTTACACTTTCGTTTCTTTATCTGGCTTTCACTTCCCTCACAAGGCCTTTTTTCTTTTGTTTTGACTTTTGCACCGGTGTCGGATGCGACGCTGACGCGTCTTATCCGACCTACGGTTGGTGACAGCCAGGCTGGATAAAGCGTTTACGCCGCATCCGGCAATCGGTGCAAATATCCCCCCATCAAACAATCCCTTTATCTTCCCTTGTCTTTTCTTTCAACGATCACAAATTTCGTTTTATTTCCTTTCTCTTCATTGAACTTTCAGTTTCTTTTCTATAAATTTTAATCAACGAAAGATATCACCAAGTGAAATGAAACGAAAGGCAAGCGAAAGCTATAACGCCCGACGTCAAGTTCATCAAACTAAGGATTGAGTTATGCCAGAAAATTACCCCCCTGCCACCACCGGTACATGGACTGAAGAAGAGATCCGCCATCAGCCTCGCGCGTGGCTTCGTTCGCTCGCCAACATTGACGCGCTACGTTCCGCGCTCAATAACTTTCTTGAACCGTTACTGCGCAAAGAGAACCTGCGGGTAATCCTGACCGGTGCCGGAACCTCGGCATTTATCGGTGACATCATCGCGCCGTGGCTCGCCAGCCATACCGGCAAAAACTTCAGCGCCGTACCGACCACCGATCTGGTTACCAATCCGATGGACTACCTGAATCCAGCGCATCCGCTGCTGCTGATCTCCTTCGGTCGATCCGGCAATAGCCCGGAAAGCGTCGCCGCCGTGGAACTGGCAAATCAATTTGTACCGGAGTGCTATCACCTGCCGATCACCTGCAATGAAGCGGGCGATCTCTATCAAAACGCGCTCAACAGCGATAACGCGTTTGCCCTGCTGATGCCCGCAGAAACGCACGATCGCGGCTTTGCGATGACCAGCAGTATTACCACCATGATGGCCAGCTGCCTCGCGGTTTTCGCGCCTGAGACAATCAACAGCCAGACCTTCCGCGACGTGGCGGATCGTTGCCAGGCGATCCTGACCTCGCTCGGCGATTTCAGCGAAGGCGTGTTTGGTTACGCGCCGTGGAAACGGATCGTTTATCTCGGCAGCGGTGGCTTACAGGGCGCGGCACGTGAGTCGGCGCTGAAAGTGCTGGAACTGACGGCGGGTAAACTGGCGGCCTTTTATGATTCCCCGACCGGATTCCGTCATGGCCCGAAATCGCTGGTCGATGATGAAACGCTGGTCGTGGTGTTTGTCTCCAGCCACCCCTACACCCGTCAGTATGATCTTGATCTGCTGGCAGAACTCCGCCGCGACAACCAGGCAATGCGCGTGATCGCCATCGCCGCTGAAAGCAACGACATTGTTGCCGCCGGCCCGCATATCATCCTGCCGCCATCCCGTCACTTTATCGACGTTGAGCAGGCATTTTGCTTCCTGATGTACGCCCAGACGTTTGCACTGATGCAGTCGCTGCATATGGGCAATACGCCGGATTCCCCATCAGCCAGTGGCACCGTAAACCGCGTGGTGCAAGGCGTAATTATTCATCCGTGGCAGGAATAAGAGGATCGCATTATGAGCATTATCTCCACCAAATATCTGTTACAAGACGCCCAGGCCAATGGCTACGCGGTGCCTGCGTTTAACATCCATAACGCCGAGACGATCCAGGCGATCCTCGAAGTGTGCAGTGAAATGCGATCGCCGGTGATCCTCGCCGGGACGCCAGGGACTTTTAAACATATCGCGCTGGAAGAGATCTACGCCCTGTGTAGTGCCTATTCCACAACCTACAACATGCCGCTTGTGCTGCATCTCGACCACCACGAATCGCTCGATGATATTCGCCGTAAAGTCCACGCTGGCGTGCGCAGCGCGATGATCGACGGCAGTCACTTCCCGTTTGCTGAAAACGTAAAACTGGTGAAATCGGTCGTCGACTTCTGCCACTCGCAGGATTGCAGCGTGGAAGCGGAACTGGGCCGTCTGGGAGGCGTGGAAGATGATATAAGTGTTGACGCCGAAAGCGCGTTCCTCACCGACCCACAAGAAGCCAGACGTTTTGTCGAACTGACTGGCGTCGACAGCCTGGCTGTGGCGATTGGTACGGCGCATGGCCTGTACAGGAAAATACCGAAAATTGATTTTCAGCGGCTGGCGGAAATTCGTGAAATGGTAGACATCCCTCTGGTACTGCATGGCGCCAGCGATGTCCCGGATGAATTTGTTCGCTGGACTATTAAACTGGGTGTGACGAAAGTTAATGTCGCCACGGAATTGAAAATTGCCTTCGCCGGCGCGGTTAAAGCCTGGTTTGCGGAAAACCCGCAGGGTAATGATCCTCGCTATTATATGCGCGTCGGCATGGATGCAATGAAAGACGTTGTCAGGAATAAAATTAATGTCTGTGGTTCGGCGAATCGAATTTCAGCATAACCATTAAATTTATACGATTTATTAATAAGTACTGCTCGACTAATATTGGGTAGTGCCTTAATGGCAAAGGAAATGAGTAAACCTTAATAAATACATCAGTACAATATCGCAACAATAATATATTTAAAAAGATTATATTATTCAAATTTATGGTGAGGATTATACAATGAGCAGTCCAAATATTCTCTTAACCCGTATCGATAACCGTCTGGTTCATGGCCAGGTTGGCGTGACCTGGACATCCACCATCGGTGCGAATCTGCTGGTGGTCGTGGATGATGTTGTCGCTAACGATGATATCCAACAGAAACTGATGGGTATTACTGCGGAAACCTACGGCTTTGGTATCCGTTTCTTTACTGTCGAAAAAACCATTAATGTCATCGGCAAAGCTGCACCACATCAGAAGATTTTTCTGATTTGCCGTACGCCGCAAACGGTACGTAAATTAGTAGAAGGTGGCATTGATCTGAAAGATGTCAACGTCGGCAATATGCATTTCTCGGAAGGGAAAAAGCAAATAAGTAGTAAAGTTTATGTCGATGACCAGGATCTCACGGACTTACGCTTTATTAAACAACGCGGCGTGAATGTTTTTATTCAGGACGTCCCGGGCGATCAAAAAGAACAAATCCCTGACTAAATCTAACATCGCCTTAATACTGGTTTGAGGTAATAAAAATGCATGAAATAACCCTACTTCAGGGATTATCCCTGGCGGCATTAGTTTTCGTTCTGGGGATTGATTTTTGGCTGGAAGCCTTATTTTTATTCCGCCCGATAATCGTTTGTACCCTTACAGGTGCTATTCTCGGTGATATTCAGACTGGCTTAATTACCGGTGGCTTGACAGAGCTGGCTTTCGCCGGATTAACCCCTGCCGGGGGTGTTCAGCCGCCCAACCCAATTATGGCGGGTCTGATGACCACCGTCATTGCGTGGTCTACGGGCGTCGATGCCAAAACGGCAATTGGTCTTGGCCTGCCGTTTAGTTTGTTAATGCAATACGTCATTCTGTTCTTCTATTCCGCTTTCTCATTATTTATGACCAAAGCCGATAAATGCGCACAAGAGGCGGATACAGCAGCGTTTTCCCGACTTAACTGGACAACGATGCTGATTGTTGCCTTTTCGTATGCGGTGATTGCTTTCCTCTGTACTTACCTGGCGCAGGGTGCGATGCAGGCGCTGGTAAAAGCAATGCCCGCCTGGTTGACCCACGGCTTTGAAGTGGCTGGCGGCATTCTGCCTGCCGTTGGTTTTGGCCTGCTGCTGCGCGTGATGTTCAAAGCGCAATATATTCCTTACCTGATCGCCGGTTTCCTGTTTGTTTGCTACATCCAGGTCAGCAACCTGTTGCCGGTTGCCGTACTGGGCGCAGGCTTTGCGGTGTATGAGTTTTTCAATGCGAAATCCCGGCAGCAAGCGCAACCGCAGCCCGTTGCCAGTAAAAATGAAGAAGAGGACTACAGCAATGGGATCTGAAATCAGTAAAAAAGATATCACCCGTCTGGGCTTTCGTTCGTCGCTGCTGCAAGCGAGCTTTAACTACGAAAGGATGCAGGCAGGCGGTTTTACCTGGGTAATGTTGCCGATCCTGAAAAAGATTTATAAGGACGACAAACCGGGCTTAAGCGCGGCAATGAAAGATAACCTCGAATTTATTAATACCCACCCAAATCTGGTCGGATTCCTGATGGGGTTATTAATTTCGATGGAAGAGAAAGGGGAAAACCGCGACACCATTAAAGGTCTGAAAGTGGCGCTGTTTGGCCCAATCGCCGGAATTGGCGATGCGATTTTCTGGTTTACCTTGTTGCCAATTATGGCGGGGATTTGCTCATCATTCGCCAGCCAGGGAAACCTGCTGGGGCCGATTCTGTTTTTCGCCGTTTACCTGCTTATCTTTTTCCTGCGCGTCGGTTGGACCCACGTCGGTTATTCGGTCGGCGTGAAGGCGATCGATAAAGTACGAGAGAACTCGCAAATGATCGCCCGTTCGGCAACCATCCTCGGAATCACGGTAATCGGCGGACTGATCGCTTCGTATGTGCATATTAACGTGGTGACGTCGTTTGCTATCGACAGTAGCCACAGCGTCGCACTGCAGCAGGATTTCTTCGATAAAGTCTTCCCGAATATTTTACCGATGGCCTATACCCTGCTGATGTATTACTTCCTGCGGGTGAAAAAAGCGCATCCGGTGCTGTTAATCGGCGTGACGTTTGTGCTCTCTATTGTTTGTTCCGCATTCGGCATTTTGTAAATGGAACGAGGCACTGCATCTGACGCAGCCTCAGATTGTTGACAAAGTACGCTTTGTCCATGCCGGATGCGGCGTGAACGCCTTATCCGGCCTACAAAATCATGCAAATTCAATATATTGCAGAAACAATGTAGGACTGATAAGCGTAGCGCATCAGGCAATTTGGCGTTTGTCATCGGTCTCCGTATCACACCTGGTGGTGCCTCTCTACACAAGGAATTTCTCCTCATGCAAACCTTACAGCAAGTTGAAAACTATACGGTGTTAAGTGAACGCGCCAGCGAATATTTATTGGACGTGATCCGTAGCAAACCAAATGCCGTGATTTGCCTGGCGACCGGAGCGACGCCATTACTGACGTATCATTATCTGGTAGAAAAAATCCACCAGCAGCACGTTGATGTCAGCCAACTGACCTTCGTGAAGCTCGACGAATGGGTGGATCTGCCATTAACCGTGCCCGGCACCTGCGAAACTTTCCTTCAGCAGCATATCGTGCAGCCGCTGGGGTTACGTGAAGACCAGCTCATCAGCTTTCGCTCCGAAGAGATAAACGAGACAGAGTGCGAGCGGGTAACGAATCTGATTGCGCGCAAAGGCGGTCTCGATTTGTGCGTTCTCGGACTAGGGAAAAACGGTCATCTTGGGCTGAACGAACCGGGAGAAAGCCTGCAACCGGCCTGCCATATCAGCCAACTTGACGCGAAAACCCAGCAACATGAGATGTTAAAAACCGCTGGTCGTCCCGTGACTCGCGGGATCACCTTAGGCTTGAAGGATATTCTCAATGCCCGCGAAGTTTTATTACTGGTGACTGGCGAAGGAAAGCAGGATGCGACAGAACGTTTTCTCACGGCTAAAGTCTCCACCACGATCCCGGCTTCGTTTTTATGGCTGCATAACTATTTCACATGCGTAATTGATGAGATGTGTAGCCGTTAACTCACCAAGTACAGGCATCGCAGCTCTGTTCCTGCTGCAATGCCTGTAATCACTCCCCTTGCAGCTCCAGCGCATACTTATACAGCGCGTTTTTCTTCACGCCGTGAATTTCTGCTGCCAGCGCCGCCGCTTTTTTCAGCGGCAGTTCTGCCTGTAGCAGCGCCAGCGTGCGCAGTGCATCGGCGGGTAAGTCTTCTTCCTGCGCTTTATGTCCTTCGACAATCAGTACCATCTCACCTTTGCGACGGTTTTCATCTTCTTTTACCCACGCCAACAGCTCGCCAACGGGCGCGCCGTGAATGGTTTCCCAGGTTTTGGTCAGTTCTCGCGCCAGCACCACGTAGCGGGACTCTCCCAGCACCGCGACGATATCTTCCAGGCTATCTAACAGACGGTGGGTCGATTCATAAAAAATCAGCGTGCGCGGTTCCGCTTCAATCGCTTTTAGCGCATCACGGCGACCTTTCGATTTGGCGGGCAGAAAGCCTTCATAACAAAAGCGATCGGATGGTAAACCAGCGGCGCTTAATGCAGTGATAGCAGCACACGGTCCCGGTAGCGGCACCACGCGAATCCCCGCTTCACGGCAGGTACGCACCAGATGGTAGCCAGGGTCGTTAATCAGCGGCGTTCCGGCATCAGAAACCAGCGCAATGTTTTGTCCCTCTTGCAGCTTCGCCAGCAGCGTTTCGGCTTTCTGTTGTTCGTTATGGTCGTGCAGGGCGAACAGTCGGGCGTTTATCCCAAAATGTTGCAGCAGCAAACCGGTATGACGCGTATCCTCGGCGGCAATCAGATCAACGGCCTGTAATACCTCCAGCGCACGCTGGGTGATATCCGCCAGATTGCCGATTGGCGTCGGTACAATGTAGAGCTGACCTTGAGAATTATCCGCCGATTGGTGTTGTTTCATTGTGTCGTCCGTATTGCCGATTTAATATTGAGAATTGCGTAAAAAAAATATCACTGGATACATTATGGTACCCTCAACATTTTCTCGTTTGAAAGCCGCGCGTTGTCTGCCTGTTGTTCTGGCAGCCCTGATTTTCGCCGGTTGTGGCACCCATACACCCGATCAGTCCACTGCCTATATGCAGGGCACGGCGCAGGCCGATTCTGCCTTTTATCTTCAGCAGATGCAGCAAAGCTCTGATGATACCAGGATCAACTGGCAATTACTCGCCATTCGTGCACTGGTGAAAGAAGGTAAAACCGGGCAGGCGGTTGAACTGTTTAACCAGCTGCCGCAAGAACTGAACGATATCCAGCGTCGCGAAAAATCTCTGCTGGCGGTAGAGATTAAGCTGACACAAAAAGATTTTGCTGGCGCGCAGACCTTGCTGGCTAAAATTACTCCGGCAGATTTAGAGCAGAACCAGCAGGCGCGTTACTGGCAGGCAAAAATCGATGCCAGTCAGGGACGTCCTTCCATTGATTTATTGCGCGCATTAATTGCTCAGGAACCGTTACTCGGTGCGCAAGAAAAACAGCAGAATATCGATGCCACCTGGCAGGCGCTCTCCGCCATGACCCAGCAGCAGGCGAATACGCTGGTGATCAACGCCGACGAAAACATCCTACAAGGCTGGCTGGATCTGCAACGCATCTGGTTTGATAACCGCAATGACCCCGACATGATGAAAGCCGGGATCGCCGACTGGCAGAAACGTTACCCGAACAATCCGGGCGCGAAAATGCTGCCAACGCAGTTGGTAAATGTAAAAGCGTTTAAACCTGCGTCAACCAACAAAATCGCCCTGCTGTTGCCGTTGAATGGTCAGGCCGCAGTGTTTGGCCGCACTATTCAGCAAGGCTTTGAAGCGGCGAAAAATATCGACACTCAGCCAGTAGCGGCTCAGGTAGCAGCCGCGCCTGCCGCTAACGTAGCAGAACAACCCCAGCCGCAAACCGTAGACGGCGTTGCCAGCCCGGCACAAGCGCCTGTTAGCGATCTGACAGGTGAAGAAACCGCCGCACAGCCGGTGCCTGTAAGCGCCCCTCCGGCAAGCACCGCAGCGGTAAGCTCTCCGGCGAATCCATCCGCAGAACTGAAAATCTACGATACCTCATCACAACCACTTAGCCAGATCCTCAACCAGGTTCAGCAGGATGGCGCGAGTATTGTAGTCGGTCCACTGCTAAAAAATAACGTTGAGGAGTTGCTCAAGAGCAACACCCCGCTGAACGTGCTGGCACTCAATCAGCCGGAAAATATCGAAAATCGCGCCAATATCTGTTACTTCGCGCTATCGCCAGAAGATGAAGCGCGCGATGCAGCGCGTCATATTCGTGACCAGGGTAAACAAGCACCGCTGGTACTGATCCCACGCAGTTCATTGGGCGATCGCGTAGCCAATGCGTTTGCGCAAGAGTGGCAGAAACTCGGCGGCGGCACCGTTTTGCAACAAAAATTTGGTTCCACCAGCGAATTACACGCGGGTGTTAACGGCCGTTCAGGTATCGCTTTAACAGGTAGCCCGATTACACCCAGAGCGACAACCGACTCCGGCATGACGACCAACAATCCAACCCTGCAAACCACGCCGACCAGAGACCAGTTCATCGATAATGGCGGTCGTGTCGATGCGGTGTACATTGTGGCAACGCCAGCCGAAATCGCCTTCATCAAACCGATGATCGCCATGCGCAACGGCAGTCACAGCGGTGCAACGTTGTACGCCAGCTCCCGCAGCGCAGGAGGCTCTGCTGGCCCGGATTTCCGACTGGAGATGGAAGGCTTGCAGTACAGCGAAATCCCGATGCTGGCAGGCGGTAATCTGCCGTTAATGCAGCAGGCGCTCAGTGCGGTAAATAATGATTATTCGTTGGCGCGCATGTATGCGATGGGCGTCGATGCCTGGTCACTGGCGAATCATTTCTCGCAAATGCGCCAGGTTCAGGGTTTTGAAATCAACGGTAATACCGGAAGTCTGACGGCTAACCCGGATTGCGTGATTAACAGGAAGTTATCATGGCTACAGTACCAACAAGGTCAGGTAGTCCCCGCCAGTTAACCACTAAACAGACCGGCGATGCGTGGGAAGCACAAGCGCGTCGCTGGCTGGAAGGCAAAGGACTGCGCTTTGTCGCCGCTAACGTGAACGAGCGTGGCGGCGAGATTGATCTGATAATGCATGAAGGCCAGACCACCGTTTTTGTCGAGGTGCGTTACCGCCGTTCTGCACTTTATGGCGGCGCGGCAGCCAGTGTGACCCGCAGCAAACAACACAAATTATTACAGACTGCCCGCTTGTGGCTCGCGCGTCATAATGGGAGTTTTGATACTGTGGATTGCCGGTTCGATGTGGTAGCCTTCACCGGGAATGAGGTTGAGTGGATTAAGGACGCCTTTAATGACCACTCATAATTAAGGTTTAAGGATTAGCGTGCAAGAAAGAATCAAAGCTTGCTTCACTGAAAGCATTCAAACTCAAATTGCAGCGGCAGAGGCGCTTCCGGATGCCATCTCCCGTGCAGCCATGACGCTGGTTCAGTCTCTGCTCAATGGCAACAAAATCCTCTGTTGTGGTAATGGAACTTCCGCTGCCAATGCACAGCATTTTGCTGCCAGCATGATCAACCGTTTCGAAACGGAACGACCCAGCCTACCTGCCATTGCACTAAATACTGATAATGTTGTCTTAACGGCGATTGCCAACGATCGCTTACATGATGAAGTGTATGCAAAACAGGTGCGGGCGCTGGGACATGCGGGAGATGTGTTATTAGCCATTTCTACCCGTGGCAACAGCCGCGATATCGTAAAAGCAGTTGAAGCCGCCGTGACACGTGATATGACCATTGTGGCATTGACCGGCTATGACGGCGGCGAACTTGCCGGTTTGTTAGGGCCACAGGACGTGGAGATCCGCATTCCTTCGCATCGTAGTGCTCGCATTCAGGAAATGCATATGCTGACGGTAAATTGCCTGTGCGATCTGATCGATAACACGCTTTTCCCTCACCAGGATGATTAAGGAGAATACATGAAGGCATTATCGCCAATCGCAGTCCTTATTTCCGCGCTGCTGTTGCAAGGTTGTGTTGCCGCTGCCGTAGTAGGTACTGCCGCTGTGGGTACTAAAGCGGCGACCGACCCCCGCAGTGTCGGCACCCAGGTGGACGATGGTACTCTGGAAGTGCGCGTGAACAGCGCATTGTCAAAAGACGAACAGATTAAGAAAGAAGCACGCATTAATGTAACGGCCTATCAGGGCAAAGTGCTGCTGGTTGGGCAGTCTCCAAATGCTGAACTTTCGGCTCGCGCCAAACAGATTGCTATGGGCGTAGACGGTGCCAACGAAGTGTATAACGAGATTCGTCAGGGTCAGCCGATTGGTCTGGGCGAAGCGTCTAACGATACGTGGATCACCACCAAAGTGCGTTCGCAACTGTTAACCAGCGACCTGGTGAAATCGTCCAACGTGAAAGTGACCACCGAAAACGGCGAAGTGTTCCTGATGGGACTGGTGACTGAACGTGAAGCAAAAGCGGCGGCAGATATTGCCAGCCGGGTGAGCGGCGTGAAGCGGGTGACCACGGCGTTTACGTTTATTAAATAACAACGCATTGTAATGCCTGATGCGACGCTTGCCGCGTCTTATCAGGCCTACAACGACACAAACCGTAGGTCGGATAAGGCGTTTACGCCGCATCCTACTGCCGTTGCCTGATGCGACGCTTGCCGCGTCTTATCAGGCCTACAACGACGCAAACCGTAGGTCGGATAAGGCGTTTACGCCGCATCCGACTGCCGTTGCCTGATGCGACGCTTGCCGCGTCTTATCAGGCCTACAACGACGCAAACCGTAGGTCGGATAAGGCGTTTACGCCGCATCCGACTGCCGTTGCCTGATGCGACGCTTGCCGCGTCTTATCAGGCCTACAACGACACAAACCGTAGGTCGGATAAAGCGTTTACGCCGCATCCTACTGCCGTTGCCTGATGCGACGCTTGCCGCGTCTTATCAGGCCTACAACGACGCAAACCGTAGGTCGGATAAGGCGTTTACGCCGCATCCGACATGTTTCAGGCCAACAGCGCCAGCCCGCCGACAATCACACCAGACACCGCCACCATCGCCCCGGTCAGCCATAAGGCTTTCGCCGGAAACGCTTTACGCAGCATAATCAGTGACGGCAAACTCACGGCCGGGAGCGTCATCAACAATGCCAGCGCCGGAGCGGTTCCCATACCTGCCAGCATCATCGTTTGCACAATCGGAATTTCTGCCGCCGTGGGAATGACAAACAAGCATCCTGCTACCGCCATCGCCACTACCCACATCAGGCTGTTATCAACAGCGCCATCGGCATGGGGGAATAACCAGACGCGAGCGGCACCCAACGCCAGTACTGCAAGGATATAAACCGGGATCGTACTCCAGAACAGCGTCCACAGCGCCCTGCCCCAGCGGCTAAAAAATCCGCCCTGCGCTTCCGGCATGTCAATTTCGACCGGTGCCTGCGTTTGTGGTGTCTCCTGCACCCATTTTTGCACCAGCGTCGCAATCAGCAGCACCATCACCAGCCCCGCCACCAGACGAATCGCCGCAAAGCCCCAGCCGAGAACAAACCCCATAAACACCAGCGTCGCCGGGTTTAACAACGGATTCCCCATCCAGAATGCCAGCGCACCGCCCATCGACACCTGCTGGCGACGCATCCCCGCCGCGACCGGTGCCGCACAGCAGGTACACATCATACCTGGTAGCGAAAACAGCGTTCCCAGCAGCGTCCCGCGAAAGCGCGATTGCCCAAGCGTACGCAGCAACCAGTCACGTGGAATCAGCACCTGAATCAACGACCCAAGCATCACCCCCAGCACCGCCGCTTTCCATACCGCAAGGAAATAGATCATCGCGTAATCCCACGCTGCCTGCCACGGATTGGCATCCGCCTGCGCGAGTATTGATTTACCGATACTGTGGGTTTCGGCGGCGGTAAACGCTTTGCCGTAGTAGGGTTGCCATTTCACATACCAAAGTCCGGCAATGACAACGAGAAAGAAAAGCGCGGGTTTCCACCACTGAATGGGCGTTGCCGCCTGAGATGAAGACTGACCAGTCATAGCATTCCCCAGGAATAAGTTATGATAATTGAGCGCGTGAATATTACGCTCACTATCAATCCTTGGGAATAATTATTCAGCTCTTTTGCGTAGTTCTGAAGAGCTTAAAATAGTCACCCCTTCATGTTCAGGCCGCATGGCTTCTGCCAGCATGACCCGCGCCACATCCCGTGCATCAATGGATTTCCAGTTGCCAGGCAGCAAACGAAACAGCGGCGCAAAAAGCGTTTCGTTCATCCGCTGTTTGCTTCGATCGCCCAGCAACATCGACGGGCGAGTAATGGTCAATTTCGGCCAGTTCTGGGCGATTAATGCTTCTTCCATCTCCCCTTTGACGCGGTTATAGAAAAAGGGCGAATGCGCGTTTGCGCCCATGGCACTAACCACCAGCATATGCTGTGCACCCAGCCGCCGTCCGGTTAACGCGGTGTCCACGACCAGCGTGTAATCGGCATGAATAAACGCTTCTTTGCTACCCGCCTCCCGCCGCGTGGTGCCAAGACAACAAAACACAATATCTATCGGATCGGTGACCTGCGCCAGCGCGTCGGTCAGTTGTGGATCATGGGGATTGAACACGCCTGGCATATCGCCCAACGGGCGTCGCGTCGGCGCAGCAATGGCGTTTACTTTCGGTTCGTTAATCAACATCCGCAGTAGATGACCGCCCACCAGCCCCGTTGCGCCTGTAATCAGTACCTGACTCATCTTCGCTCCTTTACAGAATTGTCCGCCTTGCACTCCCCGGTACATGCACCAGGCTTAATAGTCTACGAGGTAATTATCCCCGATTGTGGGAAATTCGCCTCATTCAATGCAACAACGCGTAGGAAGCATGAGTAAAAAGATTGCAGTTTTAATCACTGATGAATTTGAGGATTCAGAATTTACTTCACCCGCAGATGCATTTCGTAAAGCCGGACACGAAGTTGTCACCATTGAAAAGCAAGCGGGTAAAACGGTGAAAGGAAAAAAAGGGGAAGCCAGCGTGACTATCGATAAATCCATCGATGAAGTGACGCCAGCAGAGTTTGATGCCCTGCTGCTTCCTGGTGGTCATTCACCGGATTATCTGCGTGGTGATAATCGTTTTGTCACCTTCACGCGAGATTTTGTGAATAGCGGTAAACCGGTCTTCGCTATCTGCCACGGCCCGCAACTGCTGATTAGCGCCGATGTGATTCGCGGTCGTAAGCTGACCGCCGTTAAACCGATTATTATTGATGTTAAAAACGCGGGCGCGGAATTTTACGATCAGGAAGTGGTGGTCGATAAAGATCAGCTGGTTACCAGCCGGACGCCGGACGATCTGCCAGCGTTTAACCGCGAGGCGTTACGCCTGCTCGGTGCCTGAGTCACGTAACCAAATTATTTTTTTACCAAAGCCCAGCGTGTTGTCGGTGAATTTGATTTCATCGAGCCGGATTTCCCAAACCGGTGCCCACAGCATTCTGGCAACCGGAAAGCGGCGATTGTACGCCTGACGCGCAAGGTCGCTTTCCTCACCTTCCAGTTTGCGGATCTCACCTTTAAATTGCACGCCACGAATTAACGCTACTGTTTTCGGCTGACCGTTTACCGTTCCGGCAACAGCCGCCTGCGATCCGCTCATCTGCGCGTGACGCGTTTTTTCTTCCGTCAAAATGTAGAAGGCGACTTTCTGTGCATCAAAAAGATAAAAGACATTGGCGCACCACAGTTCCCCTTCCTGCTGCACACACCAGGTGACAACATGTTGTTTTGCCAGCCAACGGCTGATGGCGGTGAGTGTTTCCATTGCTGTTCTCTTTTATACTGTTGGCCTGACCTTAACATGTGACACAAACGATGACACCCTGGTATCTCTATTTGATTCGTACCGTCGATAATAAGCTTTATACCGGGATTACCACGGATGTCGAACGTCGCTATCAGCAGCACCAGAGCGGTAAAGGGGCGAAAGCACTGCGTGGGAAAGGTGAACTGACGCTGGCGTTTTCCGCACCAGTTGGCGACCATTCGCTGGCGCTACGGGCGGAATATCGCGTTAAGCAACTAACCAAACGGCAGAAAGAGCGTCTGGTAGCGGAAGGCGCAGGGTTTGCAGAGCTGTTAAGCAGTCTGCAAACCCCGGAGATTAAAAGCGATTGAAATGATCGTGGTATTCAACCAGACCAGTTACGCCATTCAGCGCGTCATCCGCTAAACGATGTACCTGGAAGGCGCTTTCAGTGCCCGGCCAGCGGCAACGCAGATCGTGATGTGCCGCCAGTTCAAAGCCGAAACGACTGTACAGCGCCGGATCGCCCAGCGTCACCACTGCGGCATAGCCGAACTCATTAAGCGAATCGAGTCCTTCATAAACCAGTTGGCGTGCCAGCCCCTGCCCACGGTATTTTTCATCAACCGCCAGCGGTGCCATGCCGACCCATTGCAGATCTTCTCCCTGCACATCAACCGGACTAAATGCCACATAGCCAATGACCTGACCTTCGTCATCTGTCGCCACCAGCCCCAGCGTCAGAAAGCCATCTTCACGCAGATCGTGAACCAGCTTCGCTTCCGCATCGCTTTCGAATGAACGACGCAGCAGGGCATCAATACCCGGCGCATCAATGGGAATTTCTACTCGAATTAGCATGGTTCACCTACCGATGTCTGTTTGGTTTCAGGCGTGGTTTTCATTCCCGCCTCAACAAAATCCGCCAGTTGCAGCAGCATCATGCGTAAGGCTTTCGGCATTTGCTCCAGTTCAATGGCGTCCATCAGGTTTTTCACATACAGCCCCAGCTCCGTATCGCCTTCAATCACCAGTCGACGCTGGAAGAAGAGCGTATCCGGATCCTGTTTACGCGCCGCAATCATCAGCAGATCGCTGGCGTCGGCACTAAAACTCACATCAGCTTGCGCGTTCTGGCTGACAACCAGTTTGCCATTCACCACCGAAGTAAACCATTGCAGGTCAATATCACGCACATGAATACTTAACCAGCGGCCTTCAAGAAACTCAAGCTCGCCGTCGTCCAGCGCCTGACGGAATTGCCAGCTTAAGACCTGCTCAAGAACCTGGCGTTTTAGCGCAAATGGCGTCAGTTTTACCGGTACACTCAACAGAGATGGCCCCAAATGCACAATACGGGAACGCAGTTTATCCAACACGAGTTTTACTCCCTGTTTCAACAATCGTCCTATTTTGCCATATCAGGAAAATAACATAGCGGTATAAATCAACAATTCCATATGAAATTGCTGCTACCACCAATACAACTTTAACTGCCTTAAATCAAAAATTGTCGCAGCAAGGTTAACTAAAATCCCAGTTCGTTAACATTTTTGCGTTTTGATAGCGCAACCTTCAGGAAAAATTATGGAGCTGCTCTGCCCTGCCGGAAATCTCCCGGCGCTTAAGGCGGCCATCGAAAACGGCGCAGATGCTGTTTATATCGGGCTAAAAGATGATACCAATGCCCGTCACTTCGCCGGCCTTAACTTTACCGAGAAAAAATTGCAGGAAGCGGTGAGTTTTGTCCATCAACATCGCCGCAAACTTCACATCGCGATTAACACTTTTGCGCACCCGGACGGTTACGCCCGCTGGCAGCGCGCCGTGGATATGGCGGCGCAGCTGGGTGCCGACGCGCTGATCCTCGCCGACCTCGCCATGCTGGAGTACGCCGCCGAGCGTTATCCACATATTGAGCGTCACGTATCGGTGCAGGCTTCGGCGACCAATGAAGAGGCGATTAACTTTTATCATCGCCATTTTGACGTTGCACGCGTGGTGCTGCCGCGCGTGTTGTCGATTCATCAGGTGAAACAACTGGCGCGGGTCACGCCTGTACCACTGGAAGTGTTCGCTTTCGGCAGCCTGTGCATTATGTCGGAAGGCCGTTGCTATCTGTCGTCGTATCTGACAGGTGAGTCGCCCAACACCGTCGGTGCGTGTTCTCCGGCTCGCTTCGTGCGCTGGCAACAAACGCCACAGGGGCTGGAATCCCGTCTTAACGAAGTGCTGATCGACCGTTATCAGGACGGCGAAAACGCGGGTTATCCAACGCTGTGTAAAGGGCGTTATCTGGTGGACGGCGAACGCTATCACGCGCTGGAAGAACCAACCAGCCTCAATACCCTGGAACTACTGCCAGAGTTAATGGCGGCAAATATTGCTTCGGTGAAAATTGAAGGCCGCCAGCGTAGCCCGGCGTATGTCAGCCAGGTGGCGAAAGTCTGGCGTCAGGCTATCGACCGTTGTAAAGCCGATCCACAAAACTTCGTACCGCAAAGCGCGTGGATGGAGACGCTCGGGTCGATGTCCGAAGGCACGCAAACCACCCTTGGCGCGTATCACCGTAAATGGCAGTGAGAAAAGCAATGAAATATTCCTTAGGGCCGGTGCTGTGGTACTGGCCAAAAGAGACGCTGGAAGAATTTTATCAGCAGGCCGCCACCAGCAGCGCCGATGTGATTTATCTCGGTGAAGCCGTGTGCAGCAAGCGTCGGGCAACCAAAGTTGGCGACTGGCTGGAGATGGCAAAATCGCTCGCCGGGAGTGGCAAGCAGATTGTGCTCTCCACGCTGGCGCTGGTGCAGGCATCCTCCGAACTGGGCGAACTGAAACGCTATGTTGAGAATGGTGAGTTCCTGATTGAAGCCAGCGATCTCGGCGTGGTGAATATGTGCGCTGAACGTAAACTGCCGTTCGTCGCCGGGCACGCGCTAAACTGCTACAACGCGGTGACGCTGAAAATATTGCTCAAACAGGGCATGATGCGCTGGTGTATGCCAGTGGAGCTTTCCCGCGACTGGCTGGTGAATCTGCTCAATCAGTGCGATGAGCTGGGCATTCGCAACCAGTTTGAAGTGGAAGTCCTGAGCTACGGTCATCTGCCTCTGGCGTACTCTGCCCGCTGCTTTACCGCGCGTTCGGAAGACCGCCCGAAAGATGAGTGCGAAACCTGCTGCATTAAGTATCCGAACGGGCGCAACGTGCTGTCGCAAGAGAATCAGCAAGTGTTTGTGCTCAACGGCATTCAGACCATGAGCGGCTATGTTTACAACCTCGGTAACGAGCTGACATCCATGCAGGGGCTGGTTGATGTGGTTCGTCTGTCGCCGCAGGGTGCTGACACTTTCGCTATGCTCGACGCCTTCCGCGCCAATGAAAATGGCGCTGCTCCACTGCCATTGACGGCAAACAGCGATTGTAACGGCTACTGGCGACGGCTGGCTGGGCTGGAGCTGCAAGCGTAAGTAAATAGCTCACTTTGTTAACAACTTTAACTACTCTTTAATGCAGTATTAAAGATTAATCGGTAACAAAGTGAGCTGTTATGACTGATAAAACTATTCCTTTTTCGCTACTCGATCTGGCTCCCATCCCCGAAGGTTCTTCAGCACGAGAAGCGTTCTCCCACTCTCTCGATCTCGCCCGTCTGGCTGAAAAGCGCGGCTATCATCGCTACTGGCTGGCGGAACACCACAATATGACCGGCATTGCCAGTGCTGCCACATCGGTGTTAATTGGCTATCTGGCGGCGAACACCACCACGCTGCATCTGGGTTCCGGCGGCGTGATGTTACCTAACCACTCACCGTTGGTGATTGCCGAACAGTTTGGCACGCTCAATACGCTCTATCCGGGGCGAATCGATTTGGGGCTGGGTCGTGCTCCGGGCAGCGATCAACGGACAATGATGGCACTGCGTCGCCATATGAGCGGCGATATTGATAATTTCCCCCGTGATGTTGCAGAGCTGGTGGACTGGTTTGACGCCCGCGATCCAAACCCGCATGTGCGTCCGGTGCCGGGCTATGGTGAGAAAATTCCCGTGTGGTTGTTAGGTTCCAGCCTCTACAGCGCACAACTGGCGGCGCAGCTTGGTCTGCCGTTTGCGTTTGCCTCACACTTCGCGCCGGATATGCTGTTCCAGGCGTTGCATCTTTATCGCAGCAACTTCAAACCGTCGGCACGGCTGGAGAAACCATACGCGATGGTGTGCATCAATATTATCGCCGCCGACAGCAACCGCGATGCCGAATTTCTGTTTACCTCAATGCAGCAAGCCTTTGTGAAGCTGCGCCGTGGCGAAACCGGGCAACTGCCGCCACCGATTCAAAATATGGATCAGTTCTGGTCACCGTCCGAGCAGTATGGCGTGCAGCAGGCGCTGAGTATGTCGTTGGTAGGTGATAAAGCGAAAGTGCGTCATGGCTTGCAGTCGATCCTGCGCGAAACCGACGCCGATGAGATTATGGTTAACGGGCAGATTTTCGACCACCAGGCGCGCCTGCATTCGTTTGAGCTGGCGATGGATGTGAAGGAGGAGTTGTTGGGGTAAGTGCATTTTCCGCGCCGGGCAGTCCCCTCTCCCACAGGGAGAGGGTTAGGGTGAGGGCATCAGACCTCACCCTTACTGATACACCGGC
This sequence comes from Escherichia sp. MOD1-EC7011, assembly GCF_002965005.1. Classification (NCBI taxonomy): domain Bacteria; kingdom Pseudomonadati; phylum Pseudomonadota; class Gammaproteobacteria; order Enterobacterales; family Enterobacteriaceae; genus Escherichia; species Escherichia sp. MOD1-EC7011. Next base: position 84,544 of record NZ_PTRD01000024.1, read on the forward strand.
AGCAAATTAAAGCTCGATAAAATATGGATCAGAGCATTGCCAATGCCAAACACCAGAATCAGGACAATCATCGGCTTGCCGCCCCAGACGCGGAATTTCGGGCTACCGAAGCGTTTACGCGATGCGCGAGCCAGCAGCGCCGGAACAATTGCCGCCCAGATGGTAGCCGCTAAGCCAGCATAACCAATGGCATACAGGAATCCGTTCGGGAACAGCAGGCCACCCACAACAGGTGGTGCAAAGGTCAACAGAGCCGTTTTAAAGCGCCCCAGAGCCGAGTCGTCGAAACCAAACAGATCTGCCAGATAATCGAACAGACCAAGCGTTACGCCGAGAAATGAACTCGCTACCGCAAAGTTAGAGAACACCACCAGCAGCAGATCCAGACTACGGCTGTTCAGCACGCCACTTAATGCCTGTACCAGCACATCTATATTGCCGCCCTTCTCTGCGATGCCGATAAACTCCGGACGTGGGATGTTGCCCATCGTCGCCAGCAACCAGATGGTATACAGCGCCAGCGCCATCAGCGTACCATACACCAGGCATTTGACGATGGTTTTCGGATCTTTACCGTAATATTTCATCAGGCTCGGCACGTTACCGTGATAACCAAACGACGCCAGGCAGAACGGCAGGGTCATCAACAGATACGGTGCATAAGACGCATTGCTTTCGGCGACGTTGAACAATGTCGCAGGCTGTACATGCCCCAGCAGGCTGCCGAAAGTGAGGAAAAACGTAATGACTTTCGCCCCCAGCACAATCGCCGTCATGCGGCTGACAGCTTTAGTGCTCAACCACACCACGAACGCCACCAACAGTGCAAAACCAAATCCCGCCGCCCGTGCAGGCACATTTAGCGACATCTCTGCGAAGGTGTGATGCAGAATCGAACCGCTGGCAGAAATATAAGCGTAAGTCAGGATATAGAGCACAAAGGCAATGGAAATGCCGTTGACCACGTTCCAGCCTTTGCCCAGCAAATCTTTGGTGATGGTGTCAAAGCTCGAACCGATTCGATAATTGAGGTTAGCTTCCAGAATCATCAAACCGGAATGCAGCATACAAAACCAGGTGAAGATTAGCGCCGCCATTGACCAGAAGAACCACGCACCGGACATGACCACAGGCAGAGAAAACATTCCTGCGCCAATAATGGTGCCGCCGATAATCACCACGCCGCCAAGCAGCGACGGTGACGTTTGGGTGGTGGTTAGTGTTGCCATAAGGGCTTCTCTCCAGTGAAAAATAGTGCGACTGCGTTGTTATGCATTGCACTGTACCAGTACACGAGTACAAAAGACAGAAAAAAAGCCCCGATTGTTAAAATCGGGGCTGTATATATTATTTTACAGATTGTTTTCGCTGTTCAGCGATGATTACGCATCACCACCGAAACGACGACGACCGGTAGAGTCATCACGACGCGGTGCGCGGCCTTCACGACGTTCGCCGCTAAAACGACGACCATCACCACGACCACCTTCACGGCGTTCACCGCTGAAGTTACGACCGCCTTCACGACGTTCGCCACTGAAACCACGACCACCGCCACGACGCTCTCCGCCAGTATGCGGCTGTGCATCGCCCAGCAACTGCATGTTCATCGGTTTGTTGAGAATGCGAGTACGCGTAAAGTGTTGCAGTACTTCACCCGGCATACCTTTCGGCAGTTCGATGGTGGAGTGAGAAGCAAACAGCTTGATGTTACCGATGTAACGGCTGCTGATGTCGCCTTCGTTAGCAATTGCGCCAACGATATGACGAACTTCAACACCATCATCGCGGCCCACTTCAATGCGGTACAGCTGCATGTCGCCAACATCACGACGTTCACGACGCGGACGATCTTCACGGTCGCCACGCGGGCCACGGTCGTTACGATCGCGCGGACCACGGTCATCACGGTCACGGAATTCACGTTTCGGACGCATCGGCGCATCTGGCGGAACAATCAGAGTACGTTCACCCTGTGCCATTTTCAGCAGTGCGGCTGCCAGAGTTTCGAGATCCAGTTCTTCACCTTCTGCAGTCGGCTGAATTTTGCTCAGCAGTGCACGGTATTGATCCAGATCGCTGCTTTCCAGCTGCTGCTGTACTTTCGCGGCAAATTTTTCCAGACGGCGTTTGCCCAGCAGTTCTGCGTTCGGCAGTTCTACTTCTGGAATGGTCAGCTTCATAGTACGTTCAATGTTGCGCAGCAGACGACGCTCGCGGTTCTCAACGAACAGCAGCGCGCGGCCAGCACGACCCGCACGACCGGTACGACCGATACGGTGAACGTAAGACTCAGAATCCATCGGGATATCGTAGTTAACCACCAGGCTGATACGCTCAACGTCCAGGCCACGAGCCGCAACGTCGGTCGCAATCAGGATATCCAGACGACCATCTTTCAGGCGTTCCAGAGTCTGCTCACGCAGCGCCTGGTTCATGTCACCGTTCAGCGCGGCGCTGTTGTAGCCGTTACGCTCAAGGGCTTCAGCCACTTCCAGAGTCGCATTTTTGGTACGAACGAAGATAATCGCCGCATCAAAATCTTCCGCTTCCAGGAAACGTACCAGTGCTTCGTTTTTACGCATACCCCAGACAGTCCAGTAGCTTTGGCTGATGTCAGGACGGGTAGTCACGCTGGACTGAATACGCACTTCCTGCGGCTCTTTCATAAAGCGGCGGGTAATGCGACGGATCGCTTCCGGCATAGTGGCGGAGAACAGAGCGGTCTGATGACCTTCCGGGATCTGCGCCATAATGGTTTCAACGTCTTCAATGAAGCCCATGCGCAGCATTTCGTCAGCTTCATCCAGAACCAGACCGCTCAGTTTAGAGAGATCCAGAGTGCCACGTTTCAGGTGGTCCAGCAGACGGCCCGGAGTACCGACAACGATCTGCGGCCCCTGACGCAGGGCGCGTAATTGCACGTCATAACGCTGGCCGCCGTAAAGGGCAACCACGTTTACGCCGCGCATGTGTTTAGAGAAATCCGTCATTGCTTCAGCAACCTGTACCGCCAGTTCGCGGGTCGGTGCCAGCACCAGAATCTGTGGTGCTTTCAGCTCAGGATCAAGATTCTGCAACAGAGGTAAAGAGAATGCTGCAGTTTTTCCGCTCCCCGTCTGAGCCATACCCAGAACGTCGCGGCCATTCAGCAGATGTGGAATACACTCTGCCTGAATTGGAGATGGTTTTTCGTAACCCAGATCGTTAAGGGCTTCAAGGATAGGAGCCTTCAGGCCCAGATCTGCAAAAGTGGTTTCGAATTCAGCCATGTAGTACGTGTGCCTCAAAATTAATGGCGGCCAGTCTACATAACTCATCATGAAATTGATCAGCAATTTTCATTGAAAAGTGTGAACCGGCTCAAAGTAGGTGTATTAACGAACAACAACGCCCTCACCCGTTAAGGTGATGGCAATCAAATAAGATTACGGGCTGATGTGTACGTCAGCTATTGCTGGTCCGATTCTGCCAGGTCATCTTGGTCCTGGCCCAGGAGCGATAATTCCAACAATGCGTATCGGTGCTCAACAAAGTTATGAACGTTGTTGGCAACCGCCAGTTTGAACAGTGCCGTGGCGCTGTCCAAATCCCCCAGACTTAGGTAGTACTTACCTAAATAGAAGTTGGTTTCACTGAGATGCTCAGCGAGCGAGGTGTTATCCGTTGCGTCCGCCTTGAGCCTTTCCATTAACGTTTGTTCGCTAATGTTGCCCAGGTAGAACTCGACAATGTTCCATCCCCACTGCTCCTTGTCCGATTTTTCGAAGTGCTGTTTCAACACTTCTTTAGCCTGCTTCTCATCGAGCTTCTGCTCGGCGAGATAAAGCCACAGACTACGGAAAGGATCATTGGGATCGTCTTGATAAAACGCCAGCAGATCATCTTGCGCTAACTTGTCACGACCGCCGTAATATAATGCGATCCCGCGATTCAAGTGCGCGTAGTTGTAAGTTGGATCAAGCTCAAGTACAGAATCAAACGCTTCATAGGCAGCATCAAAATTGCCTGCCTGCGTTAAATATATGCCTAAGTAATTGAATACTTCAGGCATATCCGGTCGGATTGCCAGCGCCTGCGAAAAATCGTTACGCGCTAATGCCCTCAGACCGAGACTATCATACAACACTCCGCGCTCATATAAAAGCTGTGCGCGCTCGTCATCGGTTAAAGCCCGACTGGCAAGGATCTGTTCCATACGTGCCAGAATCACTTCCTGCTGTAAAGTCGGTTGCAATGGCACTGCGAGGACTTCACTTTTACGCCAGGAAGTATTACTGCATCCTGCAAGCGTAAGTGCTGTCGCAACGAAACACCAGCGCAAAAAAGGCTTCATTTCCCACTCCCGAAGACCACGGTTGAATGAACGTCCTGTTCCCGGTTGCTAACAAGGCGTCCTGCCCGGTTAAAAGCCCCCCGCCGCAGCGGAGGGCAAATGGCAACCTTACTCGCCCTGTTCAGCAGCCGGAGCTTCCGGTGCTGCAGCAGGTTGAGACTGCTCAGTCGCTTCTTTAATGCTCAGACGGATACGGCCCTGGCGATCAACTTCCAGAACTTTCACCGGCACTTCCTGACCCATCTGCAGGTAATCGGTCACTTTCTCAACGCGTTTGTCAGCGATCTGAGAGATGTGTACCAGACCTTCTTTACCGCCACCGATGGCAACAAAGGCGCCAAAGTCAACGATACGGGTCACTTTACCATTGTAGACGCGGCCCACTTCGATTTCTGCAGTGATCTCTTCGATACGACGAATAGCATGTTTCGCTTTCTCGCCGTCGGTCGCTGCGATCTTCACAGTACCGTCATCTTCGATTTCGATGGTTGTGCCGGTTTCTTCGGTCAGGGCACGGATAACAGAACCGCCTTTACCGATAACGTCTTTGATCTTGTCCGGGTTGATCTTGATGGTATGGATACGCGGAGCGAACTCAGAGATATCGCCACGTGGCGCGTTGATCGCCTGTTCCATTACGCCAAGGATATGCAGACGCGCACCTTTAGCCTGGTTCAGCGCAACCTGCATGATCTCTTTGGTGATACCTTCAATTTTGATATCCATCTGCAATGCAGAGATACCGTCGCGGGAACCCGCAACTTTGAAGTCCATATCGCCCAGATGGTCTTCGTCACCCAGAATGTCAGACAGTACAACGTAGTTGTCGCCTTCTTTCACCAGACCCATTGCGATACCCGCAACGGCGGCTTTGATCGGCACACCTGCGTCCATCAGCGCCAGAGAAGCGCCGCACACGGAAGCCATAGAAGAGGAACCGTTGGATTCGGTGATTTCAGACACAACACGTACGGTGTACGGGAATTTGTCCATATCCGGCATTACAGCCAGCACGCCACGCTTCGCCAGACGACCGTGACCAATTTCACGACGCTTCGGAGAACCGACCATGCCAGTTTCGCCTACGGAGTACGGAGGGAAGTTGTAGTGGAACAGGAAGGTATCGGTACGCTCGCCCATCAGTTCATCAAGAACCTGCGCGTCACGTGCAGTACCCAGCGTTGCGGTAACCAGCGCCTGAGTTTCACCACGGGTGAACAGCGCAGAACCGTGAGTACGCGGCAGCACGCCAGTACGGACATCCAGACCACGGATCATATCTTTTTCACGACCGTCGATACGCGGTTCGCCTGCCAGTACGCGGCTACGAACAACGTTTTTCTCGATAGCGTGCAGAATTTCACCCAGTTCGTTTTCGTCCAGGGTTTCGTCTTCAGCAAGCAGCGTCGCGATGGTTTCAGATTTGATCACGTCAACCTGCGCATAACGCTCTTGTTTGTCGGTGATGCGGTAAGCATCGCTCAGACGAGCTTCAGCCAGTGCAGCAACGCGTGCGTTCAGCTCTTCGTTTACCGGCTCCGGCTGCCAGTCCCAACGCGGTTTACCGGCTTCTTTCACCAGTTCATTGATGTTCTGAATAACAACCTGCTGTTGTTCATGACCGAACACCACTGCGCCCAGCATCTGGTCTTCGCTCAGCAGTTCAGCTTCAGATTCAACCATTAGTACAGCGGCTTCAGTACCCGCAACAACCAGATCCAGTTTGCTCTCTTTCAGCTCGTCCTGGGTCGGGTTCAATACGTACTGATCATTGATGTAACCCACGCGGGCAGCACCAATCGGACCATTGAACGGAATACCAGACAGAGACAGTGCTGCAGAAGCACCAATCATCGCGACGATATCCGGGTTAACCTGCGGGTTAACAGAAACAACGGTGGCGATAACCTGAACTTCGTTGACGAAGCCTTCCGGGAACAGCGGGCGAATCGGGCGGTCAATCAGACGCGCGATCAGGGTTTCGCCTTCGCTTGGGCGGCCTTCACGACGGAAGAAGCTACCCGGGATACGACCAGCAGCGTAGGTACGCTCCTGATAGTTAACGGTCAGTGGGAAGAAATCCTGACCTGGTTTGGCTTTTTTCTGACCAACAACGGTAACGAATACCGCAGTGTCATCCATACTAACCATAACAGCGGCAGTGGCTTGACGCGCCATCATGCCAGTTTCCAGAGTTACGGTGTGTTGACCGTACTGGAATTTACGAACGATCGGATTAAGCAATGTAATATCCTTTCTCTTTCTTAGACAGCACCTTAACGGCGCTGGTGTTAATACCCGATCTTCTGCGCATCCTCGCGACTAATGACAACCCTAACCCAGCCTGATGTGGGTAAAGCCTCTCATTAGCCGCGCGAACCTCTGCAACGGAAGATCATTCATAGCAACAATACATTAGTTTCCAGTGAATTGCTGCCGTTAGCTTGAAAAAAGGGGCCACTCAGGCCCCTTTTCTGAAACTCGCAAGAATTAGCGACGCAGACCCAGACGCTCAATGAGCTGGGTGTAACGTGCTACGTCTTTACGTTTCAGGTAGTCGAGCAGTTTACGACGCTGAGAAACCATGCGCAGCAGACCACGACGGCTGTGGTGATCTTTTTTGTGCTCTGCAAAGTGACCCTGCAGGTGGTTGATCTGTGCAGTCAGCAGTGCTACCTGAACTTCGGTAGAACCGGTGTCGTTTTCACCACGACCAAACTCAGAAACGATTTTAGCTGTTGCTTCAGTACTTAGAGACATTTTAAAACTCCAAAGTATATAGAATGAAAGGACGCCGATCTCTAATTCAGCGATCCCAGTGTACGTTACGCAAAGTGTTAAACAATTTACGCGACGTTAAGCGGCAGTATTCTACTCGTAGCGACCTGTTATCGCAAGACGGTTAACATTACGCCGGGTATTCAACCACCAGGCGACGAGGCGCGACACGGCCTTCATCGTCAATTTCGCCCATACCGATAAACTTGCCGTTCTCACCTTCTGTAACACGAACCAGTCCTTCCAGCGGCGCACCAGATGTACGAACCGGGTTACCATTTTTGAAGTAAACAGAAGATGTTAACGGAAGATTCACTACCGGGTAGTCCGAAGCTGGACTGTCCATTGGCATCAATAATGGATCAAGCAATTGTGCCGCCGGAATCTCTTGCTGTTCAGTTTGCTCAACCAGTTCACGCAGATGTTCCAGAGTCACCATCCGTTCGACTGGATATTTACTTACTGCCAGACGGCGCAGGTAAATAACATGCGCGCCACAGCCGAGTTTTTCACCCAGGTCGTCAATGATGGTGCGGATATAGGTGCCTTTTGAGCAATGAATTTCCAGTTCCAGCTCATTGCCTTCATGACGAATAAACAGCAATTCATAAACGGTAATCGGACGCGCTTCGCGTGGGACTTCAATGCCCTGACGCGCGTACTCATACAGTTTTTTGCCCTGATATTTCAGCGCCGAATACATCGAAGGGATCTGTTCGATATCGCCACGGAACGTATCCAGTGCTGCCGCCAGTTGCTCTGCACTAAAGGTTACCGGACGCTCCTCAACGATTTGTCCGTCAGCGTCGGAAGTATCGGTACGCTGCCCAAGACGCGCAATCACCCGATAGCGTTTGTCGGAGTCCAGCAGATACTGGGAAAACTTCGTCGCTTCCCCAAGGCAAATCGGTAACATGCCGGTTGCCAGCGGATCCAGCGCGCCGGTGTGTCCGGCACGGTTGGCGTTATAAATGCGTTTCACTTTTTGCAGCGCATCGTTGCTGGACATACCCTGCGGTTTATCCAGCAACAAAACGCCGTTAATGTCGCGACCGCGACGACGAGGACGACTCATTAGTCCTCCTTGCTGTCGTCCGGGTTAACACGACGTTCTTCGTCATGTTTGACCACGCTGGTCACCAGGTTTGACATACGCATCCCTTCAACCAATGAGTTGTCGTAGAAGAAGGTCAGTTCCGGCACGATACGCAGACGCATCGCTTTGCCCAGCAGGCTGCGGATGAAACCAGAGGCTTCCTGCAACGCTTTGATGCCCGCTTTTACCGCATCTTCATCTTTGTCGTTGAGGAAAGTGACATACACTTTGGCATACGCCAGGTCACGAGACATTTCGACACCGGAAACGGTGGTCATCATGCCCAGACGAGGATCTTTAATTTCGCGTTGCAGGATGAGAGCGATCTCTTTTTGCATTTCCTGCGCTACGCGCTGCGGGCGACCAAATTCTTTCGCCATAATAAATTCTCCTGACAAAAAAGGGGCCATAAGCCCCTTTTTAAAATTAATTTCAGGTGGAAGGGCTGTTCACGTAGGCCTGATAAGACGCGCCAGCGTCACATCAGGCAACGGCTGCCGGAAGTGACTCAAACGCCTTATCCGGCCTACACCCAATCAACCTTAGGCAATCGTACGCTGAATCTCGATGATTTCGAATACTTCGATCACATCGCCAGTGCGGACGTCGTTGTAGTTCTTAACGCCGATACCACATTCCATACCGTTACGGACTTCGTTAACGTCATCTTTGAAGCGGCGCAGGGACTCCAGCTCGCCTTCGTAGATAACCACGTTGTCGCGCAGAACGCGGATCGGGTTGTGACGTTTAACCACACCTTCGGTAACCATACAGCCTGCGATGGCGCCGAATTTCGGTGATTTGAACACGTCACGCACTTCTGCCAGACCGATGATCTGCTGTTTCAGTTCCGGAGACAGCATACCGCTCATCGCCGCTTTAACTTCATCGATCAGGTTATAGATGACGGAGTAGTAACGCAGATCCAGGCTTTCCGCTTCAATCACTTTACGCGCAGAGGCATCAGCACGAACGTTGAAGCCAACCAGAATCGCGTTGGATGCAGCCGCCAGGGTCGCGTCGGTTTCGGTGATACCACCTACGCCAGAACCGATGATCTTCACTTTAACTTCGTCAGTAGACAGTTTCAGCAAGGAATCGGAAATCGCTTCCACAGAACCCTGAACGTCAGCCTTCAGTACGATGTTCACTTCATGAACTTCGCCTTCGGTCATGTTGGCGAACATGTTCTCGAGTTTAGATTTCTGCTGACGCGCCAGTTTAACTTCACGGAATTTGCCCTGACGGTACAGTGCAACTTCACGAGCTTTCTTCTCGTCACGAACAACGGTAACTTCGTCACCCGCAGCCGGAACACCGGACAGGCCAAGGATTTCCACCGGAATGGACGGGCCTGCTTCCAGCACTTCCTGACCCAGTTCGTTACGCATTGCACGAACACGACCGTATTCGAAGCCACACAGAACGATGTCGCCCTTGTGCAGAGTACCTTCACGTACCAGCACAGTTGCAACCGGACCACGACCTTTATCGAGGAAGGATTCGATGACCGCACCGCTCGCCATCCCGTTACGCACGGCTTTCAGTTCCAGAACTTCAGCCTGCAGCAGGATCGCATCCAGCAGTTCGTCGATACCTGTACCTGCTTTTGCAGATACGTGTACGAACTGGCTTTCACCGCCCCACTCTTCCGGCAGAATGCCGTACTGGGACAGTTCGTTTTTAACGCGATCTGGATCGGCTTCTGGCTTATCGATTTTGTTCACAGCAACCACAACCGGCACACCCGCCGCTTTCGCGTGCTGGATTGCTTCAATGGTCTGCGGCATTACGCCGTCATCTGCAGCGACAACAAGAACTACGATATCCGTTGCCTGCGCACCACGTGCACGCATTGAAGTAAACGCGGCGTGCCCCGGGGTGTCCAGGAAGGTGATCATGCCGTTTTCAGTTTCAACGTGGTATGCACCGATGTGCTGGGTAATGCCGCCTGCTTCGCCGGAGGCCACTTTCGTTGAACGAATGTAGTCCAGCAGAGAAGTTTTACCGTGGTCAACGTGACCCATAATGGTCACGACCGGCGCGCGCGGTTCAGCCGCAGCGCCAGTATCACGGTCGCTCATTACCGCTTCTTCCAGTTCGTTTTCACGACGCAGGATAACTTTGTGGCCCATCTCTTCGGCAACCAACTGTGCGGTTTCCTGGTCGATGACCTGGTTGATGGTTGCCATTGCACCCAGTTTCATCATCGCTTTGATAACCTGAGAGCCTTTAACCGCCATCTTGTTCGCCAGTTCGCCAACGGTGATGGTTTCGCCGATCACCACGTCACGGTTAACGGCCTGAGCTGGCTTCTGGAAGCCCTGCTGCAGTGAAGAACCTTTGCGTTTTCCGCCTTTACCGCCACGTACTGCTGCGCGCGCTTCTTCGCGATCGGCCTTAGATTCAGAGTGTTTGTTGCCTTTTTTCGGACGCGCTGCTTTCGCGTTACGACCACGGCCACGACCGCCTTCGACTTCACGATCGCTTTCGTCTTCTGCCTGGCGAGCATGTTGAGAGGTTGTAACGTGATAATCGCTGGAATCTTCGGTCGGTTCCGCGCTATCAGTCCATTTGTTTTCTTCCGCCATACGACGTGCTTCTTCAGCAACGCGACGTGCTTCTTCTTCGAGTTTACGACGCGCTTCTTCTTCAGCTTTACGCTTGAGCTCTGCAGCTTCCTGCTCACGGCGGGCTTTTTCAGCCTGGGCGTTTTTAGTCATATCGTCTTGTTGATTGCTCACTTTGTCTTTTTCCGCAGCTTCACGTTTCGCTTGTTCAGCGGCTTCACGTTTAGCTTGTTCTGCGGCCTCACGTTCAGCTTTTTGTTGCGCCTCGCGTTTGGCCAATTCTTCTGCCTCACGACGGGCTTGCTCTTCCGCTTCACGCTGCGCTTGCTCTTCCGCTGCAAGGCGTTCAGCCTCTTGCGGATCGCGTTTCACAAAGGTGCGTTTCTTGCGGACTTCGATTTGTACCGATTTGCTTTTTCCACCGGTACCAGGAATGTTAAGGGTGCTACGTGTTTTACGTTGCAGCGTTAATTTGTCCGGCCCTGAATTTTTCTGATTCAGGTGGTCAATTAAAGTCTGTTTCTCTTGTGCAGTCACAGAGTCGTCAGCAGACTTCCGGATACCTGCATCAGCAAATTGCTGTACCAGGCGTTCCACGGAGGTCTGTCGCTCTGCGGCCAGCGTTTTAATCGTTACATCTGTCATGCTGTTCCTTCCTGCTACAGTTTATTACGCTTCGTCACCGAACCAGCAAATATTACGGGCAGCCATAATCAGTGCTCCGGCTTTTTCGTCGGTCAACCCTTCGATATCAGCCAGATCATCAATGCCCTGTTCGGCGAGATCTTCCAGCGTACAAACGCCACGGGCGGCCAGTTTGAATGCCAAATCACGATCCATCCCTTCAAGGTTCAGCAGATCGTCAGCCGGTTTGTTATCACCGAGGCTTTCTTCCTGGGCCTGTGCAATGGTGGCCAGTGCATTTTTAGCACGCTCGCGCAGTGCTTCAACAGTCGGCTCATCAAGGCCTTCAATTTCCAACAGCTCTTTCATCGGCACATAGGCCAGTTCTTCCAGCGTCGAGAAGCCTTCTTCTACCAGGACAGTGGCAAAGTCTTCGTCAATGTCGAGATAACGGGTGAAGGTATCGATCGCTGCGTGTGCTTCCGCCTGATGTTTAGCCTGCAGGTCGTCAACGGTCATTACGTTGAGTTCCCAACCACTCAGCTGCGAAGCCAGACGCACGTTCTGACCGTTACGGCCAATTGCTTGCGCCAGATTACCAGCTTCAACGGCGATATCCATGGTGTGTTTATCTTCATCCACCACGATAGAAGCAACGTCTGCCGGTGCCATTGCATTAATAACGAACTGCGCCGGGTTATCATCCCACAGGACGATATCGATACGCTCGCCGCCAAGCTCGGTGGAAACTGCCTGAACACGGGCACCACGCATACCGACACAAGCACCTACTGGATCGATACGTTTATCGTTGGTTTTCACCGCGATTTTCGCACGAGAGCCAGGATCGCGAGCGGCAGCTTTAATTTCAATCACTTCTTCGCCGATTTCCGGCACTTCAATGCGGAACAGTTCGATCAGCATTTCCGGTTTGGAACGGGTGACGAAAAGCTGCGCGCCACGCGCTTCCGGGCGAACGGAATAAAGCACGCCACGAACGCGGTCGCCAGGGCGGAAGTTTTCACGCGGCAGCATGTCTTCACGCAGGATGACAGCTTCAGCATTGTTACCCAGATCCAGAGAGATGTTATCGCGGTTTACTTTTTTCACCACGCCGGTGATGATTTCACCTTCGTGTTCACGGAACTGATCAACAACCATCGCGCGTTCGGCTTCACGAACTTTCTGCACGATAACCTGTTTTGCCGTCTGGGTCGTAATGCGGTCAAAGGTGACAGACTCAATCTGATCTTCAACGTAATCGCCCAGGTTCAGGCTTTCATCTTCAAAACGCGCAGCTTCAAGGGTGATTTCTTTGGTCGGCTGTGTGACTTCATCAACAATCAGCCAGCGACGGAAGGTGTCAAAATCACCACTTTTGCGATCGATCTGTACGCGAACGTCGATCTCTTGTTCATATTTTTTCTTGGTTGCTGTAGCCAACGCGCTTTCCAACGCTTCGAAAATTTTCTCGCGAGGCAGCGCCTTTTCATTGGAGACGGCTTCAACTACAGCCAAAATTTCTTTGTTCATCGCGGGGTTTTCACCTCATCCAGACTATTAAAAGTGGGGAACCAGGTTCGCCTTCTGGATATTACTCAGCGCGAACACTTCATCTTTACCTTCGACGGTAACTGTGATCATTTCACCGTCTACCGCTTTGATAACGCCCTGCCATTTACGACGGTTTTGTACCGCCATGCGGAGAACCAGAGTCACCTCTTCTCCGACGAAACGGGCGTAGTGTTCAGCCGTGAACAGTGGGCGATCGAGACCCGGTGAGGAGACTTCCAGGTTATAAGCAACGGTGATGGGATCTTCAACATCCAACACGGCACTTACCTGGTGGCTCACATCAGCACAATCATCAACATTGATGCCATCTTCACTATCAATATAGATGCGCAGTGTGGATGTGCGACCGCGAATAAACTCGATGCCAACCAGTTCAAAACCCAGGGCCTCAACTGGCGCAGTAATCATCTCTGTTAATTTTTGCTCTAATGTGGACAAGCCCACCCCCAAGACATAAAAAAAGGGCCTAAAGCCCAGTTATTCTGTAGTCAGATAACAAAAAACCCCGATAAATCGGGGCTTTATATAACTGAACCCTATAACCGCAAATGCGGTCTGGAGCACTTTCCAGAAGGATTTTTTCAAATCCCACTACGAAGGCCGAAGTCTTCACAGTATATTTGAAAAAGAACTCTAAGGGAAAGTGGTTGCGGGGGCCGGATTTGAACCGACGACCTTCGGGTTATGAGCCCGACGAGCTACCAGGCTGCTCCACCCCGCGCCTGAAACGTGGCAAATTCTACTCGTTTTGAGTAAAAAATGCAAATACTGCTGGGATTTGGTGTACCGAGACGGGACGTAAAATCTGCGGTCATTATAGTGATCCACGCCACATTTTGTCAACATTTATTGCTACTCACGTGAATGGATATCCTGTTCACTTTCATTGATTGAATAATTTCTACCTCACCTTACTTCTCTTAAGCGCATTATTTTACAAAAAACGCACTAAACTCTTCCGGTCTCCGATAAAAGATGATTAAATGAAAACTCATTTATTTTGCATAAAAATTCAGTGAGAGCGGAAATCCAGGCTCATCATCAGTTAATCAAGCAGGGTGTTATTTTATGACGACGATTCTCAAGCATCTCCCGGTAGGTCAACGTATTGGCATCGCTTTTTCTGGCGGTCTGGACACCAGTGCCGCACTGCTGTGGATGCGACAAAAGGGAGCTGTTCCTTATGCATATACTGCAAATTTGGGTCAGCCAGACGAAGAGGATTATGATGCGATCCCTCGTCGTGCCATGGAATACGGCGCGGAGAACGCTCGTCTAATCGACTGCCGCAAACAACTGGTGGCCGAAGGCATTGCTGCTATTCAGTGTGGTGCTTTCCATAACACCACTGGCGGCCTGACCTATTTCAACACCACGCCGCTGGGCCGTGCCGTGACTGGCACCATGCTAGTTGCTGCGATGAAAGAAGATGGCGTTAACATCTGGGGTGATGGCAGCACCTATAAAGGAAACGATATCGAACGTTTCTATCGTTACGGCCTGTTGACCAACGCAGAACTGCAAATTTACAAACCGTGGCTTGATACTGACTTTATTGATGAGTTAGGCGGTCGTCATGAAATGTCTGAATTTATGATTGCCTGCGGTTTCGACTACAAAATGTCGGTCGAGAAAGCCTACTCCACCGACTCCAACATGCTTGGTGCGACGCACGAAGCGAAAGATCTGGAATATCTCAATTCCAGCGTCAAAATCGTCAACCCGATTATGGGCGTGAAATTCTGGGATGAGAGTGTGAAGATCCCGGCAGAAGAAGTCACGGTACGTTTTGAACAGGGTCATCCGGTGGCGCTGAACGGCAAAACCTTTAGCGATGATGTGGAAATGATGCTGGAAGCCAACCGCATCGGCGGTCGTCACGGCCTGGGCATGAGCGACCAAATCGAAAACCGTATCATCGAAGCGAAAAGCCGTGGCATCTACGAAGCTCCGGGGATGGCGCTGCTGCATATCGCTTATGAACGTCTACTGACCGGTATTCACAATGAAGACACCATCGAGCAGTATCACGCGCATGGTCGTCAGTTAGGCCGTTTGCTGTACCAGGGACGTTGGTTCGATTCCCAGGCATTGATGCTACGTGACTCTCTGCAACGCTGGGTTGCCAGCCAGATTACAGGTGAAGTTACTCTGGAGCTGCGTCGCGGGAATGATTACTCCATCCTCAATACCGTCTCTGACAACCTGACTTACAAACCAGAACGTCTGACGATGGAAAAAGGTGACTCGGTGTTCTCGCCAGATGATCGTATTGGTCAACTGACCATGCGCAACCTGGATATCACCGATACTCGCGAGAAACTTTTCGGTTATGCCAAAACGGGTCTGCTCTCATCTTCTGCCGCTTCCGGCGTACCGCAGGTTGAGAATCTGGAAAACAAAGGCCAGTAATTCGACGTTAACCCTGCCCATCAAGGGCGGGGTTATCTGGATTTCCTCTGTAAAATCTTTGCTGACAGTCAAATAAGCAAAGATGTCATGATTTGCATTAACAATGTGTGCCAGTGAGCAGCGAAGTAGATGTCAACATTGCGGAGTTCATAGCCTTTGAAAAACTCTTTTCCTCACCGCTTATAAAAACATCACATCTCATTTTACTGGCAACGCCGTCAGAGAGTGCTTTGACACGATGTCATTCATCTTATCCACCCGAACCAGTCAATGGAAAATGATATGCCTGCTGCCCTTCGGGTCATAGGGAAGGATAAATAACTCGTCATCAAATATCTGCTCATGGGGATGAGCAGAGAAACATGCAGTAACACTGGAGTTTATCTAGTGGATAAGCCGATGCAGAACGCTGAATGAAGTACGGGAAATCACGGAGAAATGGTTATCAGAATATAACTGTGAACGCCCACATGAATCACTGAACAATATGACACCAGAGGAATATCGACAGCACCATTATTTGGTGGGGAACTAAAACGGATCTACTTACAACCCCAAACCATCCAGAACTAAGCGCAGAGATGGGATCTGGCACACCATCGCTATCATGATAAACCACTTCAGACAATCCTCAGCGCAGTCATGCTCTCGGAACAAAAAGCAGTAAGGTTAGCTATAACGTCTTCACACCGGGAGAGCAGACGAAGGTCTATGTCTTTCTTGATGATAAGATGAAGGTGGTAACGACTATTGGTGTATCGCGATATATAGAATTAATTATTTATCTTAAAATTTAGGTGTTAAAATCCTCTATCACTGTAACATATTGCTCGAATCCTCAGCACAAGCCATTCAAATCCCGCCACAACAAACATACGCCCTTTAAGTGCTTATTGATCGTTTTCATCTATGTCTGTAATCGTTATGATTAGAAAACTTGCTCCAGTGTCGTTTTTGAGAGCTGTCGTGTAATTAGCCGCAACCGCAATAGTCCCCAAAGGTTATTACGCGAAAAACTTATTGAATTATAAAGAATGATGGAGAGACAACTATGTCATTACTTGAATATATCAGTGATGAAGATCTTTTTAACGAAGTTGAAACCTTATTAACGAAAGCTAAAAAGAAAAAAGACGCCGCTGAGAAGACTTTTACCAGCAATGTGATTGACCCTTTTGGTGCACTTTTTGAAGCTCCGGGGTTCTCATCCCATGAAGAGTGGCGAAACTCCGAACTTGCACGACAACAGCAGAAAACCATTCAAAATCATGTTGGTACGTTTCACCAAAAAATTCTCGGCCATGTTGAAGGATGGCGGGATATGGGGATTGGTGGCATCGTTGATCTTCTCAACGAAGAAAGAAGAATCATCGCTGAGGTGAAAAATAAATACTCAACGGTTACTGGCGGGGATTTAGCAGATAAATATAAAGGCTTAGATGAGTTGGTATCACCAAAACATAGCCGATTTAAGGATTACTGTGCGTACTTTGTTAATATAATCCCTCGTAAACCTATCAGATATAACAGCCCCTTTACCCCTTCCAATAAAGGTAGTGGTACTCTGTGTCCTTCGAACCCTAACATTCGAATCATTGATGGTGCGAGTTTCTATGAGCTTGTCACTGGCAGACCAGATGCTCTGCAAGAACTCCATAGTGCTCTTCCTCACGCAATTGAGTATATTTTGAGCGAACGTCTTGGGCAGCAAGGTTTTTCCATCCCTGATAAAGATAGTTTTATTAAGTATTTTGGGCTCGCTTACGGCTGATAACCATGATCAACGTTTGACAAGGCACATGTAAACCCATACAGTAGTAACCATGACTAATGTTGGCATGGTTACTAAATATGTTAAAGGAAGAGTTTTCACTTTCAGAAGTTGCAGACATTTTGGGCGTTTCAAAAGAAACTTTAAGGCGTTGGGATACTGCTGGAAAATTAGTTTCTCAAAGAAATGACGAAAACAACTATCGATTTTATAAAAAAGAGCAACTTAAAAATTTTGAACAAGCTCAGTTTTTATTTAAAAGCCAGTGGCCTGATGAGACTAAAATAAGCAATAATATTTATACTGTATTAGAGTTATTTGCTGGCGCAGGGGGGATGGCTTTAGGTTTAGAAAAAGCCGGTTTAAAATCTGTTTTACTAAATGAAATTGACTCCCATGCTTGTAAGACGTTACGAAAAAATAGGCCTGAATGGAATGTGGTTGAAGGTGATGTGAGCCAAGTAGACTTCACCCCTTATAGGAATACCGTTGATGTGCTGGCTGGTGGCTTTCCTTGCCAGGCATTCTCTTATGCAGGCAAAAAACTTGGTTTTGAAGATACACGGGGCACCCTTTTCTTTGAATTCGCCCGAGCCGCTAAAGAAATCAATCCGAAAGTTCTTTTAGCAGAGAATGTTCGAGGGTTGCTAAATCATGATGATGGACGAACTTTAGAAACAATAAAAAATATTATCACAGACTTGGGCTACACTTTATTTGAGCCAAGAGTGCTTAAGGCTATTTTCTACAAAGTGCCGCAAAAACGCGAGCGTTTGATCATTGTAGCTGTAAGAAATGATCTTGCTGATGGCATCGATTATGAGTGGCCTTCTTCTTACAATAAAATATTAACCCTTAAAGATGCATTAAAAAAGGGAGAGCTGTACGATAGCGACGTGCCAGAATCTGAAGGACAAAAATATCCCAAAAGAAAAGCAGAGATCCTAAGTATGGTTCCTCCCGGTGGCTACTGGAGAGATCTTCCTGAAGATATTCAAAAAGAATACATGCTCAAGAGTTTTTACTTAGGTGGGGGCAAAACTGGTATGGCTCGTCGCTTGTCATGGGATGAACCAAGCCTAACATTAACATGCGCCCCAGCACAGAAACAAACAGAGCGTTGCCACCCAGAAGAAACAAGACCATTAACTGTGCGTGAGTATGCAAGAATACAGACCTTCCCCGATGAATGGGTATTTGAAGGCCCAATGTCAGCGAAATATAAGCAAATAGGAAACGCTGTTCCTGTTAATCTGTCATTTGCTGTTGGCAAATCTGTGGTACATCTTTTAGATAAGATAAATAAAAGATAGACCCTGTAAATAATTCTGTGTAATTGCTGCCATATTAAAGGTGATCGCTCAGGCGGTCACCGAACTCGATAATAAAGCGACTCATCGCCAGCCGCCAGCTCTGGATTGGCATATTCCATTTTTTTGATGCATCCTTGATCGCCAGAGAAATGACCTTCCGCAGCGAGTCGTCAGTCGGGAACACTTTACGCTTCTTAATGGCCGCACGGATCACGCTGTTCAGCGATTCGATAGCGTTCGTGGTGTAGATGGCCTTGCGGATATCGGGCGAATAGCCGAAGAACGTGTTGAGATTTTCCCAGTGCGCACGCCAGCTTTTGCTGATTTGCGGGTATTTATCGTCCCAGACATCCGAGAACTGCTCCAGTGCCACTAGCGCCGCCTCTTCTGTTGGCGCCTGATACACCGTTTTTAACCCGCCGGTGACGGCTTTGTAGTCCTTCCACGATACGTATTTCAGGCTGTTGCGCACCATATGAATGATGCACAACTGGATGTGCGTCTGCGGATACACGCTGTTTATCGCATCCGGGAAGCCTTTCAGACCGTCCACGCAGGCAATAAGGATATCCTGAAGCCCCCGATTCTTAAGCTCTGTCAGCATACCCAGCCAGAACTTCGCCCCTTCGTTCTCGGCCAGCCACATGCCCAGCAACTCTTTCTGAACTTCAGTATTAATACCGAGTGCAAGGAACACCGCTTTGTTAATTACGGTGCCACCTTGACGAACTTTCACCACGATATAGTCAAGGTAAACAATGGGATACAGTGCATCCAGAGGTCGATTTTGCCATTCTGCAACCTGCTCTTTGACCGCATCAGTGACTTTACATATCAGCGTGGGTGACACATCTGCGTCGTACATCTCTTTGAAGGTGGCGACAATTTCGCGGGTAGTCATATCTTTGGCGTAGAGGGATAAAATCTGGCTGTCCATCTGCGTAATGCGCGTCTGGTGCTTCTTAATCAACTGCGGTTCGAAGGTGTTTTCACGGTCACGCGACGTGTTCAGTTCGATCTCGCCGTCATCGCATAACACCGTTTTGACGAGTAGCCATTGCGGGTGTTTGAGCCTGTTTTGGGCACATTTTTCTCATACCCGAGGTGGTCAGTCAGCTCCGCATTGAGCGCCGTTTCGACGGTACGCTTCGTCAACATGCGGGAAAAAGCATTGAGATCTGCTTCGGTTTTAAGGCCTTTAGCCAGTTCAGCCACAAGGGCTTTGAGTTTCTTTTCGTCCATAATTGCCTGTCTCCGTTACTGGAGTGAACATATCAAAATCAGGCAATTACACAATTTTAATCACAGTCTCTACAGGGTAGGTTTCATGGCCTACCCTTTTATTCTTACTCTATGTTGGATGCGTTAGATTTATTCCAGAATAATTATTATGATAAAAATGAAGTGTTTTCCTCCTCTTTATATTATTTTTACCAAATAATTTTTAACAAAAGCTCTGAAGTCTTCTTCATTTAAATTCTTAGATGATACTTCATCTGGAAAATTTTCCCAATTAGTAGCATCACGCTGTGAGTAAGTTCTAAACCATTTTTTTATTGTTGTATTATCTCTAATCTTACTACTCGATGAGTTTTCGGTATTATCTCTATTTTTAACTTGGAGCAGGTTCCATTCATTGTTTTTTTCATCATAGTGAATAAAATCAACTGCTTTAACACTTGTGCCTGAACACCATATCCATCCAGAAGGTTCTAGTTTTTCAGCAAGATACCTTTCAAGCAAATCACCTACAATATTCTCAGCAGCCATCGACAATCTATGTTCTTCTTTTATTCTCTCAAGATTTTCAGGCTGTATATTAAAACTTATATTAAGAACTATGCTAACCACCTCATCAGGAACCGTTGTAGGTGGCGTGGGTTTTCTTGGCAATCGACTCTCATGAAAACTACGAGCTAAATATTCAATATGTTCCTCTTGACCAACTTTATTCTGCATTTTTTTTGAACGAGGTTTAGAGCAAGCTTCAGGAAACTGAGACAGGAATTTTATTAAAAATTTAAATTTTGAAGAAAGTTCAGGGTTAATAGCATCCATTTTTTGCTTTGCAAGTTCCTCAGCATTCTTAACAAAAGACGTCTCTTTTGACATTGTATTCTCCCGACATCCATTAAGTGTTTGGATGTAGTATAATTTTCTGACTTTGAAAGTTACAGCAAAAGTTTTACTCTCTCACAACTTATGTCGTGGTTTATTGAATTTGGCCACCTGAACAGAAGTGATAAGCCCACCTCATAACAACACAGGTGCACCAATGAAAAGAAGAAGTTTTAGTCCAGAATCCAAACGCGAATCCACTCAACTGGTTGTTGACCAGAACTACACAGTGGCAGATACATTCAAAGCTATGGATGTCGGCCTTTCCACGATTACAAGGTGGGTCAAACAACTGCGTAATGAGTGTCAGGGCAAAACACCCAAAGCCTCCCCCGATAACTCCGGAACATTATCAGGATAACTGTGTACCTTTGCAGGGGCATGGCTGAAATGCTGGCAGAGCCTGCATATCGTTTACAGATACACACCACCATAGACTTGTTTACGCCGCCATTCAGATCTCAAAATCAGATACAGGAAGACAGCACATCGGGCTTGAATGCTTAGTTAATCTGCTTTGGAAGGATTTATAGACGTGGTATCGTCATCAGCTTCGAGTTTTTAATACCTGTTCGAGCAGTACAACTAGAGGCCGTTACAGTTAAGATCTCCCATTACCATCATCAACCATAGCGGCAGTCCAAGGTAATAGATTACGGGAAAAGATTAGTAGCAATAGACAGGGTTTTCACCATAACTCGTTGAAAAACAAGCTATTGCATACTTTTGGTGCCGAAGGCCGGACTCGAACCGGCACGTATTTCTACGGTTGATTTTGAATCAACTGCGTCTACCGATTTCGCCACTTCGGCACTGAAGAGGTATGCGGAAAACGTTGTGGATTATACCTGTCATGCGCCGCCATGCAAGCGTCAGCTTGCACCCACATCGCTAAGTGCTGAAAATTTCAGCATTGTCTTCAGCGATGTGTAACCTCTGTCACACTCCAGACACCACGCCCAGCCATGCTCTACACTTTCCAGACAACACATGAGAAGGACAAAAGCATGTGGGCTATGCCGCAAAAGAGGCAGCCGGGAACTGGAACTTTATGAGTACGAGCCCGGTGAACTGACGCCGCAAGATGTCGAGCGTCTCAGGCTCGACAACCGGTACGCCGTATGAACTGCGTAAGCTGATGCGCTTCGCTGCCCGCAGCAAAGTCGCACCAACAACCGAACGGTTCCCGATGTCGAAAATTAACGATGCCATCCAGCATGTACGTGACGGTAAGGCGCGCTACCGCGTGGTTCTGAAAGCTGTCTTCTGATCCCTTTACCAGGTCGATTCTGCCCGGCCTTTAAGACATCTCGCAATCGGCTGAATTTAGTGGTGAAAACTTTTCAACCGTGCCTATACTCCAGGCAGGGAACTGGAGGAAATCTCATGAGCGAACCACTTTTAATTGCACGCACGCCTGACACGGAACTGTTTTTATTACCCGCTATGGCTAACCGTCACGGGCTGATTACTGGCGCAACGGGGACGGGTAAAACTGTCACGCTGCAAAAACTAGCGGAATCACTGTCAGAAATCGGTGTACCTGTGTTTATGGCCGATGTGAAAGGCGATTTGACCGGGGTTGCACAGGAAGGTACGACCTCGGAAAAACTGCTCGCTCGGTTAAAAAGTATCGGTGTCAACGACTGGCAACCGCATTCGAATCCAGCGGTGGTGTGGGATATTTTTGGTGAGAAAGGCCATCCAGTAAGGGCAACGGTCTCCGATCTGGGGCCGCTGTTGCTTGCACGACTGTTAAATCTTAACGACGTGCAAACTGGCGTGCTGGATATCATCTTCCGCATTGCTGACGATCAGGGACTGTTGTTGCTCGACTTTAAAGATCTTCGGGCCATTACCCAGTACATCGGAGATAACGCCAAATCATTCCAGAATCAGTATGGCAATATCAGTAACGCATCTGTTGGTGCAATCCAACGCGGATTACTGTCGCTGGAGCAGCAAGGAGCGACGCATTTCTTTGGTGAGCCAATGCTGGATATCAAAGACTGGATGCGTACCGATGCTAACGGCAAAGGCGTTATCAATATCCTTAGCGCCGAAAAGCTCTACCAGATGCCAAAACTGTACGCTGCCAGTCTGCTGTGGATGCTTTCTGAGCTGTATGAGCAACTGCCGGAAGCGGGGGATCTGGATAAACCGAAACTCGTCTTTTTCTTCGATGAGGCGCATCTGCTATTTAACGATGCACCGCAAGTGCTGCTGGATAAAATTGAGCAGGTCATACGGCTTATCCGCTCGAAAGGCGTGGGCGTCTGGTTTGTCTCGCAAAACCCTTCGGATATACCCGACAACGTACTCGGGCAGTTGGGGAATCGCGTTCAACACGCTCTGCGCGCCTTTACGCCGAAAGACCAGAAAGCGGTGAAGACGGCAGCGCAAACCATGCGACCCAATCCAGCGTTTGATACAGAAAAGGCGATCCAGGAGCTGGGAACCGGCGAAGCGTTGGTCTCATTTCTTGATGCGAAAGGTAGTCCTTCTGTGGTGGAGCGTGCAATGGTGATTGCACCTTGTTCACGGATGGGACCGGTGACAGAAGATGAGCGTAACGGCCTGATTAATCACTCCCCGGTGTATGGCAAGTATGAAGATGACGTGGATCGGGAATCTGCCTATGAGATGCTGCAAAAAGGTGTGCAAACCAGTACCGAACAGCAAAATAATCCACCAGCCAAAGGAAAAGAGATGGCTGTGGATGACGGTATTCTCGGTGGGTTAAAGGACATTTTGTTTGGCACTACCGGACCGCGTGGCGGAAAGAAAGATGGCGTAGTACAGACTATGGCGAAAAGTGCCGCCCGCCAGGTCACGAACCAGATTATACGCGGTGTGCTGGGGAGCTTGCTTGGGGGGAGAAAAAGGTAAGTCTGGTGCGATTTGTCTTTGCCTGATGCGACGCTATCGCGTCTTATCAGGCCTACGCCACTGCAATATATTGAATTTGCATGATTTTGTAGGCCGAACAAGGCATTCACGCCGCATCCGGCATGAACAAAGCGCACTTTGCCAACAATGTAAAAGGGAGCTTTCGCTCCCTTTCTTCACTCATCTGGTTACGATTTTCTCATTAACAGCCACAGGCTGATTAAGAAGAAACTTGCACTTGGCAACAGTGCGCCGATGATCGGCGGGATGCCGTAAACCAACGTCAGCGGGCCGAAGATCTGATCCAGTACATAGAACACAAAACCGAAGCTGATACCGGTAACCACGCGCACGCCCATCGGCACGCTACGCAGTGGACCGAAAATGAACGACAGTGCCATCAGCATCATCACCGCCACGGATAGCGGCTGGAAGATTTTGCTCCACATGTTGAGCTGATAACGTCCGGCGTCCTGACCGCTCGACTTCAGATACTTCACATAGTTGTGCAAACCGCTGATAGAGAGTGCATCCGGATCCAGCGCCACCACGCCCAGTTTGTCTGGCGTGAGGTTGGTTTTCCAGGTGCCGCTCACGGTCTGAGAACCGGTGATTTGTTTTGGATTGGTCAGGTCAGATTCATCAACCTGCGACAGACGCCAGACTTTATGTTCAGGATCAAACTTCGCGGAAGCGGCATAGCGTACGGATTGCAGACGACGATTTTCGTTAAAGGCATAAATACTAATACCCCCTAACTCTTCGTCACCTTTAACCCGCTCAATGTAAACAAAGTTGTTGCCATCTTTCGCCCATAAGCCTTGCTGGGTAGAGAGCAACGAGCCGCCGTACATCGCCTGCGCACGGTAGTTACGTGCCATCTGCTCGCCCTGCGGCGCGACCCATTCTCCGATCGCCATCGTCAGCAATACCAGCGGAATGGCGGTTTTCATTACCGACAACGCTACCTGCATACGGGTAAAACCAGAAGCCTGCATCACCACCAGTTCGCTGCGTTGCGCCAACATCCCAAGACCAAGCAACGCACCCAGCAGAGCCGCCATCGGGAAGAAGATTTGCACATCTTTCGGCACGCTCAGCAGGGTATACATTCCTGCGCCTAACGCGTCGTAACTCCCCTGCCCGGCTTTTTTCAGCTGATCGACAAATTTGATAATGCCGGAGAGCGACACCAGCATGAACAGCGTCATCATGATGGTGGTGAAAATAGTTTTACCGATATAGCGGTCAAGTACGCCAAAAGGTTGCATCACACCGCTCCTTTACGCGAAAAACTGGCGCGCAGGCGGCGAACCGGCACCGTATCCCAAAGGTTGAGAACAATCGCCAAAGCCAGATAAATCAGGTTAACGGTCCACATCCACAGCGTCGGATCCAGCTTACCTTTGCCGCCGTTCGATTTCAGGGAGGTCTGGATCAGGAAGAAAAGCAGATACAGCAGCATGGCAGGCAGCATCGACAGTACACGCCCCTGACGCGGGTTAACCACACTCAGCGGTACGACCATCAACGCCATCATAAACACGGTGAATACCAGCGTGATACGCCAGTTTAGCTCCGCACGGGCGCGATCGGTGTCGGTGTTCCACAATGTACGCATGTCCATCTGGTCGGTATCGTTCGGGTCGAGCGCCACCGCCTGGTGACCAATGATCGCCTGATAATCCTGGAAGTCAGTGATGCGGAAATCACGTAACAGTGCAGTGCCTTCGAAACGCGTTCCCTGATTGAGAGTCACCACCTGAGAGCCATCCCGCAACTGAGTTAAATGTCCGGAATCGGCCACTACCACGGAAGGACGTGCATTACCTTTTGGTCGGATTTGCGCGAGGAACACATCTTTGAAGTCGCTGCCGTCAACGCTTTCGATGAACAGCACCGAGCTGCCATTGGTCGCTTGCTGGAATTGCCCTTGCGCCAGCGCCGCCATGCCTGGGTTAGCTTTCGCTTCTGCCAGTACCTCATCCTGATGACGCGATGACCACGGCCCCGCCCACATGACGTTAACCGCCGCGACAATCGCCGTGAACACCGCGAGAACCATTGCCGCTTTCACCAGAACCGCTTTGCTCAGGCCGCAGGCATGCATTACCGTAATTTCACTTTCGGTATACAGTTTACCCAACGTCATCAGCAGCCCGAGGAACAGGCTTAATGGCAGGATAAGCTGCGCCATTTCCGGCACGCCCAACCCGAGAAGGGAGAGCACCAGATTCGCCGGAATATCGCCGTCAACCGCTGCGCCGAGGATCCTCACTAACTTTTGACAGAAGAAGATCAAAAGCAAGATGAAGAGTATCGCCAGCTGGCTTTTGAGCGTCTCCCGCACCAGATATCTTATGATTATCACTTTAAATACGCCCGTAAAAACTCGTCTTTTGCAGGATTTTAGCTTGTTTCATGGCTTAAACGTCATTTATTCTCTTGAGTCGTCGAAATCGTCGCTAAGATAATTATACTCAACGGATTCACCTCTCAGATTTTGTTCTGACGTGCCAATGCCGTAATAACGTTAAGATTAACACGAAGTCATCGCAACAGCGGACATGAGTTACGAAAGCTTGCAATTCTATCTGTAGCCACCGCCGTTGTCTTTAAGATTCAGGAGCGTAGTGCATGGAGTTTAGTGTAAAAAGCGGTAGCCCGGAGAAACAGCGGAGTGCCTGCATCGTCGTGGGCGTCTTCGAACCACGTCGCCTTTCTCCGATTGCAGAACAGCTCGATAAAATCAGCGATGGGTACATCAGCGCCCTGCTACGTCGGGGTGAACTGGAAGGAAAACCGGGGCAGACACTGTTGCTGCACCATGTGCCAAATGTACTTTCCGAGCGAATTCTCCTTATTGGTTGCGGCAAAGAGCGTGAGCTGGATGAGCGTCAGTACAAGCAGGTTATTCAGAAAACCATTAATACGCTGAATGATACTGGCTCGATGGAAGCGGTCTGCTTTCTGACTGAACTGCACGTTAAAGGCCGTAACAACTACTGGAAAGTGCGTCAGGCTGTCGAGACAGCAAAAGAGACGCTCTACAGTTTCGATCAGTTGAAAACGAATAAGAGCGAACCGCGTCGCCCGCTGCGTAAGATGGTGTTCAACGTGCCGACCCGCCGTGAACTGACCAGCGGTGAGCGCGCGATCCAGCACGGTCTGGCGATTGCCGCCGGGATTAAAGCCGCGAAAGATCTCGGTAATATGCCGCCGAATATCTGTAACGCCGCTTATCTCGCCTCTCAGGCGCGCCAGCTGGCTGACAGCTACAGCAAGAATGTCATCACCCGCGTTATCGGCGAACAGCAGATGAAAGAGCTGGGGATGCATTCTTATCTGGCGGTCGGTCAGGGTTCGCAGAACGAATCGCTGATGTCGGTGATTGAGTACAAAGGCAACGCGTCGGAAGATGCACGCCCAATCGTGCTGGTGGGTAAAGGTTTAACCTTCGACTCCGGCGGTATCTCCATCAAGCCTTCAGAAGGCATGGATGAGATGAAGTACGATATGTGCGGTGCGGCAGCGGTTTACGGCGTGATGCGGATGGTCGCGGAGCTACAACTGCCGATTAACGTTATCGGCGTGCTGGCAGGCTGCGAAAACATGCCTGGCGGACGAGCCTATCGTCCGGGCGATGTGTTAACCACCATGTCCGGTCAAACCGTTGAAGTGCTGAATACCGACGCTGAAGGCCGTCTGGTGCTGTGCGACGTGTTAACTTACGTTGAACGTTTTGAGCCGGAAGCGGTGATTGATGTGGCGACGCTGACCGGTGCCTGCGTGATCGCGCTGGGCCATCACATTACCGGCCTGATGGCAAACCATAACCCACTGGCCCATGAGCTGATTGCCGCCTCTGAACAGTCCGGTGACCGCGCATGGCGTTTACCGCTGGGTGATGAGTATCAGGAACAGCTGGAGTCCAATTTTGCCGATATGGCTAACATTGGCGGTCGTCCTGGTGGGGCGATTACCGCAGGTTGCTTCCTGTCGCGCTTTACCCGTAAGTACAACTGGGCGCACCTGGATATCGCCGGTACCGCCTGGCGTTCTGGTAAAGCGAAAGGCGCAACCGGTCGCCCGGTGGCGTTGCTGGCACAGTTCCTGCTGAATCGCGCTGGGTTTAACGGCGAAGAGTAAGTTTGCGTTTTACCCTCACCCTAACCCTCTCCCTAAGGGAGAGGGAACCGATCGAGCGCAATAGAAATTCATTGCTCATCTTTCAGGGTGAGGAATGCAGCAATATTTAAATCCACCACAAGAAGCCCCATATATGAAAAACGCAACGTTCTACCTTCTGGACAATGACACCACCGTCGATGGCTTAAGCGCCGTTGAGCAACTGGTGTGTGAAATTGCCGCAGAACGTTGGCGCAGCGGTAAGCGCGTGCTCATCGCCTGTGAAGATGAAAAACAGGCTTACCGGCTGGATGAAGCCCTGTGGGCGCGTCCGGCAGAAAGCTTTGTTCCGCACAATTTAGCGGGAGAAGGACCGCGCGGCGGCGCGCCGGTGGAGATCGCCTGGCCGCAAAAACGTAGCAGCAGCCCGCGCGATATATTGATTAGTCTGCGAACAAGCTTTGCAGATTTTGCCACCGCTTTCACAGAAGTGGTAGACTTCGTTCCTTATGAAGATTCTCTGAAACAACTGGCGCGCGAACGCTATAAAGCCTACCGCGTGGCTGGTTTCAACCTGAATACGGCAACCTGGAAATAATGGAAAAGACATACAACCCACAAGATATCGAACAGCCGCTTTACGAGCACTGGGAAAAGCAGGGCTACTTTAAGCCTAATGGCGATGAAAGCCAGGAAAGTTTCTGCATCATGATCCCGCCGCCGAACGTCACCGGCAGTTTGCATATGGGTCACGCCTTCCAGCAAACCATCATGGATACCATGATCCGCTATCAGCGTATGCAGGGTAAAAACACCCTGTGGCAGGTCGGTACTGACCACGCCGGGATCGCTACCCAGATGGTCGTTGAGCGCAAGATTGCCGCAGAAGAAGGTAAAACCCGTCACGACTACGGCCGCGAAGCTTTCATCGACAAAATTTGGGAATGGAAAGCGGAATCCGGCGGCACGATTACCCGTCAGATGCGCCGTCTCGGCAACTCCGTCGACTGGGAGCGTGAACGCTTCACCATGGACGAAGGCCTGTCCAATGCGGTGAAAGAAGTTTTCGTTCGTCTGTATAAAGAAGATCTGATTTACCGTGGTAAGCGCCTGGTAAACTGGGATCCGAAACTGCGCACCGCTATCTCTGACCTGGAAGTGGAAAACCGCGAATCGAAAGGTTCGATGTGGCATATCCGCTATCCGCTGGCTGACGGCGCGAAAACTGCTGATGGCAAAGATTATCTGGTCGTTGCGACTACCCGTCCGGAAACCCTGCTGGGCGACACCGGCGTGGCTGTTAACCCGGAAGATCCGCGTTACAAAGATCTGATTGGCAAATTTGTCATTCTGCCGCTGGTTAACCGTCGTATTCCGATCGTTGGCGACGAACACGCCGACATGGAAAAAGGCACCGGCTGCGTGAAGATCACTCCGGCACACGACTTTAATGACTACGAAGTCGGTAAACGTCACGCCCTGCCGATGATCAACATCCTGACCTTTGACGGTGATATCCGTGAAAGCGCCCAGGTGTTCGATACCAAAGGCAACGAATCCGACGTTTATTCCAGCGAAATCCCGGCAGAGTTCCAGAAACTGGAGCGTTTTGCTGCGCGTAAAGCAGTCGTTGCCGCAGTTGACGCGCTCGGCCTGCTGGAAGAAATTAAACCGCACGATCTGACCGTTCCTTACGGCGACCGTGGCGGCGTGGTTATCGAACCGATGCTGACTGACCAGTGGTACGTGCGTGCCGATGTACTGGCGAAACCGGCAGTTGAAGCGGTTGAGAACGGCGATATTCAGTTCGTACCGAAGCAGTACGAAAACATGTACTTCTCCTGGATGCGCGATATTCAGGACTGGTGTATCTCTCGTCAACTGTGGTGGGGTCACCGTATCCCGGCATGGTATGACGAAGCGGGTAACGTTTATGTTGGCCGCAACGAAGACGAAGTGCGTAAAGAAAATAACCTCGGTGCGGACGTCGCGCTGCGTCAGGACGAAGACGTTCTCGACACCTGGTTCTCTTCCGCGCTGTGGACTTTCTCTACGCTCGGCTGGCCGGAAAACACCGACGCCCTGCGTCAGTTCCACCCGACCAGCGTGATGGTTTCTGGCTTCGACATCATCTTCTTCTGGATTGCCCGCATGATCATGATGACCATGCACTTCATCAAAGATGAAAATGGCAAACCGCAGGTGCCGTTCCACACTGTTTACATGACCGGTCTGATTCGTGACGACGAAGGCCAGAAGATGTCTAAATCCAAGGGGAACGTGATTGACCCGCTGGATATGGTCGACGGTATTTCGCTGCCAGAACTGCTGGAAAAACGTACCGGTAATATGATGCAGCCGCAGCTGGCGGACAAAATCCGTAAGCGCACCGAGAAGCAGTTCCCGAACGGCATTGAGCCGCACGGTACTGACGCGCTGCGCTTCACCCTGGCGGCGCTGGCTTCTACCGGTCGTGACATCAACTGGGATATGAAGCGTCTGGAAGGTTACCGTAACTTCTGTAACAAACTGTGGAACGCCAGCCGCTTTGTGCTGATGAACACAGAAGGTCAGGATTGCGGCTTCAACGGTGGCGAAATGACGCTGTCGCTGGCGGATCGCTGGATTCTGGCGGAGTTCAACCAAACCATCAAAGCGTACCGCGAAGCACTGGATAGTTTCCGCTTCGATATCGCCGCAGGCATTCTGTATGAATTCACCTGGAACCAGTTCTGTGACTGGTATCTGGAGCTAACCAAGCCGGTAATGAACGGTGGAACTGAGGCCGAATTGCGCGGTACTCGCCACACGCTGGTTACGGTACTGGAAGGTCTGCTGCGCCTCGCGCATCCGATCATTCCGTTCATCACCGAAACTATCTGGCAGCGTGTGAAAGTGCTTTGCGGCATCACCGCTGACACCATCATGCTGCAGCCGTTCCCGCAGTACGATGCATCTCAGGTTGATGAAGCGGCGCTGGCCGACACCGAGTGGCTGAAACAGGCGATCGTTGCTGTACGTAACATCCGTGCAGAAATGAACATCGCGCCGGGCAAACCGCTGGAGCTGCTGCTGCGTGATTGCAGCGCGGATGCAGAACGTCGCGTAAATGAAAACCGTGGCTTCCTGCAAACGCTGGCACGTCTGGAAAGCATCACCGTGCTGCCTGCCGATGACAAAGGTCCGGTTTCCGTTACTAAGATCGTCGACGGCGCTGAGCTGCTGATCCCGATGGCTGGACTCATCAACAAAGAAGATGAGCTGGCGCGTCTGGCAAAAGAAGTGGCGAAGATTGAAGGTGAAATCAGCCGTATCGAGAACAAGCTGGCGAACGAAGGCTTTGTCGCACGTGCACCGGAAGCGGTCATCGCGAAAGAGCGTGAGAAGCTGGAAGGTTATGCGGAAGCGAAAGCGAAGCTGATTGAACAACAGGCGGTTATTGCCGCGCTGTAATACGCACAGTGAAAACGAAGGCCGGAGAATGCTCCGGCCTTTTTATTTAGATAAACGGAACATACGGCATAATACCGCGAGATATCCACATTAACGGACCGCTATCCTGCGGTTTTTCATCATTCGCTAACGCCAGTGAATCAAGGTCACCCTGCACATGGGTATTATTGGCAATCCAGCTAATCATCCACATTTTCAGCCAAGGATAAGCCAGTCCACAGGTAATTGAAGAACCCATTAATACCGCAAACATGCGTAAAAGCACACCGAACGTGGTAACGGACGAATGAAAACGAATTGTTCCATTTGCCAGTGTCAGGTTATTCAGAAACAAACTACGTAACGTGACATAGAGATAACTGGCAAAAACAAAAATCGCAACAAAATAAAGGAAATAAGAAGCCATAATCTGTGGGTAATATTGCAATACAAGCTCACCACCAGCATCAGACCTACCCAACATGGTCATCATCATTACCTGCTGAAATACTGGCGCAATCATAATACCAATCACAATGATGAAAGGAACCATGGTTAATATTGCGAGCATACAACCTTTAATGCATTCTTTTACGTTTACCTGAACAGAAAACTTATGAATGCCAAAAGTTGCATTGTTACCCAGCAATGGCATCCATTTACTGTAGGTTATACCATTGACGACACCCAGCCCGATGGCAGAAAGCAAACTTAACGCGACTAAGTTAAAGAATAATCCTCCTATCGATGTCGTCAATTGCGCAATAAGATACAGTGCGAACCAAAACGCTAACGCCAACAAAACAGGCAGACCTAACATAACCCACCATGCACGGAGCATCGAGCAGTTAAAGCCAAAGCGAATGCCATTCAGTGAGGTCATGTTCGCCTGATATTGTAGACTCTTCACTGCCATGCAAGGAATACCGCAGCTCAAGAGAGCAAACAGGAGAAAACCAAGAACAAAGTGCTGGCCTGAAAAACAAGAAATACTGAGAAGATAAACGACAATAATAAGGAACATGCTAACGAAAATGGCACCACCAGTTCCCTTATAACTAAATGGTTGCCCATTGAGTGTCACATGTTGATAAATATAACGACGGCATTTCACCAATGCCCACGGCCCATATATTCCCAGAGTAATAATTGTCAGTAAAAAATTCACAAGACAAATAAGAAAATACTCACCACCTTTGCCTGTAAAAACAAATGAGTGACGAGAGTTATCTTTCCCGACGTTTACACCATTCATGAATCATATCCCTAAAATAAATTCCATTCATATAGATAATAATCCCAGTAAATTAATACTGGTACGCCTAGAATACGCTTTCTCAAAGAGATATATGCTTAATATTTTCTGATTTATCTTCTTCTTGCACCGCATAAGCGAGGGTGGTATTAAAGTGAGCTATAAATCATACATTTGAAATTGAGCTATGCTATGAATGTTGTCACTTCTCCCGCGCTCCGTTTGCGCAAACTTACTGCCGCCGATAATCCCGCCATCGCCAGCGTCATCCGCCAGGTATCCGCAGAATACGGTCTTACCGCTGATAAAGGCTACACCGTCGCCGATCCCAATCTCGACGAATTGTATCAAGTGTATAGTCAGCCCAGTCATGCGTATTGGGTAGTTGAATACAATGGCGAAGTGGTGGGTGGCGGCGGGATTGCGCCATTAGCAGGTAGTGAATCGGACATTTGCGAACTGCAAAAGATGTATTTTCTTCCTGCTATTCGCGGTAAAGGACTGGCGAAAAAACTGGCCTTAATGGCGATGGAGCAGGCGCGAGAAATGGGCTTCAAACGCTGCTATCTGGAAACGACCGCTTTTTTAAAAGAAGCGATTGGTTTGTATGAACATTTAGGTTTTCAACATATCGATTACGCACTTGGTTGCACGGGCCATGTCGATTGTGAAGTGCGGATGCTGCGTAAACTCTAAAAAAATGCCCGCTAGTGTGTACTAGCGGGCATTTTAATCAATTAATTAGTGACGAACACCGTCATCATCTTCGTCGACATAATCTTCATCGTCGCCATCTTCGCCGTTAGGATCTTCAAAGTAAGTGCCCCAACCGTCGTATTCAACGTCGAACTTCTCTGCCAGGTTCATCAATTGCTCAACCTGGGCGTCGATAAGATCGGCATTCAACGCGCATTCGCTGAGGATGTCACAGCAAATTACGATATCGCCATCTTCCACTTCCAACTCTTCCGGATCGGTCACTTCGTAACCGAGTTTAAACGCTTCAACCGCTGCTTTTTCCAGGGTTTCCAGATCGTCTGCGGAAAGGTGATGTTCGATGGTGTACAGCGCGTCCGGATCGCTGCCATCTTCCAGTAATTCTTCAATAATCAAACGCGTTTCTTCACGCTGTTCTTCCAGTTGTTCCGGGTTTGCCATGGCTCATTCCTCTTAATGTCCTGCCGATACTCTTATTGTCACACACCACTGACATTGCCTCCACCTTTGTGACAAAGATTTATGTTTTAGACTTGCAAATGAATAATCATTCATATAAATTGAATTTTAATTCATTACGGCGTTAGCCACAGGAGGGATCTATGTCCGGGTTTTATCATAAACATTTCCTGAAATTACTCGATTTCACGCCAGCTGAACTCAACAGCCTGCTGCAGTTAGCTGCGAAGCTGAAAGCCGATAAGAAAAACGGCAAAGAAGAAGCCAGACTCACAGGTAAAAATATCGCGCTCATCTTCGAAAAAGACTCGACCCGTACCCGATGCTCTTTCGAAGTTGCCGCATATGACCAGGGTGCTCGCGTCACTTATCTCGGCCCCAGCGGCAGCCAGATTGGCCATAAAGAGTCGATTAAAGATACCGCCCGCGTGCTTGGTCGCATGTATGACGGTATTCAGTATCGCGGCTATGGTCAGGAGATTGTCGAAACGCTGGCGGAATATGCAGGTGTGCCGGTATGGAACGGCCTGACTAATGAGTTTCATCCTACACAGCTTCTGGCGGATTTGCTGACCATGCAGGAGCATTTACCAGGTAAAGCGTTCAATGAGATGACGCTGGTTTATGCCGGAGATGCACGCAACAACATGGGTAACTCAATGCTGGAAGCTGCGGCGTTGACCGGTCTGGATTTACGCCTGGTAGCGCCACAAGCGTGCTGGCCGGAAGCTTCGCTGGTTACGGAATGCCGCGCCCTGGCACAGCAAAATGGCGGGAATATAACGCTGACAGAAGATATCGCAGCAGGCGTTAAAGGTGCCGACTTTATTTACACCGATGTGTGGGTATCGATGGGGGAAGCGAAAGAGAAATGGGCAGAACGTATTGCATTACTGCGTGATTATCAGGTGAATAGCAAAATGATGCAGTTAACCGGTAATCCAGACGTCAAATTCCTGCACTGCCTGCCCGCGTTTCATGACGACCAAACGACGCTAGGTAAAAAGATGGCAGAAGAGTTTGGCCTGCACGGTGGGATGGAAGTGACGGATGAGGTCTTTGAATCTGCCGCCAGTATTGTTTTTGATCAGGCGGAAAACCGCATGCATACCATCAAAGCGGTAATGGTTGCGACGCTCGCCCAATAACGCCAGTACCGGAGGCGGCGTAACGTCGCCTCCGGCATAATCCACTTACGCCATCAGCATTTTCACAACCGCTTTGCGAACCTGGGCTGGCTCGCCCACTGCGCACAGTGGCTTGTGTACTTCACCCGGATAGAACACGACAAAGTCGCCTTCATTGAGGATAACTTTTTTCTCCTCAACACCTTCTGGCAAAAAGGCGATGTCTTTATCGGCTAACCAATCGGTATCCGGCGTGCCCGCAGGTTGTGTGCTGAAGGTCATGCCTTCCTGCCCTTTTAGCACAATCTGAATATCGAGATAGCGGGCATGGTACTCGGCGCGGCGTGCTTCATACGGCTCGGTCATATCTTCAGAGATAAGATAAAACAGACGGTTGCCTTCGATGTCGTGCTTACCTTTTGGCGTTTCTGCCGTAACGTGCGCTTTAATATACTCAATCGCCTGACGTAATTCTTCCGGCAACCATTGCTGGAGATTATGAATATTTCCGATGATCATTTTTTTCACCCCCTCAATTAAAACATCGTTTCATTTCTCTTGTTATACGTAATTCCTTACTGCCATACCAGCATTTTTTGCCGCCTGATTGCGCCAGCGCATATTTTCCCCCACATTCCCCCCCCTAAATTCATTTCGTTATAAATTCAAATTTGAAGCATATAAATTCACAACAATCGTTTACCTTGGAAGTTTCTTGCATTAATCGCTTGATCCCACTTTCTGGCTGAGTATAATGCCGGACAATTTGCCGGGAGGATGTATGGTTCAGTGTGTTCGACATTTTGTCTTACCGCGTCTGAAAAAAGACGCTGGCCTGCCGTTTTTCTTCCCGTTGATCACCCATTCCCAGCCCCTCAATCGAGGGGCTTTTTTTTGCCCAGGCGTCAGGAGATAAACATGGCTAATCCGCTATATCAAAAACACATCATTTCCATAAATGACCTTAGTCGCGATGACCTTAATCTGGTGCTGGCGACAGCGGCGAAACTGAAAGCAAACCCGCAACCAGAGTTGTTGAAACATAAAGTGATTGCCAGTTGCTTCTTCGAAGCATCAACCCGCACCCGCCTCTCTTTCGAAACCTCGATGCACCGCCTGGGTGCCAGCGTGGTGGGATTCTCTGACAGCGCAAACACCTCACTGGGAAAAAAAGGTGAAACGCTGGCTGATACCATCTCGGTTATCAGCACTTACGTCGATGCAATTGTGATGCGCCATCCGCAGGAAGGTGCGGCGCGCCTGGCAACCGAGTTTTCCGGCAATGTGCCGGTGCTGAACGCCGGTGATGGTTCCAACCAACATCCGACGCAAACCTTGCTGGATCTGTTCACCATTCAGGAAACCCAGGGACGTCTGGACAATCTTCGTGTCGCAATGGTCGGCGACCTGAAATATGGTCGCACCGTTCACTCCCTGACCCAGGCGCTGGCGAAATTCGACGGCAACCGTTTCTACTTCATCGCCCCGGATGCGCTGGCAATGCCGCAGTACATTCTGGACATGCTTGATGAAAAAGGGATCGCCTGGAGCCTGCATAGTTCCATTGAAGAAGTGATGGCGGAAGTGGACATTTTGTATATGACCCGCGTGCAAAAAGAGCGCCTGGACCCGTCCGAATACGCCAACGTAAAAGCGCAGTTTGTCCTGCGCGCCAGCGATCTTCACAACGCCAAAGCCAATATGAAAGTGCTGCATCCGCTGCCGCGTATTGATGAAATTGCGACAGATGTCGATAAAACGCCGCACGCCTGGTACTTCCAGCAGGCAGGCAATGGGATTTTCGCTCGCCAGGCGTTACTGGCACTGGTTCTGAATCGCGATCTGGTACTGTAAGGGGAAATTGAGATGACACACGATAATAAATTGCAGGTTGAAGCTATTAAACGCGGCACGGTAATTGACCATATCCCCGCCCAGATCGGTTTTAAGCTATTAAGTCTGTTCAAGCTGACCGAAACGGATCAGCGTATCACCATCGGTCTGAACCTGCCTTCTGGCGAGATGGGGCGCAAGGATCTGATCAAGATCGAAAATACCTTTTTGAGTGAAGATCAGGTAGACCAACTGGCGCTGTACGCACCGCAAGCCACGGTAAATCGTATCGACAACTATGAAGTGGTTGGTAAATCGCGCCCCAGCCTGCCGGAGCGCATCGACAATGTGCTGGTTTGCCCGAACAGCAACTGTATCAGCCATGCCGAACCGGTTTCTTCCAGCTTTGCAGTGCGAAAACGCGCCAATGACATCGCGCTCAAATGTAAATACTGTGAAAAAGAGTTTTCCCATAATGTGGTGCTGGCCAATTAATTGCGGTTGGTAATAAAAGTCTGGCTCCCTATAATGAGCCAGACTTTTTACCGCTGTAATAAAGGAGAAATCATGAGCAAAACTATCGCGACGGAAAATGCACCGGCAGCTATCGGTCCTTACGTACAGGGCGTTGATCTGGGCAATATGATCATCACCTCCGGTCAGATCCCGGTAAATCCGAAAACGGGCGAAGTACCGGCAGACGTCGCTGCACAGGCACGTCAGTCGCTGGATAACGTAAAAGCGATCGTCGAAGCCGCTGGCCTGAAAGTGGGCGACATCGTTAAAACCACCGTGTTTGTGAAAGATCTGAACGACTTCGCAACCGTAAATGCCACTTACGAAGCCTTCTTCACCGAACACAACGCCACCTTCCCGGCACGTTCTTGCGTTGAAGTTGCCCGTCTGCCGAAAGACGTGAAGATTGAGATCGAAGCGATCGCTGTTCGTCGCTAATCTTGATGGAAATCCGGGCTATCGTGCCCGGATTAAGTCTGATGACAAAAGCAAAATCGCCTGATGCGCTACGCTTATCAGGCCAGGGTGATTCCTGCAATTTATTGAATTTGTAGGCTGGATAAGGCGTTTACGCCGCATCCGGCATGAACAAAGCTCACTTTATCTGCAATCTGAATCCGGGCCACCATGCCCAGCTTATTCTTTACTGCCAACCATAACGACGGCTATAGAACCCTTTCACCAACTGCGTTAACGTCATATATCCTGCCAGAATCGCAATCAGCCACGGGAAGTAACTTAACGGTAGCGCCTGCAATTGCAGATAACTGGCCAGCGGCGAAAACGGCAACGCGATCCCGACAATCATCACGATCACGGTCATGATCATTAACGGCCACGATGCGCGACTCTGAATAAACGGTACACGACGGGTACGGATCATATGCACAATCAGCGTTTGCGACAGTAATCCCACCACGAACCAGCCCGACTGGAACAGTGTTTGCGTTTCCGGCGTGTTGGCATGGAATACCCACCACATCAGGCAAAACGTCAGAATATCGAAGATCGAACTGATCGGTCCGAAGAAGATCATAAAACGCCCCAGATCCGCCGGATTCCAACGCTGCGGCTTTTGAATTTGCTCGTCATCAACGTTATCAAACGGGATCGCCACCTGTGACACATCGTACAGCAGGTTCTGGATCAGTAAGTGTAACGGCAGCATCGGCAGAAAGGGCAAGAAAGCACTCGCCACCAGCACGCTGAACACATTACCGAAGTTAGAACTCGCCGTCATTTTGATGTATTTCAGCATGTTAGAGAAAGTCCGGCGCCCTTCAATAACCCCCTCTTCCAGCACCATCAGGCTTTTTTCCAGCAGGATGATATCAGCCGCTTCACGGGCAATATCTACCGCGCCGTCCACAGAAATGCCGATATCCGCAGCGCGTAAGGCGGGCGCATCATTAATACCATCGCCCATAAAGCCAACCACATGCCCTTCGCGCTTTAGCAACGTTACGATGCGTTCCTTATGCATCGGCGTCAGGCGAGCAAACAGTGTGGTGCGCTGTGCGAGATTTGCCAGTTCGTCATCAGATAGCGTTTCAATATCACTACCAATGACCACCTCTCCCGCGTCCAGCCCCACTTCATGGCACACTTTCGCCGCCACTAATTCACTGTCACCAGTGAGGATTTTCACGGTAATTCCACTCGCTTTTAATGCCCGCAGCGCCGGAGCGGTTGTCTCTTTTGGCGGATCAAGAAAAGCGATATATCCTTCGAGGATCAGGTCGGATTCATCCGCCCGCTGGTAATCTCCTTCACGCGCGGGCAGATATTTCGTCGCCACCGCAACCACGCGCAGCCCCTGACGATTCAGCGTATCAGTAACCCGCTTAATCTTACGCAGCATGGTGTCATCGAGCGGCACAATCTCGTCATTGTGGCGCACCTGTGAACACACATTAAGGATCTCCTGCAATGCGCCTTTGCACACCAGCTGATGATGTTCGGTATTTTCTGCCACTACCACCGACATCCGGCGACGCTCAAAATCAAACGGAATCTCATCAATTTTCTGCCAACGGCTGGCCAGCGAACGCGCCGACTCTTCATCCGTACCTTCGAGCACCGCTGTATCAAGCAGGTTTTTAAGTCCAGTCTGGTAATGACTGTTCAACCACGCGCTATGCAGCACGCGTTCGCTGGTTTTACCGGAGATATCGGTATGATTCTCCAGCACAATTTTATCCTGCGTCAGGGTGCCGGTTTTATCAGTGCACAGAATATCCATAGCGCCAAAGTTCTGAATGGCATCCAGATATTTGACGATCACCTTCTGTTTCGACAGCTTTACTGCGCCACGCGCCAGCGTTGAGGTGACAATCATCGGCAACATTTCCGGCGTTAAACCCACCGCTACCGAAAGCGCAAACAGCGCCGCTTCCCACCAGTCGCCTTTGGTGTAACCGTTGATCAACAGCACCACCGGTGCCATCACCAGCATAAAGCGAATCAGCAGCATACTGACGCGGCTGATCCCTTGCTGAAAGGCATTCGGCTCACTTTCCTGCTCACTAACACGCCCCGCCAGTTGACCAAACCAGGTGTTGGCACCTGTGGCAATCACCATCGCTTGTGCCGTGCCGCTCACCACGGTGGTGCCCATAAAACACAGGGTGTCACACTCCAGCGGATTGCTGTGATCCGGCTGGCGAGTGGTTGCAGCTTTTTCTACGGGCAGAGACTCACCGGTTAACGACGCCTGAGCGACGAACAGATCCCGCGCCTGCAAGATACGCAAATCTGCCGGGATCATATCCCCCGCCGCCAGTTTAATAATATCGCCGGGCACCAGCTGGTCGATCGGGATCTCCAGCCAGCCATTTTCGCCTTTGCTGTTAATAACGCGCAGCACCGTCGCGGTATTGCTGACCATCGCTTTCAGGGCATCTGCCGCTTTGGTGGAACGCGCTTCCTGAATAAAGTTCAGCAGCGTGGAAATAGCCACCATTAACGCGATAACGCCTGCGGCAAATAAATCTTCCGTGGCGTAAGAAATGCCGCCAAGGATCGTGAGCAAAATATTAAAGGGGTTGCGATAGCAGACCCACAAATGTACCCACCACGGCGATGGTTGTTGCGCAGGTAATTTATTTTCGCCATGTTTTTCACGGGCAACTTCCACTTCCGCCTGATTCAACCCTTCCGGGTGGGTGTCGAACGTGTTCCATAATTCTTCTTCGGGCATCACCGCCATTTTCAGGCAATGCGCGCTTAAGGAAGGCGGGATTGGTGCATTCGCTGTCTGCTGCGCACCCGGTAGCGGATCGCGACGGATCAGACGGGAAGGTAAATGGCGAATGAGCCGGGTAAAAATTTCTTTAAACATAGGGTGTCCCTCCGCACTGTCTGGAACAGTGCAGAAATATCTTCAGGCGTGGCGAAGCCTTACCTGAAGGTAATAAATATGAGCAGGGACGTTAAAACGTCACGGCCTTACGCATCCGGTAACGCCGTGAAAAGACGGGCTTACCGGAAAAGTTTTAATCTCCGTCGAGGGAGAGGCGTGGGATCAGGTTCCATATAACCTCCGGTAAGTGAATAAATAGCGCCGCGAATCCAATAATATTCGTAGCATTTATGCCGATATAATACCTGTCGGCAACTAAACCAACGATAAACCAGACTTTGCCCATTGCTGAATGCGCGGGTAAAGTTAGTCTCTAATAATTAAACAACACGTTACGGGATAACAGGATGCAAAATCGGCTGACCATCAAAGACATCGCGCGCTTGAGCGGCGTGGGAAAATCCACTGTTTCCCGGGTGCTGAATAACGAGAGCGGCGTAAGCCAGCGCACACGTGAACGTGTCGAAGCTGTGATGAATCAGCATGGATTTTCCCCTTCCCGCTCTGCGCGCGCCATGCGTGGGCAAAGCGATAAAGTGGTCGCCATCATCGTGACACGTCTGGATTCGCTGTCAGAAAATCTCGCGGTTCAGACCATGCTGCCGGCGTTCTATGAACAGGGTTACGACCCCATCATGATGGAAAGCCAGTTTTCACCACAATTAGTTGCCGAACATCTGGGCGTTTTGAAACGTCGTAATATCGACGGCGTAGTGCTGTTTGGTTTTACCGGTATAACCGAAGAGATGTTAGCCCACTGGCAGTCATCGCTGGTGCTGCTGGCACGCGACGCAAAGGGCTTTGCTTCAGTCTGTTATGACGACGAAGGGGCGATCAAAATCCTGATGCAACGGCTGTATGACCAGGGGCATCGCAATATCAGTTATCTCGGCGTGCCGCACAGTGACGTGACGACCGGTAAGCGACGTCATGAAGCCTACCTGGCGTTCTGCAAAGCGCATAAACTGCATCCCGTCGCCGCTCTGCCTGGCCTCGCCATGAAGCAAGGTTATGAGAACGTGGCAAAAGTCATTACCCCTGAAACCACCGCGTTGCTGTGCGCAACTGACACGCTGGCACTTGGCGCAAGTAAATACCTGCAAGAGCAACGCATCGATACCTTACAGCTGGCGAGCGTTGGTAATACACCGTTGATGAAGTTCCTCCATCCGGAGATCGTCACCGTTGATCCAGGCTACGCAGAAGCCGGACGCCAGGCGGCCTGCCAGTTAATCAAACAGATAACCGGGCGTAGCGAACCGCAACAAATCATCATCCCAGCCACCCTGTCCTGATCGTTTCCTGAACGATAAATTGTGATCTTTGCCGTGTTTCGGGAACGTTCCCATTTTTAATTTTTCCTTCCCACTATATTCTGCCGTCAACCTAATATGTCATCTGCCACGGGGCCTTATGATGAGCAAAGTGAACCAAACGGATATCGATCGGTTGATTGAACTGGTCGGTGGGCGCGGCAATATTGCGACGGTGAGCCACTGTATTACTCGCCTGCGCTTTGTCCTCAACCAACCGGCCAATGCCAGACCGAAAGAAATTGAACAACTCCCCATGGTGAAAGGTTGTTTCACCAATGCCGGGCAATTTCAGGTGGTGATTGGCACCAACGTTGGCGATTACTACAAAGCGTTATTAGCAACGACTGGTCAGGCGCAGGTTGATAAAGAGCAGGTGAAAAAAGCCGCCAGGCAGAATATGAAATGGCATGAGCAGTTGATCTCCCATTTCGCAGAGATCTTCTTCCCGTTACTGCCCGCGCTGATTAGCGGCGGTTTGATCCTCGGTTTTCGTAATGTGA
This sequence comes from Escherichia sp. MOD1-EC7011, assembly GCF_002965005.1. Classification (NCBI taxonomy): domain Bacteria; kingdom Pseudomonadati; phylum Pseudomonadota; class Gammaproteobacteria; order Enterobacterales; family Enterobacteriaceae; genus Escherichia; species Escherichia sp. MOD1-EC7011. The sequence goes on from NZ_PTRD01000024.1 coordinate 126,670, forward strand.
TCGGCGATCTGCCCATGAGCAACGGCCAGACATTGGCGCAAATGTACCCTTCCCTGCAAACGATCTACGATTTTCTGTGGTTGATCGGTGAGGCGATCTTCTTCTATCTGCCGGTCGGGATTTGCTGGTCGGCGGTGAAAAAGATGGGCGGCACGCCGATCCTCGGTATCGTGCTTGGCGTAACGCTGGTTTCTCCACAACTGATGAACGCCTATCTACTCGGGCAGCAGGTGCCGGAAGTGTGGGACTTTGGCATGTTCAGTATTGCGAAAGTAGGCTATCAGGCGCAGGTGATCCCGGCGCTGTTAGCCGGGCTGGCGCTGGGCTTTATTGAAACTCGCCTTAAGCGCATCGTGCCGGATTATCTCTATCTGGTGGTTGTACCGGTCTGCTCGCTGATCCTCGCGGTGTTCCTCGCCCATGCGCTGATTGGTCCGTTTGGTCGCATGATTGGCGATGGCGTTGCCTTTGCGGTACGTCACCTGATGACTGGCAGCTTTGCCCCTATTGGCGCGGCATTGTTTGGCTTCCTCTATGCGCCGCTGGTCATTACCGGCGTACACCAGACCACGCTTGCCATTGATATGCAGATGATTCAAAGCATGGGCGGTACGCCAGTCTGGCCGCTGATTGCCCTTTCGAATATTGCTCAGGCGTCGGCAGTGGTAGGAATTATTATCGCCAGCCGTAAACAGAACGAGCGGGAAATTTCGGTTCCAGCGGCGATCTCCGCTTATCTTGGGGTTACTGAGCCGGCAATGTACGGCATCAACCTGAAATATCGCTTCCCGATGCTGTGCGCGATGATTGGTTCCGGTCTGGCGGGATTGCTCTGCGGCCTGAACGGCGTTATGGCGAATGGCATCGGCGTTGGTGGTCTGCCTGGTATTCTCTCCATTCAGCCGAGCTACTGGCAGGTATTTGCGCTGGCAATGGCTATCGCCATCATCATCCCGATTGTGCTCACCTCGTTTATCTACCAGCGAAAACACCGCCTGGGCACGCTGAACATTGTTTAATTTTCTTCGGGGCGCACTTGCGCCCCCTCGCATTTGCAGGAATGACGTAATGACTAATCTTCCCCACTGGTGGCAAAACGGCGTTATCTACCAGATTTATCCAAAGAGTTTTCAGGACACCACGGGCAGCGGCACCGGCGATCTGCGAGGAGTCACCCTACGCCTCGACTATCTACAAAAACTGGGCGTTAATGCTATCTGGTTGACACCTTTTTATGTCTCCCCACAGATCGATAACGGATACGACGTAGCGAACTATACGGCGATTGATCCCACCTACGGTACGCTGGACGACTTTGATGAACTGGTGGCGCAGGCGAAATCGCGCGGTATTCGCATTATCCTTGATATGGTGTTTAACCATACTTCTACCCAACACGCCTGGTTTCGCGAGGCGCAGAACAAAGAAAGTCCTTATCGTCAGTTTTATATCTGGCGTGACGGCGAACCAGGAATACCACCAAATAACTGGCGTTCTAAATTCGGTGGCAATGCCTGGCGCTGGCACGCAGAAAGCGAACAGTATTACTTGCATCTGTTTGCACCAGAACAGGCCGATCTCAACTGGGAAAACCCAGCAGTACGCACAGAACTGAAAAAAGTCTGTGAGTTCTGGGCCGATCGCGGGGTAGACGGGCTGCGCCTGGATGTGGTGAATCTGATTTCCAAAGACCAGAACTTCCCCAACGATCTGGATGGCGACGGGCGTCGCTTCTACACCGACGGACCACGAGCACACGAGTTTTTGCACGAAATGAACCGCGATGTCTTTACGCCACGCGGATTAATGACTGTGGGTGAAATGTCCTCCACCAGCCTTGAACATTGTCAGCGATACGCGGCACTGACAGGCAGTGAATTGTCGATGACCTTTAATTTTCATCACCTGAAGGTCGATTATCCCGGCGGTGAAAAATGGACGCTGGCTAAACCTGACTTTGTGGCGTTAAAAACATTGTTCCGCCACTGGCAACAGGGAATGCACAACGTTGCGTGGAATGCTTTGTTCTGGTGTAACCACGATCAGCCGCGCATTGTTTCTCGCTTTGGTGATGAAGGTGAATACCGCGTGCCTGCGGCAAAAATGCTGGCGATGGTGCTGCATGGTATGCAGGGAACGCCGTATATCTACCAGGGCGAAGAGATTGGTATGACCAACCCACATTTCACGCGCATTACTGACTATCGCGACGTGGAGAGCCTCAATATGTTTGCCGAGCTGCGCAACGATGGGCGTGACGCCGAAGAGCTATTGGCAATCCTCGCCAGTAAATCCCGTGACAACAGCCGCACGCCAATGCAATGGAGCAACGGCGATAACGCAGGGTTTACTACCGGCAAGCCGTGGATTGGTCTGTGTGATAACTATCGCGAAATCAACGTAGAATCTGCGCTGGCCGATGAATCTTCAGTGTTTTACACCTACCAGAAGTTAATCACGTTGCGTAAACAAGAACCCATTCTGACATGGGGCAATTACCAGGATCTCCTGCCAAACAGTCCTGTATTGTGGTGCTATCGCCGCGAATGGCTGGGGCAAACTTTATTGGTGATTGCCAACCTTAGCCGTGACGTACAGCCCTGGCAACCAACGCAAATCAGCGGCGACTGGCAACTGTTAATGCATAACTATGAAGAAGCCTCCTCTCAACCGGGAGCCATGACATTGCGGCCATTTGAGGCTGTCTGGTGGTTGCAGAGATAATTCTTCTCCAGGCCCCGGTAAAGCGAGTATTTCCGGGGCCTTATCTGTCAGCGCATTGTTTTTGTTGGTTTTTTGAACAGAAAATTATTAAAAAATTTACACATCGCTGTAGCGCCCGTCATCCGTACACTCTGCTTTTTACTTTGAGCTAAATCAAAAAAACCTTAAACATCCTTAATGCAAAGCACTATATATAGACTTTAAAATGCCTCTCAACCCAATATGTTGTATCCGTCGACTATACTTGCACCAAGACACACGCCAACAAAGCCGACAAAATTGTGGATAAAGCGGATTGGGATTGCAGTAACTCCCCGTAAAAAGAGCTAAATAAAGCGGGGCGCACTTCCCAACTTTCTGTGTATAACCTGTTCTTAAAAATATGGAGCGATCATGACACCGCATGTGATGAAACGAGACGGCTGCAAAGTGCCGTTTAAATCAGAGCGCATCAAAGAAGCCATTCTGCGTGCAGCTAAAGCAGCGGAAGTCGATGATGCAGATTATTGTGCCACTGTTGCCGCTGTCGTCAGCGAGCAAATGCAAGGCCGCAACCAGGTCGATATCAACGAAATCCAGACCGCAGTTGAAAACCAGCTGATGTCAGGCCCGTACAAACAACTGGCTCGTGCTTACATCGAGTACCGTCACGATCGCGACATCGAACGTGAAAAACGCGGTCGCCTGAACCAGGAGATCCGTGGCCTGGTCGAGCAGACCAACTCTTCGTTGCTCAATGAAAACGCCAACAAAGACAGCAAGGTAATTCCAACCCAGCGCGACCTGCTGGCCGGTATTGTTGCTAAACACTATGCACGCCAGCACCTGCTGCCGCGTGACGTGGTGCAGGCGCATGAGCGTGGCGATATTCACTACCACGACCTCGATTACTCGCCGTTCTTCCCGATGTTCAACTGCATGTTGATCGACCTGAAAGGTATGCTAACTCAGGGCTTTAAGATGGGGAACGCCGAGATCGAACCACCGAAGTCGATCTCCACTGCCACCGCAGTAACTGCGCAGATTATCGCCCAGGTTGCCAGCCATATTTATGGCGGCACCACCATTAACCGTATCGACGAAGTTCTGGCTCCGTTTGTCGCCGCCAGCTACAACAAGCACCGTAAAACGGCGGAGGAGTGGAGCATTCCGGATGCTGAAGGCTACGCCAACTCTCGTACCATCAAAGAGTGCTACGACGCCTTCCAGTCGCTGGAGTACGAAGTAAATACCCTGCACACCGCCAACGGTCAAACACCGTTTGTAACCTTTGGCTTTGGTCTGGGCACCAGCTGGGAGTCGCGCCTGATTCAGGAATCCATCCTGCGTAACCGTATCGCTGGCCTCGGTAAAAACCGTAAAACTGCGGTGTTCCCGAAACTGGTGTTTGCGATTCGCGATGGCCTGAACCATAAAAAAGGCGATCCGAACTACGACATCAAACAGCTGGCGCTGGAGTGCGCAAGCAAGCGCATGTATCCGGATATCCTGAACTACGATCAGGTAGTGAAAGTAACCGGTTCGTTTAAAACCCCGATGGGTTGCCGCAGCTTCCTCGGCGTATGGGAAAACGAAAACGGCGAGCAGATCCACGATGGTCGCAACAACCTCGGCGTGATCAGCCTGAACCTGCCACGTATTGCGCTGGAAGCGAAAGGCGATGAAGCCACCTTCTGGAAGTTGCTGGATGAACGTCTGCTGCTGGCACGTAAGGCGCTGATGACCCGTATCGCTCGTCTCGAAGGCGTGAAAGCGCGCGTGGCTCCTATCCTCTATATGGAAGGTGCTTGTGGCGTGCGTCTGAATGCCGACGATGATGTTTCTGAAATCTTCAAAAACGGTCGTGCGTCTATTTCGCTGGGTTACATCGGTATCCACGAAACCATTAACGCGCTGTTCGGCGGCGAGCATGTTTATGACAACGAGCAGCTTCGCGCGAAAGGTATTGCGATTGTTGAACGTCTGCGTCAGGCGGTGGATCAGTGGAAAGAAGAGACTGGCTACGGTTTCAGCCTTTACAGCACGCCAAGTGAAAACCTGTGCGACCGCTTCTGCCGTCTCGATACCGCTGAGTTTGGCGTGGTGCCGGGCGTGACCGATAAAGGTTACTACACCAACAGTTTCCACCTTGATGTGGAGAAAAAGGTGAACCCGTACGACAAGATCGACTTTGAAGCACCTTACCCGCCGCTGGCTAACGGTGGTTTCATTTGCTACGGCGAGTATCCAAACATTCAGCACAACCTGAAGGCGCTGGAAGATGTCTGGGATTACAGCTATCAGCATGTACCGTATTACGGCACCAATACACCGATTGATGAGTGCTACGAGTGTGGCTTTACCGGTGAGTTTGAGTGCACCAGCAAAGGCTTCACCTGCCCGAAATGTGGTAACCATGACACCTCCCGTGTGTCGGTGACTCGCCGCGTGTGCGGATATTTAGGTAGCCCGGATGCGCGTCCGTTTAACGCCGGTAAGCAGGAAGAAGTTAAGCGCCGCGTTAAACATTTGGGAAATGGGCAGATAGGTTAAGCCTTCCCCCCTCACCCTAACCCTCTCCCTCAGGGAGAGGGGACCGTTCCGTGCCCCTTCTTGACTCCCGACATAATGAGTTGCCTCTAGCCAGTTGGTGTCGTCGCAAGGTGGCAAATGCGTAAGCCTCAGAGGACTTCGCCCCGTACGCACCAGAGCAGTCATGGCGTCAATTGAGAAGCGAAAATGAATTATCATCAGTACTATCCTGTCGACATCGTCAACGGCCCCGGCACTCGCTGCACTCTGTTTGTCTCCGGGTGTGTTCATGAATGCCCCGGTTGCTACAACAAAAGCACCTGGCGGGTAAATTCCGGTCAGCCATTTACCAAAGCAATGGAAGACCAGATCATTAACGATCTGAATGACACTCGCATCAAACGCCAGGGTATTTCCCTCTCCGGCGGCGATCCGCTGCATCCGCAAAACGTGCCGGATATTCTGAAACTGGTACAACGCATCCGCGCCGAGTGTCCGGGTAAAGACATCTGGGTGTGGACAGGCTATAAACTCGACGAACTCAACGCTGCGCAAATGCAGGTTGTTGATTTGATTAACGTGCTGGTCGACGGCAAATTTGTGCAGGATTTAAAAGACCCTTCCTTGATCTGGCGCGGCAGCAGCAATCAGGAGGTGCATCATTTGCGTTAATCACTCATCCAGCCGTTTAGTCGCGTCTTCATAAACGGCTGAGTTCTCTCTCTTACCAATAGCTATCACCAACACGAGCAACTCTTTATCGTTAACCTGATAAACCAGGCGATATCCCAGTGTGTGCAGCTTATTTTTGTAGCAGTCCGGTAAATCCCGCAGTTTAGCCGATGGATTGCGCGGCCTTTTCAGCACATCCTCAAGCTTTTTTTTAAATTGTTCCAGGACTGTCACGCCCAGTTTTTGCCACTCTTTCAGCGCCCGCAGATCAAAAGCCAGCTCATAGTTCATCCAGTCGGACCTTAATGGCCTCTTGTGGGTTGGCCAGTCGTTCCCTGACAGTGCGTAACAAGGCTTCTTCACTATCACTGACAGTGAGCGTTTTTACCGGCATTCGTCCATTTTCCGCAACGTACTGAAACAGCAGCCGCACTGCTTCAGTAGGCGTGATATTTAATTTTTCCAGCACCGCATAAGCCTCATTTTTCAGTTTGTCATCCAGGCGGACGTTAAGTGTGGCCATTATGCCTCCGGTAATTATGAGAAGTGTAATGCATTATAGCATTACATATGCATTACATTCATTTCTGGAAAACGCCTCGCAAAAATGAGGACGACACGCAGGAATATGCCGTGGTGAAAATAGATATTGCGGTGATTTTACGAAGGGAGAAGAAAGCGTTGGGCGGTAACGTTTCACCGCCCAATAAGGAATTAACGATACTTCTGGTGATAGGCGTTGCGGGTCGTTTTCAGTTGCTCTGCGGCGGCCTGTGCTTCTTTGACTTTACCTTCATTAGCCAGCTTCAGCGCGTCGTCAATCTGACCGACCAGAATGTCGAAACCGTGGCGGAAGTCTTTCATCTCCGGGCTGTCCGGTGATTTGCCTTCCAGCTTCGGTGGCGTCGCTTTTTGCGCATCCAGCGCCGCAGCACGCATTTTGGTTAACGCGTCTTTGACTTGCGCCGCGTTATCGGCTTTTTCGACCACTTTTAAATTGTCGTTGAGGGTTTCCATATTGTCTTCCAGCTCAGCGGCAAACGACGCCGAACTGAATACCAACGAGGAGACTGCAAGAATAGCTAACAGGCTTTTACGCATTGCTCACTTCCTTTTTTATTTACACTTCATCCTTCACACTACCTCATCGACGGCTACGCTCATTCGCCCGAGTCACGTACTACGAGTACGCTCCCCGGCTCTCATTCACTTTCCGTCTCGATGCAGTGCGAATGATTTTGTGTAATTTTTTAGTTTAAGCGCGGCAGGTCGCGCCAGTTTTTTACTGCCCGGCGATTTTCATCTCCGGCAACAGCACAGAACCACACTGTATATTACTGCGTGTTTCAATATCGTTACCAACAGTGACGATATTGCGCCACATATCTTTCAAATTACCTGCGATGGTGATTTCGCTAACCGGATATTGAATTTCGCCATTCTCTACCCAGAAGCCCGCTGCACCACGGGAATAATCACCGGTAATTGCACTCACGCCCTGGCCCATCAGTTCCGTCACCACCAGGCCGGTGCCCATTTCTTTGAGCATCTGCTCAAAGCTGAGTCCTTGCCCGGCAATACGCCAGTTGTGGATGCCGCCCGCATGACCGGTACTTTTCAGCCCCAGTTTGCGCGCGGAATAACTGGTCAGCAGCCACTGAGTCAGGATGCCATCTTTAATAATATCGCGACGCTCGGTACGCACCCCTTCGCTGTCGAATGGAGTAGATGCCAGCCCTTTCAGCAGATGCGGATGTTCTTCAATGGTCAGCCAGTCCGGCAGAATTTGTTTACCCAGCGAGTCGAGCAGGAAGGTGGATTTACGGTAGACAGCACCACCGGCAATTGCGCCAACCAAATGACCAAACAATCCGGTTGCGACTTCATTGGCAAAAATCACCGGCGCTTTCATGGTGGAAAGTTTACGCGGCGACAAGCGCGATAAAGTGCGGCGGGCGCAATCTGCCCCAACCCACTCCGGCGTTTGTAGATCGCTCATCGCACGGCCAATGGTGTAGGCGTAATCACGTTCCATATCGCCATTTTCTTCGGCAATCACACAGCTGGAGAGTGAATGACGCGTTGAGCAGTATCCCTGCAACATGCCGTGGCTGTTGCCAAATACTTTGACGCCGTAGTGGCTGTTAAAGCTGCCGCCTTCGGTATTGGTGATGCGTTTGTCCGCCTGCAATGCCGCCTGTTCAGCACGAGCCGCCAGTTCAATGGCTTCATCCGGGGAAACGTCCGCAGGGTGGAACAAGTCGAGATCCGGCGCGTCAAAGGCCAGCAGCTCTTTATCTGCCACGCCTGCGTAAGGATCTGGCGAGGTATAACGGGCAATATCCAGCGCCGCCTGTACGGTGCGGGCAATAGCCTGCGGGCTTAAATCGGTGGATGATGCGCTACCTTTGCGGTTCTGGTGATAAACGGTGATCCCCAGCGCGCCATCGCTATTGAATTCGACATTCTCCACTTCACCATAGCGCGTGCTTACGCTAATGCCGGTGGTCTTGCTGACGGCAACTTCCGCACCGTCCGATTTGCCTGAGGCCAACTCCAGCGCAGTCGAAACTGCTTCTTCCAGAATCTTGCGCTGCGCTTCAACTTGAGAGATTACTTTCATTGCAAGTGCCATAATGTAGAGAGTTTCTCTGAAGTCTAACAGAGAACCGTTTTTCAGTGCGCATCTTAACTGGTAACATTAGCCTCTTTTTTTAAGGAGCCTGACATGACTAAGCAGCCCGAAGACTGGCTCGACGACGTTCCCGGTGATGATATCGAAGACGAAGACGATGAAATTATCTGGGTCAGTAAAAGTGAAATTAAACGTGATGCCGAGGAGCTAAAACGCCTGGGCGCGGAAATTGTTGATCTGGGGAAAAACGCGCTGGATAAGATCCCGTTAGATGCGGATCTGCGTGCGGCTATCGAGTTAGCCCAGCGTATTAAAATGGAAGGTCGCCGCCGCCAGTTGCAGCTCATCGGTAAAATGCTACGCCAGCGCGACGTAGAGCCTATTCGTCAGGCGCTGGATAAGCTAAAAAACCGCCACAACCAGCAGGTGGTGCTGTTCCATAAACTGGAAAACCTGCGCGACCGTCTGATCGATCACGGTGATGATGCCATCGCTGATGTATTGAATCTGTGGCCCGATGCCGATCGTCAGCAGTTGCGTACTCTGATCCGCAACGCGAAGAAAGAGAAAGAAGGGAATAAGCCGCCGAAATCTGCACGCCAGATTTTCCAGTATCTGCGCGAGCTGGCAGAGAACGAAGGGTAAGTTTTGTTGTTGATATGAGTATGGTTTGCCGGATGCGGCGTAAACGCTTTATCCGGCAATGCTACTCCAGGCTTAAGCTTCAGAATTACTGCGCAGCTTCCGCCTTCTTCGCCAGACCATCCAGCAGTTTCTGATGAATCCCACCAAAACCGCCGTTGCTCATCACCAGAATATGGTCGCCTGGCTGGGCGGTTTTCACCACCATATCTGCCAACGCATCGACATCACCACTCCAGTGCGCAGGCTGAATACAGGCTTCTGCCACTTCAGCTACCTGCCACGGAATATGCGCCGGTTGCAGCAGGAAGACTTCATCGGCACGACCTAATGACGGTGCCAAATCGTCTTTGCAGACGCCCATCTTCATGGTGTTTGAGCGCGGTTCCAGCACGGCAATAATACGCGCCGTACCACCGACTTTACCGCGCAGCGCCGCCAGCGTTGCCAGAATCGCCGTCGGATGATGGGCAAAATCGTCATACACCGTCACGCCATTCGCTTCACCGCGTAACTCCAGACGACGACGAGCGTTGATAAACGACCCCAGCGCATTAGCAGCATCTGCCGGCGCAACACCAACATGGCGAGCCGCAGCAATCGCCATCAGGCCGTTGTGCATGTTATGTTCGCCAACCAGTGACCATTTCACCTCACCCACTTTTTCGCCGTCCAGCAATACTTCCCATTCGGAAGCATCGGTGGTCAGCTTTTTCGCCTGCCAGCGCCCCTGCTCGCCCACCTGTTCCTGATCGCTCCAGCAGCCCATCGCCATGGTCTGTTTCAGGTTGATGTCGTTTTCCGGCCAGATAATACGCCCCTGCCCAGGAACAATACGCACCAGATGATGGAATTGTTTCTGGATCGCTTTCAGGTCGTCAAAGATATCGGCATGATCGAACTCAAGGTTGTTGAGGATCAGCGTGCGCGGGCAGTAATGGACAAATTTGGAGCGTTTGTCGAAGAAGGCGCAGTCATACTCGTCCGCTTCGATAACAAAGAAGTCGCTTTCGCCCAGACGCGCCGAAACCTCAAAGTTTCCAGGCACACCGCCAATAACAAAACCCGGTTTATAGCCGCACTGTTCCAGAATCCAGGTCGCCATTCCCGCCGTGGTGGTTTTGCCGTGTGTACCGGCAACGGCCAGCACCCAGCGGTCGCGCAGCACGAAATCGTGCAACCACTGCGGCCCCGACATATACGGAATGTTTTTTTCCAGTACCGCTTCCACACACGGATTTCCACGGGTCATGGCATTACCAATAATCACCAGATCCGGCTGCGGATCGAGTTGGCTGGCATCGTAACCCTGAATCAGCTCAATGCCTTGCTTCTCAAGTAAGGTGCTCATCGGCGGATACACATTGGCGTCCGAACCCGTTACTTCATGGCCTAACTGGCGTGCCAGAATCGCCAGACCACCCATAAACGTGCCACAAATTCCTAAAATATGAATGCGCATACGTCATTATCCTTTTTTAATCTACCGCTCATTTTACGCATATGTCGGGCAAGTGAGAAACGCATTTCAGGATAATCCGTAATTTGCTGGCGCGATTCACCTGAGCGCAACATTCAGATTATTTGTTAAGATTGTTGCGGTCGCTTTACTCCATAAACATTGCAGGGAAAGTTTTATGAAAACGTTAGGTGAATTTATTGTCGAAAAGCAGCACGAGTTTTCTCATGCTACCGGTGAGCTCACTGCTTTGCTGTCGGCAATAAAACTGGGCGCCAAGATTATCCATCGCGATATCAACAAAGCAGGACTGGTTGATATCCTGGGTGCCAGCGGTGCTGAGAACGTGCAGGGCGAGGTTCAGCAGAAACTCGATCTGTTCGCTAATGAAAAACTGAAAGCCGCATTGAAAGCGCGCGATATCGTTGCGGGCATTGCATCTGAAGAAGAAGATGAGATTGTCGTCTTTGAAGGCTGTGAACACGCAAAATACGTTGTGCTGATGGATCCACTGGATGGCTCGTCCAACATCGATGTTAACGTCTCTGTCGGTACGATTTTCTCCATCTACCGCCGCGTTACACCTGTCGGTACGCCGGTAACGGAAGAAGATTTCCTCCAGCCTGGTAACAAACAGGTTGCCGCAGGTTACGTGGTATACGGCTCCTCTACCATGCTGGTTTACACCACAGGATGCGGTGTTCACGCCTTTACTTATGATCCTTCGCTCGGCGTTTTCTGCCTGTGCCAGGAACGGATGCGCTTCCCGGAGAAAGGCAAAACCTACTCCATCAACGAAGGAAACTACATTAAGTTCCCTAACGGGGTGAAGAAGTACATTAAATTCTGCCAGGAAGAAGATAAATCCACCAACCGCCCGTATACCTCGCGTTATATCGGTTCACTGGTTGCGGATTTCCACCGTAACCTGCTGAAAGGTGGAATTTATCTCTACCCAAGCACCGCCAGCCACCCGGACGGCAAACTGCGTTTGCTGTATGAGTGCAACCCGATGGCATTCCTGGCGGAACAAGCGGGCGGTAAAGCGAGCGATGGCAAAGAGCGTATTCTGGATATCATCCCGGAAACCCTGCACCAGCGCCGTTCGTTCTTCGTCGGCAATGACCATATGGTTGAAGATGTCGAACGCTTTATCCGTGAGTTCCCGGACGCGTAATCTCCTGCGCCTCTCCACACGGAGAGGCGTTTTTATCGCTGCGCAATGTTGACTCTTGTCACTGGTGAACTCTGACGATTCTCCCACAGCACCGTTAGCCCACGCTGTAAGGCAATAAAAATAAACAACAAAATGCCGATGGCGATTTTCGTCCACCATGAACTCAGCGTACCGTCAAAGTTTATGTAAGTCTGAATGAGTCCCTGAATCGCCACGCCAAAAAGCGTCCCCAATACCGTCCCTACCCCACCACTTAACAACGTGCCGCCAATCACCACCGACGCGATAGCGTCCAGTTCCACACCTACGCCTGCCAGCGCGTATCCGGCCTGGGTGTAAATCGAGAAGACAATCCCCGCCAGCGTTGCCAGTCCGGTGGAAAGCATATAAATGCGAATCGTGGTGCTGCGGGTAGAAATCCCCATCAGGTTTGCCGACGTCGCGTTGCCGCCAATGGCATACACCTGATTACCAAAGCGGGTGCGATGCGCGAGGAAAATACCGATAACCACGACCGCCAGCATCAGTAATCCCATCGCGCTTAAACGCCCACCGCCGGGAATTTTCCACGCAAGGCTTGAGAGTGTGTCGTAAATCGGATGGTTAATCGGGATCGACTCTTCCGAAACGAGATAGCTGACGCCACGCAAAAAGAACATTCCCGCAAGGGTAATAATGAATGCCGGGATCTTCAGCGCGTCGATCAGAAGCCCCATAAATGCGCCGAATGCACACCCCATCAGCAGCACCAGCGGGAAGGCCAATAGTGGTGAAATCCCAAAGTCGCCAATCACTTTTGCCAGAAACACGCCGGTAAAAGCGATCACCGAACCGACGGAAAGATCGATCCCGCCGGAGAGGATCACAAAGGTCATACCGACAGCAATAATCCCCAAAAAGGCGTTATCGGTCAGGATATTGCATATCACTCGCGTGGAAGCAAAACCGGGAAACTGCGTCAAGCAGTAGAGATAGCCCAGCACAAAAACGCCGATGGTGATCATCAGTGGCAAGTTACGTTTTATCACGGCTACGCACTCCTTTAATCAGACTGATAAAGCGTTGCGACTGAACAATCAGTACGCAAAGCACCACCACCGCTTTCACCACCTGGTTCATCTCTGGCGGAAAGCCCGAAAGTAAAATCCCGGTGTTCATTCCCTGAATGATCAGCGCCCCCACTACCGAAAGCAGCAGGTTAAAACGCCCGCCCATCAGCGATCCACCGCCGATCACCACCGCGAGTATAGCGTCCAGTTCCAGCCATAATCCGGCGTTGTTGGCATCGGCACCGCGAATATCCGCCGCCACGATAATGCCCGCGATTGCCGCACACAGCCCGCTCAACACGTAGGTAAGCATGACGATGATCCGCGTGTTTACTCCGGCATTTTTTGCCGCCCGAATGTTGATACCAACGGCTTCGATAAACATCCCCAGCGCCGTTTTGCGGGCCAACAGCCAGAACAGGAGAAGCGTCAGCACGGCGATAATGACTGGCGTTGGCAGGAACAGCAGCGATCCACTGCCGAACCACGAGAGATCCGGCGAGTTAAACGTGACGATCTGCCCGGAGGTGATCAGTTGCGCCACGCCGCGCCCGGCGACCATCAGGATCAGAGTGGCGACAAACGGCTGGATTTTGAGGATCGCCACCAGAATGCCGTTCCACAATCCCGCCAGGATGCCGGTGCCAAGGGCGCTTAACAAAACAATCGGCAGGCTGAATCCCGCCACCGTCATCGCGGCAGTTGTGGCTCCTGCGATAGCCATCACCGCACCTACTGAAAGATCGATACCGCCAGTGGCGATCACCAGCGTCATGCCAATCGCCAACAGCGCAACGGGTGCTGCACGGTTAAGAATGTCGATGGGGCTACCGAACAAACGCCCATCCTGAAGTACCACCTGCCAGAAATGTGGGGCGACCAGACTATCGACCAGCAACACCAGCAACAGCGCCGCCAGTTGCGGCATTCCCGTCGGCCAGCGAAAACGCCTTTTCGACGACGCGGTGTCAGGGAGAGATTGAGGCATCACACTGTTCTCCTTACGCCGCAATGGCATTCATGATCGCCGGAACGGAAAGCTCTGCCAGCGGGATCTCCGCCACCTGTTTGCGATCGCGCATGATGATCACCCGATCGGCATAGCCCACCAGCTCTTCCAGTTCTGAGGAGATCACCAGCAGCGCCAGGCCATCGGCACACAGCGTTTCAATCAGGCGGATGATTTCAGCATGGGCGCCAACGTCAATGCCGCGCGTTGGCTCGTCGAGGATCAGAAATTGCGGACGAGTCAGCAGCCAGCGTGAGAGCAACACTTTTTGCTGATTGCCACCAGAGAGAAACTCTATCGGTTGTTCAGTTGAAGGTGTCCGAATGCCAAGCTGGCGGATAAAACGTTCGGCAATCTCTTGCTGTTCTTTGCGAGAGATCGGCCGTAGCCAGCCGCGCTGGGCTTGTAAGGCAAGGATGATATTTTCCCGCACCGAGGCGGCGGCAATGATGCCATCGGTTTTTCTGTCTTCCGGACAAAAACCAATGCCCAGTACCGAAGCCTGATGTGGCGATCGCAGGGTTTGTGGTTGGCCTTTGATTAGCGCAGTACCGCTGTCAGCGGGTTTGATACCGAAGATAACTTCAGCGGTTTCGGTACGCCCTGATCCCAGCAATCCTGCCAGACCGACGATCTCGCCGGGGCGTACTTCGAGATCAAACGGTGCGATCGTGCCTTTTTTACCGTAATTTTTGAACGCGGCAACGGGTTTGTCGCTAAGTAATGTCCGCCCGGCACGTTGTAGCGCGTGGGTGTCGAGTTCGCGCCCAAGCATCATTTTGACCAGTTCGATCTGCGGTAGCTCGCGGGTTTCCCGACAGCCAACGAAGTTGCCGTTGCGTAAGACGGTGATCCGATCGCTGACTTGATAAACCTGATCGAGAAAGTGCGTAACAAAGATCAGGCTGACGCCGCGATCGCGCAACTGGCGCATCAGGCCAAACAGCAACTCTACTTCCTGAGTGTCGAGGCTGGCGGTAGGTTCATCAAGGATCAGCACTTTGGCGGAGAGATCGATAGCCCGACAAATGGCGACGATTTGCTGCATCGCCACCGAAAAACGGTTGAGCGGTTCACGCACGTCGAGGGAGAAGCCATACGATGCCATCAGTTCTGTAGCGCGCTTTTCCATCTCTTTACGGCGTAGCAGGCCAAAACGCCTGGGTTCGCGGCCTATGAATAGATTGTCGGCTACCGACATGTTGGGTAACAGGTTGACTTCCTGATAGACGGTGCCGATGCCAAGTTGTTGTGCGTGGGCGGTGTTTTTTGGTGAAATAGTCTGACCATCCAACCAGATAGTACCGCGATCGGCGTGGTAGACACCGGTAAGTGCTTTGATCAGCGTCGATTTACCGGCTCCGTTTTCACCGAGCAGCGCCATAATTTCACCGCGCCGTAGGCTGAAGTCGACGCTGTCTAACGCTTTGACGCCGGGGAAAAATTTACTTAATCCTTCGGTACGGAGGATTTCCTGGTGTTGGTCGGTCGTCATGGTTTCCCCCTTAGCCACGCTCTAAAAGTCTGGGAATAGATCGTGCCTGATGTTAAGAGCTGCGCCGTTTGTCCCCCTCACCCTAACCCTCTCCCCGAAGGGGCGAGGGGACAGATTGTGCATGGTGTTAAGTCCGGTACTGCACAACTGCCGGATGCGGCGTGAACGCCTTATCCGGCCTACACAGAGCACCGAACTCGTAGGCCTGATAAGACGCGCCAGCGTCGCATCAGGCATCCGCGCACAACCGCCGGATGCGGCCTAAACGCCTTATCCGGCGGCGTACAAGTCGGCATCAGGTATTGATGTCCCTCAATACCCCATATTTTTCTTCTTCTCTAACTCTTCTTTTGCAGTATCAGGCAGGTAAAGGGTGGATTTGGTCAGGGTCAACTTTTCAGGCATAGTGCCGTCTTTTTTGTATTTCTCCAGCGCATCAAAAGCGGGGCCTGCCATATTCGGCGTCAGTTCAACGCTGGCGTTCGCTTCGCCATCAATCATCGCTTTGTAGATATCCGGTACGCCGTCAATGGAACCCGTGAGGATATCTTTACCCGGTTTCAGGCCCGCTTCTTTAATTGCCTGAATTGCACCAATCACCATGTCGTCGTTATGGGCGTAAACCATGCAGATATTTTTGCCGTTGTTTTCCGCTTTGATAAAGCTCTCCATAACTTCTTTGCCTTTACTGCGGGTGAAGTCACCGGACTGTGAGCGGATGATTTTGATGTTTGGCGCATTCTTAATAGCTTCGGCAAAGCCTTTTTTACGGTCGATGGCAACACTTGCCCCAACAGTTCCCTGCAACTCAACCACGTTACATGGTTTACCGTTGACCTCTTTCACCAGCCAGTCACCAATCAACTTGCCTTCCAGAATGTTGTCGGCAGTAACGGTGGTCATATAGAGAGATTTGTCTTTCACGTCGATGGAACGGTCGAGCAAAAAGACCGGAATTTCGGCATCTTTCGCCTCTTTTAATACCGGTTCCCAACCCGTCGCCACCACTGGAGCAATAAAGATTGCATCTACCCCTTGTGCAACAAAGGAACGTACCGCTTTAATCTGGTTTTCCTGCTTTTGCTGACCATCGGCAATTTTCAGCGTGATACCGCGTTTTTCGGCCTCACTTTTCGCCACGTTGGTTTCTGCGGCGCGCCAGCCGGATTCTGATCCGACCTGCGAAAATCCTACGGTTAATGGAGCGGCCAACGCCATAGACGACATGGCTGCCGAGACTGCAGAGACTACAAGTAAGCGTTTCCACATAGGGTTGTCCTCGTCGGGATAGTTATTATTGGTGAAAAGATGTTCGCGAAAAAACTATAGACAATTCGTTATGTAACGGATTGCGTTACATCACACTTCAAAAAAGTAAATAAAACGTTAATCACAAGTTTGTAATCGCTTTCATATCACTATGAAAAATGCGGCTACGGTTATGGATTTTCCTGCTCCACAAGCCGTCTTAAAACTGGCGAAAAAGGAATATGAGGACGAAAACAAGCGAAGACATTCGGCGCGAGTTGGCTATAATACTCGGCACTTGTTTGCCACATATTTTAAAGGAAACAGACATGAGCTTACTCAACGTCCCTGCGGGTAAAGATCTGCCGGAAGACATCTACGTTGTTATCGAAATCCCGGCTAACGCAGATCCGATCAAATACGAAATCGACAAAGAGAGCGGCGCACTGTTCGTTGACCGCTTCATGTCCACCGCGATGTTCTATCCGTGCAACTACGGTTACATCAACCACACCCTGTCTCTGGACGGTGACCCGGTTGACGTACTGGTTCCGACCCCGTACCCGCTGCAGCCGGGTTCTGTGATCCGTTGCCGTCCGGTTGGCGTTCTGAAAATGACCGACGAAGCCGGTGAAGATGCGAAACTGGTTGCTGTTCCGCACAGCAAGCTGAGCAAAGAATACGATCACATCAAAGACGTTAACGATCTGCCGGAACTGCTGAAGGCTCAGATCGCTCACTTCTTCGAGCACTACAAAGACCTCGAAAAAGGCAAATGGGTTAAAGTTGACGGCTGGGATAACGCCGAAGCCGCTAAAGCTGAAATCGTTGCTTCCTTCGAGCGCGCAAAGAATAAATAAGTTCTTCTAGCGCAATAACCCTGAACGCCGGGCTTCGGTTAGTAAGGGTTTTTTATGTCCGCGATAAATAAACACATCTTATTCCACCACCGCCTGCAAACGTAATAACACGTCTTCCACCACCTCGTCCGCAGCCAGACCAATACGTTTTGCCTGACGGGCGCGTAAATCCATCATTCGTACCTGATTCACCAATACCACGCCATACACATCGCCTTCTTCGCAATGTAACGGAACGCTAAATCCGGCATAACGGGCAAAATTTCCGCCCTGAGTAATGGGAGCAACCAACGTCATTCCCAGTTGATTAAAGGCTTGAACGGAGAGCACAAGCGCAGGCCGACCAGCACCTTGCTGTTCATGGCCGCTTGCTGGATCAAAGCCGACCAGCACAATGTCTCCCCGTTCAAATTCACTTTTCTTTACCATATTTCGTCACCCGCAGGGGTGGATTTACCCCAGACATCCTGCTCGCTAAGTTCCGGGGCGTTCATGTCGCACTGCATCAGCAGTTCATCAAGCGAGTAGCGCCTGGAGATGGGGGTCAGAATCAGTTGATTGTTGCTCACCTGTGCCTCAACGCTCTGCCCCGGCTGCAAGTTAAGCTCTTTCATCACAATATTGGGAATGACCATACCTGCACTGTTCCCCCATTTTTTTATGGTTATACGCATCCGCACCTCCTTAGGTTATACAAAGTATAACTCACGGTGCGACAGGAAACGTTTTACCCCTGCGCATTTGTGAACACCAGCAGAGTTTTTTATGCGTTAACAGATATGGAAAACGGCTCGGAAGGAAAAGAAACAGGCGGGGAAGTTACAAAAAAGAATGCGAGATACCTCGAAAAAACAGCGCCACCCAAAGGTGGCGTGTTTATATCATGACTTATCCCTGTCTAACCAGTCGCCGCTTTCAATCAGCGTTAATCCATCGACGGGTCGTTGATAAACGTACATCCATGCACTCCCGTACGGCGTCTGAATCAACTGGCGCGCGTATTCACCGCCCCTGGTGCGCAAGGCATCAAGTTCGGCCAGCGTGGCGTTGTCAATACGATAAACTTCACCGTGTACCGTTCCGTTACCCGGAACTGCGCCTGGATAGTGGCCCAGGCTGTACAGTTGATAGTTATCGATACTGAAATCGCCCAGCAACTGGGCATTGGTCATCCAGTGGCTGTTGCCTTGTTTGTGACGTAAACTGCCGTAGACAAATATTCGCATCGCTAAAACTCGAACTGATAGAGCAAATCCAGTGCCTGATCTACACCAGACACGGCTTCCAGATATAGCTTTGGCATCAGGCGATAACGTAACGTGAGTGTTGCTATAGAGTCAAATATCCCCACGCCGTATTTCACTTGTAGACCTGGTAATACATAGCCGCTGACCACCACCTGGGAGGAGTCGCCTACTCCCTCGGTGTCGAGAGCTAAATTACTTACGCCAAATGTCTCGCCGATTTTACCCACAATCTGACCACTTTGTGCAACCCCCAGACCAATCAGCATCGAGGTCATCGCCGCGCTGTCGCTCTGATCGCTTTCCAGCCCTTGTCCACGCAACAAGTAAGACAACGCAGCCTGTTGCGACATCGCCGGGTCAGAGAAGATCTCCGCTTTCGGTTCATCCGCCAGTCCGGTGACGCGAACACCGGCGATTACGTCGTCTTCTGTAGCATCCGGGTTACGAATTGCTTCGATATTAAGATACGGTTGATCCGGTGGACCAGAGAACAGCAACTCGCCTTTGCGAACGATCAGATCCTGACCATAGGCATGGAAGCGACCTTCCGGAATGTTGATCTGTCCGTTCAGCCCCAGTCCCTGTTTGTCCTGTACGACATTGAGATCGCCCGTCAGCCGCGCTTTCAGGCCAAAGGCATCAATGCGCACATTGTTGCCGACGTGGACAATCAGGTTGCTGTTAATCGGAATCGACGCAGTTTTCGCCTCCTCCGGTTGTAGGTTATCGTTGAGCATCACGACATCGCTGGAGACGCCCACCGCACTTTCTGGCAAATCATGCACCACAATGCGCGCCCACGGTACGTCAACGCGACCATCAAGGGTAAACAGGCTTGGTGTGGCTTCGAATACGACATCTGGTGATACATCCATTCGTACCATCGGCGGTACGGTGATCCGCACCTTACTGCCTTTTGCCGTCACCCGCGCGCGCCAGTTTTCAATCTGACTCCAGTCTGCATCCCCGTTCAGGTAAATGTCACCCTGCTGGGTTCGCACGGTGCCCGCAAGCGTCGAGCGCATACCGTTAAAGTTGACCGCAAGCTGGCTCGGCTGCATATCAAACGGCATAAAGTTGCCATCGATATCCACACCCGTAACCTGGAGCTGACCAAAGAGCTGCGGGCTTTGTACATCACCGCCCAGACGTAAATTAGCACTCACCATCCCCGCCGCTTTTTCCCCACGCGTAAAGATGGGGTTTACCATCGCGAGGTTAAAGTTGCGGATGTTGACGTTGCCACCGAGATTGCGGCGGCCTTGTGGATCGGTCACCTGTACCTGACCATCGAACTGACCATTATTAGTCAGGCGGATGGTCCAGCCCAGTTCAGCGCGGTTGTTGCGCAGTTCCGCCGTCAGATTCAGTGTCTGAAACGCCACCGGCAGCGCCGCGTCGTTGACAGTTTGCGTCACCTGCACGTTACGCCCGGAAAGGGTGATGCTACCCTGCGGCAGCCCTTCTTTGGTGGTGTCCCAGGCAACGTCTGCTTTACCTGTAAAGATGCCGCTTGCCTGAGTGGTTTCCGGCATAAACGGTTTCAGCATGGCCAGGTCGAAACGATTGAGATTCACCACCGCACGCCCTTCAGCCCCGGCATCAATGGTTTGCGGCACGCACAGTTCCGCGTTCGGGTTTACCCAGCAGTGCGGCCCGATGCTGATTTTTTGCTCCTGATTGCGGTAATCCAGCGCAATATCGCGGGTCAGCGACCACGGGCCGACTGGCGTCTGGAAGCGGGTATTACTCAGCGTTCCCTTCCAGCGTTCTTCTTTGCGATCAAAACTGCCCGCCAGATTGAGCTGTCCGGAAACCGGCTCGCCCTGAATCCGCAGTTGTAGCTCGTGCTGCTTTTCGCTGCCTTTCGCATTCAGGGTGACGAGGTTGATATTCACATCCGGCTGCGAAATTTGCTCAACGCGCACATCGAGTTTACCCGCAATCTGATCGGTGGATTTTATATCGCCTTCCACGCGAACCTGCGCCACGGAGAGTTCCTGCCAGCGCAGGCTGCGCGCGGTGATATCCGCCAGCAACTGCGGCGCGTCCACCGTACCGCGAACCTTCACCACCCCTTTCGCTGTACCGCCCAGCCCTGGCAGCGCGTTATCCAGACCCGGCGCGTTGATCGTGGCATCAAGATTGAGATCTTTTACTCCCAGTTCACCTTTCACTTCGGCACTGTTAGATCCCAGTTCCAGATGCAGACCAGGGATCATCCACTGCATATAACTGTTGCCTTTCAGCGTACCGTCAACGTTCACTTTGTTCTGTTTAACGTTACCAGTCAGCTTCAACTCCGGCACGTCCATCTGCCAGGTGCCGCCGTACAGGCTGCCGCGCGTTTTGATCAAACCATTGAGTTTCGACGGCCAGTCCGGAAACTCTTTCGCGGTGTTAATGCCGTTAAGCGTTAACTCACCACGCCAGCTAATCGCCTGCTGCCAGTCGAGCAACGCTTTCAACTCAGTTTTCCCTTCCAGCGCCGCGACGGTGAGTTTGTCGAGATTCACCTGCTGTTCATTACCTTTCGCATCGAGGGTAATGGTGGCTGGCGGGATCTCCTGTCCCTTCACTGCCGTGCGCATAGAGAGCGTGTAATCGGTCATTTTGCCGGTGAGTTTCAGTTTCAGATCGTCCGCCTGATACTGCTTCTCGCCGGTAAACGGCCAGTAAAGCTGTTTGCTGTTCACTTCGACGTTAAGCGGCAGTCCAGCCTCCGCCAGCCGCGTCTGAGCACGCAGATCCATATCCACCTGACCAGAAAGGTTAACGCCAATCTCCAGTTGTTCGCGCAGCGCACCGCCCACTTTTAGCTTCACTTTTTCACCCTTCAACGGCTCCACGTTCAGTGTGCTGTTGAGGGTGATATCTACCGGCCAGTTACCGGACAGCTGCGCCGTACCGCTGGCGTTAACGCTCCCCTGGTTAGAGTCGATGTCCAGCGCGTCCAGTTTGGTATTGCCGTCGATGCTGCTCACTTTCAGCAACATGGTGCGCACGGTGATGTCCGTGTCGCCCGTCACGCGCAGCTGCTCGCCCTTAAACTCTTCAATATTCAGGTTGAGCGGCAAATGCACGTCGGTCATTTCCGGCAATACCGGGCGAGAAAAGAGATCTTTCAGCGTTTCGCCGAGCGGTTTTTCATCCGGCTGCGGATTTTCAATTTTCGGTTCGACGACTTCTTCCTGCGCCACTTCCGCCACTTTCGGCAGGGCAATCAGCAGGCCTTTCAGCGATGTCGGTTTCAGGGTCAGGGTTTTCTCCTGCCAGTTCAGACCGGAGGTGAAGTCCATCACCGACACCGTGGTGTCATCAATTTTGATATTGACGTTATCCAGCGCCACCCGCGTCAGGGTGATGGGATACGGCGTGGAGAGATCCAGCGGGCCGCTGTCTTCCTCTTCTTCAACCTGCTCTGAAGGGGGCATTTTTTTGCTGTCTATATTGACCTGAATGTCTTTCAGCGCCAGGTCATTAATACAAACGCTGCTGTCCCACAGGCACTCCAGCCCAACCGCCAGATGCAGATTACCCGCTTTAACCGCCACACCTGGCTGCTCATAACGAACGTCAGACAGAGTAAGGTCGCTCCAGCCGCCGGTCACCTTACCGATATCCAGCCCTGGCACCCAGCGATCTGCCGCTTTAAATACCAGATGCAAACCACTGGTGGTGCCCACCAGAAATGCCACCGATCCCAGCAACAGTAAGAGGACGACAACCGCGCCGAGGCTGATTTTTTTCCATAAACTCATAATTCTGGCCCCAGACCGATGTAAAACTGTAAACCATGCTCGTCTTTGTCAGCGACCGGAACCGCGAAATCGAGCTTGATCGGCCCGACTGGCGATTCCCAGCGCACGCCAACCCCGGTGCCAGTTTTAAAGTCACTGCGGCGAATATCGCTTACCGCTTCGCCGCTATCGACAAACACCGCGCCCCACCATTTTCTGGTCACGTTGTACTGATACTCCAGCGATCCAGTTATCAGTTTTGATGCCCCTTTCAGGTCACCATTGGCGTATTTCGGCGCAATAGATTTGTATTTATAGCCGCGAATGCTACGGTCACCCCCGGCAAAGAAACGCAGATCAGGCGGCACTTTGTCGAAGTCACCCGTTTCAATCCAGCCCAACGTGCCGCGCGTGACAAAACGATGGCGATCGTAGAGTGTGCGTATCCAGACGTTTTGCGCCTGAAACACAGAGAAATCGACGTCCGAGCCCCAGGCCGTGTTTGAATAGTCGATTGAGTAGCGTTGCGAGTCGCCCCAGGTCGGCATCAGGCCGCCGCGTGAACGCGTGCGGCTAATCATCACGCCTGGATAAAACAGCATCGTGGTGTTGGTAATTTCACCCTGGGTAAAGTGGTCAAGACTCCAGCGTAAGTTAATGGCGCGCTGCCAGCCGCTGGAGAGATCCCAATAACGAGAGGCCACCAGAGTTGTAGAGTCGGATTCCGTATCGTTCAGATCGGTGCGCTTAAAACCACCCTGTACCAGATAATATTGTTCCAGCGGGTTCTTAAGCAGCGGCATTTTATAGCTAAAGTCGAGAGTCTGTTCCGGTGCAGAGATACTTGTGCTGGTGGTCAGGCTGTGACCGTAAGAGTTCATCCACGGCTTTTTCCACGTTGCTTTAACACGTGGACCTACGTCCGTTGAGTACCCTACCCCGGTTTCAATCGTGTTTTCCGTGCGCGGCGAAACGACGCCGGTAAGCGGCAATACTTTTGTTTCTCGCGCTTTATCAAACTGCGGTGCGACCACCACCGAGTTAAACCAACCAGTGGCGGAGAGACGGCGGTTCAGCTCTGCCAGGTCTTTTGACTCGTATT
This sequence comes from Escherichia sp. MOD1-EC7011, assembly GCF_002965005.1. Classification (NCBI taxonomy): domain Bacteria; kingdom Pseudomonadati; phylum Pseudomonadota; class Gammaproteobacteria; order Enterobacterales; family Enterobacteriaceae; genus Escherichia; species Escherichia sp. MOD1-EC7011. The sequence goes on from NZ_PTRD01000024.1 coordinate 150,240, forward strand.
CATCACCTTCTTTAAACGGAACAAGGTTTTGCAGATACTCATCGCGGATCTGTGAGCCTTCGAAGGTCACATGCCCAAAGCGGTAGCGTTCGCCACTGTTGTAATCAATATCCCAATAGGCTTTATGCAAGCCAAGTGCAATACCCAACTGGGCTTTGGTAAATTCACTATCGAAATAGCCTTTGCGCAACGCGATGCTGGTTAAGGACTTTTTGAAATTTTCGTAGTCACCCTGATTCAGCACCGTGCCTATAGCCGGGCGAGTATCGAGCAACTTCAAATAGTCTTTATCGGTCCGTGCACCACCGCGCAGCACAACATCGGTGCCGCCAATCAAAATGGGTACGCCGGGCGTGACTTTGGCGATCAAAACCTGTCGCCCTTTCTTTGGCGGTGGTCGGAGATCAAATTCAATGGTCGGCTGGTAATAGCCCAGCGCCTTCAGGCCTTCGCGGATGGCATCATCGACACGCGCGCGAAATCGCCGGTCTGGCGTCACTTCATCACTTTCAATCGTAGAAAGCTGTGCACGAACATTTTTTTCCAGCTGTCCTGATAACCCTTCGACCTGTAGACGGACGTTCGCGGCGATAGCAGAACCACCAAAGCAGAGTAAGCTTACACAACATAACTGTCGGATATAGCGCACATTTTCTCCTGAATATCCTTTGTTCCTGCCCCTGGAACCCCGTTAAACGGCTTAACAAAAAACCAGCAATATGGATTTAAAAGCAGACTAAATCCAAAATATTTCTTATGTTTTACTTTATACACATTCACGAGAGTTATTGTGTGCAAATACGTCTCTTGTTACAACCTAAACCCCAAAGACCGATTTCGGGAGAGCGATACCATGAGTTTATTTGATAAAAAGCATCTGGTTTCCCCCGCCGATGCCCTTCCTGGACGTAATACCCCGATGCCCGTAGCCACGTTGAATGCAGTCAACGGTCACTCAATGACAAATGTGCCTGACGGAATGGAAATCGCCATTTTTGCTATGGGCTGTTTCTGGGGCGTGGAACGCCTTTTCTGGCAACTTCCCGGTGTTTACAGCACCGCCGCAGGTTATACCGGCGGCTACACGCCAAACCCGACTTATCGGGAAGTGTGTTCTGGTGATACCGGCCACGCCGAAGCGGTACGCGTGGTTTACGATCCGTCAGTGATCAGCTACGAACAACTGTTACAAGTATTCTGGGAGAATCACGATCCCGCACAAGGGATGCGTCAGGGCAATGACCATGGCACGCAGTATCGTTCCGCGATTTATCCGCTAACACCAGAACAGGATGCTGCCGCCCGCGCCAGTCTGGAACGTTTCCAGGCCGCGATGCTTGCCGCCGATGACGATCGTCACATCACCACGGAAATCGCTAACGCGACACCGTTTTATTATGCCGAAGATGACCACCAGCAATATCTACATAAAAACCCGTATGGTTATTGCGGAGTTGGTGGGATCGGCGTTTGCCTGCCGCCTGAAGCGTAGCAATAAAAGGCCGAACTAAAGCGAAATGAAGCAAAAATTTAACCCTCTGGCGACTTTACAGTACCTTACGCTATACTAGCCACTGAAAATGTCGGTTCACTCTCTTCGAACCGGCTTTCAATGTGTATTTCACACAAATTAATCAACTTCCCCTTCCGAGGATCTGACCTGAACGGTCGGATAAGATATGTTAAACAGTATTTTAGTCATACTCTGCTTGATCGCTGTGAGTGCGTTCTTCTCGATATCCGAGATCTCGCTTGCCGCCTCACGCAAAATCAAACTTAAACTGCTGGCTGATGAAGGCAATATAAACGCCCAGCGCGTTCTGGATATGCAGGAAAATCCCGGCATGTTCTTTACCGTGGTGCAAATTGGTCTGAACGCGGTGGCAATACTCGGCGGTATCGTCGGTGATGCGGCGTTCTCTCCGGCTTTTAATAGCCTGTTCTCCCGCTATATATCGGCGGAACTCTCTGAGCAACTGAGCTTTATTCTCTCTTTCTCGTTAGTGACTGGCATGTTTATTCTGTTTGCGGATTTAACCCCGAAACGCATCGGTATGATTGCGCCAGAAGCTGTGGCTTTGCGTATCATCAACCCGATGCGCTTCTGCCTGTTCGTCTGCACCCCTCTGGTGTGGTTTTTCAACGGCCTGGCGAACATGATCTTCCGTATCTTTAAATTGCCAATGGTACGTAAAGATGACATCACATCTGATGACATCTACGCAGTCGTGGAGGCCGGTGCGCTGGCTGGGGTATTGCGTAAACAGGAACACGAACTGATCGAAAACGTGTTTGAACTGGAATCCCGTACCGTGCCGTCTTCCATGACGCCGCGTGAAAACGTGATTTGGTTCGATCTCCATGAAGATGAGCAAAGCCTGAAGAATAAAGTGGCGGAGCATCCGCACTCGAAATTCCTCGTCTGTAATGAAGATATCGATCACATTATCGGTTATGTCGATTCAAAAGATCTGCTGAACCGCGTGCTGGCCAATCAAAGCCTGGCACTGAACAGCGGCGTGCAAATTCGCAATACGCTGATCGTGCCTGATACGCTGACCCTCTCTGAGGCGCTGGAAAGTTTTAAAGCTGCGGGTGAAGACTTTGCGGTAATCATGAACGAGTACGCACTGGTGGTGGGGATCATCACCCTCAACGACGTGATGACCACGTTGATGGGCGATCTGGTCGGTCAGGGGCTGGAAGAACAGATTGTGGCGCGTGATGAGAATTCATGGCTAATCGATGGCGGTACGCCGATTGACGACGTGATGCGCGTGCTGGATATCGACGAGTTCCCGCAGTCGGGCAACTACGAAACCATCGGCGGCTTTATGATGTTTATGTTGCGTAAGATCCCGAAACGCACTGATTCGGTGAAGTTCTCCGGTTACAAATTTGAAGTGGTGGATATTGATAACTACCGCATCGACCAGCTACTGGTTACGCGAATCGACAGTAAAGCCACCGCCCTTTCGCCAAAACTGCCTGACGCCAAAGATAAAGAAGAAAGCGTCGCATAACCCCAGAAACATCAACGGCTCCTGAATCAGGAGCCGTCTTATTACTGCATAGCACTTGGTTAAGCCATCTCTGTTTGCAGACGCATAACCTGACGGTTAACTTCGGACATCACTGACAAATGCAGTTTATCCTTCACTTTTGGGATAAGAATCTTACCCTTATCAAATTCAAAAGCGCCAACGTCCTTGATGTATAACCGTCCACGGAACAGGATCTTCACGTACTTCGCCACCTGAAGTGGGTTGTACCGTTGGAAAATTTTCATTGTTGTCTCCTGCTGAGTATTACGCCTTTGCGGTGCCACAATCGGCCCAACTATTATGAGGCGCAAATTTTAATGCCTAATGACTATAGACTATCGGGGTAATGTTTCCAGCGTGTATAAATTTTTTTACCCCACTGTTACAATTATTCAGAATTATCTCTTCACCTAACCACAATCTTCAGTATAAACATTCATTTTTCATATGATTTGTGCGCTTGTCCGCAAACTGGCACCGCACTTGCGGGAAATTCGATAAATAGCACATATGATTAAAAGCCAGACCCAAGTGGTCGGATCACCTGCATACGATAAGAAGGAAACACTATGACCCTACGCAAGATCCTCGCGCTGACTTGCTTGCTACTGCCGATGATGGCCTCCGCGCATAAATTCGAAACTGGTCAGCGCGTACCGCCGATTGGTATTACCGATCGTGGCGAGTTGGTGTTTGATAAAGATCAGTTTAGCTACAAAACCTGGAACAGTGCGCAGTTAGCGGGAAAAGTGCGAGTACTGCAACATATTGCCGGTCGCACCTCCGCAAAAGAGAAAAATGCGACGCTGATTGAAGCAATTAAATCGGCGAAATTGCCGCACGACCGCTACCAGACCACCACCATTGTCAACACCGACGACGCTATTCCCGGCTCAGGTATGTTTGTGCGCAACAGCCTGGAGAGCAATAAAAAGCTCTATCCGTGGTCGCAGTTTATTGTCGACAGCAATGGCGTCGCGCGCGGAGCCTGGCAACTGGATGAAGAGAGTTCTTCCATTGCAGTGCTGGATAAAGACGGTCGCGTGCAATGGGCGAAGGACGGGGCGTTAACCCAGCAAGAAGTGCAGCAAGTCATGGACTTGCTGCAAAAATTGCTTAATAAATAGAAACCCGGAATCCAGGATTCAGGAAGGATTCGCGCGGAGTGTAATCCAGCGGTTTACCCTGCCAGTCGTGAACGTGTGCTCCGGCGGCGGCGGCCACGGCATGACCGGCAGCGGTATCCCAAATATTTGTCGGCCCGAAACGCGGGTAGAGCTGCGCCTGACCTTCCGCCACCAGGCAGAATTTCAGTGAAGAGCCGATAGATGTCGTCTGGTGTTCACCAAGCTGTTGCAGATACTCTTTCAGCTCGGCATCCGCATGGGAACGGCTAATGACCACCAGCGGCGGACGGGCGTCGCGTACCTGAATCTGCTTGCGCACGCCGCACTCTTCTTTCCAGGCTTTGCCTTCCGCCGCGCTGTACATGACGTTCATTACCGGCGCATACACCACACCTAATACCGGTTTGCCTTTGTCAATCAGCGCAATGTTAACGGTAAATTCACCATTTCGTTTAATAAACTCTTTGGTGCCGTCCAGCGGATCTACCAGCCAGTAACGTTGCCAGTGCTGGCGGACTTCCCAACCGGGAGGATCTTCTTCGGAAAGAACCGGAATATCCGGCGTTAGTGTACGTAAACCGTCCATGATTACGGTGTGCGCGGCAATGTCCGCCGCCGTCACCGGTGAGTTATCCGCTTTGCTGACGACGTCCATCGGTTTTGTCCCGTCGTAGACCTGCATAATGGCATCGCCCGCATTCCGTGCGAGTTGACATACTTGTTCTAACATTCTCCACCTCTTTTGTTTCAGTGGTGTTAACTTGTTGTTTTACTTATACCCTATCGTTAAAGAATCCGCCAACTGTGATGGCGTCATCGTTTCCTGATTTATTATTTATGGCATCCTTCACGCTCCGTATGAAAGACGTCTCATCTTCTCGTTCATAAAAGGATGCCCAGATGGTTAAGTTTAGTGCAACGCTTCTTGCTACGCTGATTGCCGCCAGTGTGAATGCGGCAACAGTCGATCTCCGCATAATGGAAACCTCTGATTTGCATAGCAACATGATGGATTTCGATTATTACAAAGATACATCCACAGAAAAATTTGGACTGGTACGCACTGCGAGCCTGATTAATGACGCGCGCAATGAAGTGAAAAATAGCGTACTGGTCGATAACGGTGACCTGATCCAGGGTAGCCCGCTGGCGGATTACATGTCGGCGAAAGGATTAAAAGCGGGTGATGTTCATCCGGTCTATAAGGCGCTGAATACGCTGGATTATACCGTCGGCACGCTTGGCAACCACGAGTTTAACTACGGTCTGGATTACCTGAAAAATGCGCTGGCGGGAGCGAATTTCCCCTATGTGAATGCCAACGTCATCGACACTAAAACCAAACAGCCGATGTTCACACCGTATTTAATTAAAGACACCGAAGTAGTCGATAAAGACGGTAACAAACAGATGCTGAAGATTGGCTACATCGGTGTTGTGCCACCGCAAATCATGGGCTGGGATAAAGCCAATTTATCCGGCAAAGTTACCGTTAACGATATCACTGAAACAGTGCGCAAGTATGTTCCGGAAATGCGCGAGAAAGGTGCCGATGTTGTTGTCGTTCTGGCGCACTCTGGTTTGTCTGCCGACCCGTATAAAGTGATGGCGGAAAACTCAGTTTATTATCTCAGTGAAATTCCTGGCGTTGACGCCATTATGTTTGGCCATGCTCACGCCGTTTTCCCGAGTAAAGATTTTGCTGATATCAAAGGGGCTGATATCGCCAAAGGTACGCTGAACGGTGTTCCGGCAGTGATGCCTGGCATGTGGGGTGATCATCTCGGTGTGGTCGATCTGCAACTCAGTAATGACAGCGGAAAATGGCAGGTGACGCAGGCAAAAGCGGAAGCACGACCGATTTACGACATCGCCAACAAAAAATCACTGGCTGCGGAAGACAGCAAGCTGGTCGAAACGCTGAAAGCCGATCACGATGCCACCCGCCAGTTTGTCAGCAAACCTATCGGAAAATCTGCCGACAATATGTATAGCTATCTGGCGCTGGTGCAGGACGATCCGACCGTTCAGGTGGTGAACAACGCGCAAAAAGCGTATGTCGAACATTACATTCAGGGCGACCCGAATCTGGCAAAACTGCCGGTACTCTCTGCTGCTGCACCGTTTAAAGTTGGCGGTCGCAAAAATGACCCAGCCAGCTATGTTGAAGTGGAAAAAGGTCAGCTAACCTTCCGCAACGCCGCCGATCTCTATCTCTACCCCAATACGCTAATTGTGGTAAAAGCCAGCGGTAAAGAGGTGAAAGAGTGGCTGGAATGCTCCGCTGGACAGTTTAACCAGATTGATCCCAACAGCACTCAACCGCAGTCTTTAATTAACTGGGACGGTTTCCGCACCTATAACTTTGATGTTATTGATGGCGTGAATTACCAGATTGACGTCACCCAGCCCGCCCGCTATGACGGTGAATGTCAGGTGATTAATGCCAATGCGGAAAGGATTAAGAACCTGACCTTTAATGGCAAACCGATTGATCCGAACGCGATGTTCCTCGTTGCCACCAATAACTATCGTGCTTATGGCGGCAAATTTGCCGGAACCGGCGATAGCCATATTGCTTTTGCTTCTCCGGATGAGAACCGCTCGGTGCTGGCAGCGTGGATTGCTGAAGAATCGAAGCGTGCGGGGGAAATCCACCCGGCGGCAGATAACAACTGGCGTTTAGCACCGATTGCCGGAGATAAGAAACTGGATATCCGTTTTGAAACATCCCCGTCAGATAAAGCCGCAGCGTTTATTAAAGAGAAAGGGCAGTATCCGATGAAAAAAGTCGCGACCGATGATATCGGATTTGCGATTTATCAGGTGGATTTGAGTCAGTAATATATTTCTTTTCCGGCCTACAAATCATCAACCGCATCCGGCACTTATTGTCGGATGCGATGCTACCGTATCTTATCCTCCCTACAAGCCATAAACCGTAGGCCGGATAAGCGCAGCGCATCCGGCAGTTATGCCACACGTTCATCCCGCACCGCCAGCACCTCTGGCAGATGAATCTCAATCCAGTCCGCCAGCGCAGCAACCTTTTCACTCACCTGCTCGCCCAGCGGCGTGAGGCTATATTCCACATGCGGCGGCACCACCGGATACGAGATACGGTTAAGAAAACCATCCTGTTCTAACGCCTGTAGCGACTGCGCAAGCATCTTTTCACTCACCCCACCGATTTTGCGCCGCAGGTCGCTAAAGCGATGAGTACCTTCGCGTAGCGCCACCAGAATCAACACCCCCCAACGGCTGGTGACGTGTTTCAACACCTCGCGCGACGGGCACTGTTCCGCAAAGAGATTGCCCTCTTTCAGTTGTTGCGACAGGCTAACCTGACTCATTTCATACTTACCTTTTTGTACGTACTTACTAAAAGTAAGTTTAGGTGTTAGCGTATTTAAACACAAGACAAAACGATGGAGACTTCCCATGATCGCTATTACTGGTGCCACTGGCCAACTTGGTCACTATGTTATTGAATCCTTGATGAAAACTGTTCCTGCCAGCCAAATAGTGGCTATCGTTCGTAATCCGGCAAAAGCCCAGGCCCTGGCAGCACAAGGCATTACCGTGCGTCAGGCTGACTACGGCGATGAAGCCGCACTGACATCTGCACTTCAGGGAGTGGAAAAACTACTGCTGATCTCTTCCAGCGAAGTAGGACAGCGTGCCCCGCAGCATCGTAATGTTATTAATGCCGCAAAGGCGGCTGGCGTGAAATTTATTGCGTACACCAGTCTGCTGCACGCGGATAAATCTCCGCTCGGCCTGGCTGCTGAGCATATCGAGACGGAGAAAATGCTGGCTAATTCTGGCATCGCTTATACCCTGCTGCGCAACGGCTGGTATACCGAGAACTACCTTGCCAGCGCCCCGGCAGCACTGGAGCACGGCGTATTCATCGGTGCGGCGGGCGATGGCAACATTGCCTCAGCAACGCGGGCAGATTATGCGGCCGCTGCGGCACGCGTGATTAGCGAAGCCGGTCACGAAGGCAAGGTTTACGAACTGGCGGGCGATAGTGCCTGGACGCTGACACAGTTAGCGGCAGAGCTGACCAAACAGAGCGGCAAACAGGTTACCTATCAAAATCTGAGCGAAGCCGATTTCGCCGCTGCGCTGAAAGGCGTTGGTCTTCCTGCCGGACTGGCGGACATGCTGGCTGATTCTGACGTTGGCGCATCGAAAGGGGGTCTGTTTGATGACAGCAAAACGCTGAGCAAATTGATTGGTCGCCCAACGACAACGTTAGCCGAAAGCGTAAGCAATCTTCTTAATGTTAATAACTAGTTAATTAAAGTGGCATCCTCCCGCATCCTCTCTGATAATGACGGGATGCCGGAAGCAATCATGTCTGCTTCCTGAACGTTTCTTCTGACAGACCAATGGATGCCAGTAATGATTAGCGGCGTGCTGTACGCCCTGTTAGCAGGGTTGATGTGGGGGCTTATTTTTGTCGGGCCGTTGATCGTGCCGGAATACCCGGCAATGTTGCAGTCGATGGGGCGCTATCTGGCGTTAGGGTTAATTGCGCTACCCATTGCCTGGCTGGGACGCGTGCGTTTGCGTCAGTTGGCGCGTCGGGACTGGCTTACCGCCTTGATGCTCACTATGATGGGCAACCTCATTTATTACTTCTGCCTTGCCAGTGCCATTCAACGTACTGGCGCGCCTGTTTCCACGATGATTATCGGCACCCTGCCGGTGGTGATTCCTGTCTTTGCCAATCTGCTTTATAGCCAGCGCGACGGCAAACTCGCGTGGGGAAGACTCGCCCCGGCACTGATTTGTATTGGCATCGGCCTGGCGTGTGTGAATATTGCTGAGTTAAACCACGGACTCCCCGATTTTGACTGGGCACGTTATACCTCTGGCATCGTGCTGGCGTTAGTTTCCGTGGTCTGCTGGGCATGGTATGCCCTGCGCAACGCCCGCTGGCTGCGGGAAAACCCAGACAAACATCCAATGATGTGGGCGACAGCGCAGGCGCTGGTCACGCTGCCGGTTTCGCTCATCGGTTATGTTGTCGCTTGTTACTGGCTGAATACGCAAACACCGGACTTCTCCCTACCTTTTGGCCCCCGTCCGCTGGTGTTTATTAGTCTGATGATTGCGATAGCCGTGCTTTGCTCATGGGTCGGCGCACTTTGCTGGAACGTCGCCAGCCAGCGATTACCAACCGTGATTCTCGGGCCGTTGATTGTTTTCGAAACGCTGGCAGGTTTGCTGTACACCTTTTTACTCCGCCAGCAAATGCCGCCGCTGATGACGCTGAGCGGTATCGCGCTGTTAGTGGTTGGCGTGTTCATTGCGGTCAGGGCAAAACCCGAAAAACCTTTAATTGAATCTGTCTCTGAAAGTTGACATGCTAGCTGTGAGTTAAATAAGCCTCTGCTACGTAAGGGTTATAGCATTTGCCTTAAAGATGCATTTAAAATACATCTTATCTTATTAAGAATGAGGTATCAGCTATGGCTTATCGCGACCAACCTTTAGGTGAACTGGCGCTCTCTATTCCTCGCGCTTCGGCTCTGTTTCGTAAATATGATATGGATTACTGCTGCGGCGGTAAGCAGACGCTGGCGCGCGCAGCGGCACGTAAGGAGCTGGATGTTGACGTCATTGAAGCTGAACTGGCAAAGCTTGCTGAACAACCGATTGAGAAAGACTGGCGTAGCGCCCCGCTGGCAGAAATCATCGACCATATCATCGTGCGCTACCACGATCGTCACCGCGAACAACTGCCGGAACTGATTCTGCAAGCCACCAAAGTAGAGCGCGTTCACGCCGACAAACCGAGCGTGCCAAAAGGGCTGACAAAATACCTGACCATGCTGCATGAAGAGCTTTCCAGCCACATGATGAAAGAAGAGCAGATCCTCTTCCCGATGATCAAACAAGGCATGGGCAGCCAGGCGATGGGGCCAATCAGCGTAATGGAAAGCGAGCACGATGAAGCGGGCGAACTGCTGGAAGTGATTAAACACACGACCAATAACGTCACACCGCCGCCGGAAGCCTGCACCACCTGGAAAGCGATGTATAACGGCATTAATGAACTGATTGATGACCTGATGGAGCACATCAGTCTGGAAAACAATGTGCTGTTCCCGCGCGCGCTGGCGGGTGAGTGATCTAAAAGCTGGATGGCATTGCGCCATCCAGCATGATAATGCAGTTATTTCCGCAGTTCAGCAGCCCGCTTCTTACCAATAAACAACCAGCCCAGCCCCAGCGCGATAAACCACAACGGCGTAACCAGCAGCGCCTGGCGGGTGTCCTCTTCCAGCGTCAGCAGCACGATGACGAATACAAAGAACGCCATACATACCCAACACATCAGCTTGCCGAGCGGCATCTTGTAGATCGACTTCTCATGCAGGTGCGGACGTTGTTTGCGGTACACCAGGTACGAGCAAAGGATAATCGTCCAGACAAACATAAACAGAATCGCGGAAACGGTTGTGATCATCGTGAACGCGCCAATCACGCTTGGATTCACGTACAACATCACCACGCCGCCGAGCAGACAGATGCAAGAGAAGGTCAGCCCTTTCGCGGGTACTGCGCGCTTAGAGAGTTTAGCGAACGCTTTCGGCGCGACGCCTTCCTGCGCCAGACCAAACAGCATACGGCTGGTAGAGAAGACGCCGCTGTTAGCGGAAGACGCCGCAGAGGTCAGCACCACAAAGTTGATCACGCTGGCAGCCGCAGGCAAACCTACCAACACAAACAGTTCAACGAACGGGCTTTTCTCCGGGACTACCGAACTCCACGGCGTCACGGACATAATCACAATCAACGCGAAGACGTAGAACATAATGATACGGATCGGAATGGAGTTAATCGCGCGTGGCAGTGATTTCTCTGGATCTTTGGTTTCCGCAGCTGTTGTACCTACCAGCTCAATCCCCACGAAAGCGAAAACCGCTATCTGGAATCCGGCAAAGAAGCCACTTAAACCTTTCGGGAACCAGCCGCCGTCATTCCACAAATGCGCGAATGACGCTTCCACACCGGTCGGTGACTGAAAGTGCATCGCCACCATGACCAGGCCGACGACAATCAGCGACACGATGGCGACGATTTTGATCATCGCAAACCAGAACTCCATCTCACCGAACATTTTCACGGTGGCAAGGTTGAGCGTCAGCAGCAGCACTATCACCGCCAGCGAGGCGACCCAGTCGGAGAGATCGGGGAACCAGAACTGAGCATAAGCCGTGATCGCCACCACGTCTGCCATACCGGTTACAACCCAGCAGAACCAGTAAGTCCAGCCGGTGAAATATCCCGCCCACGGCCCCAGTAAATCGGAAGCGAAGTCACTAAAAGATTTGTATTCCAGATTCGAAAGCAGCAATTCCCCCATTGCCCGCATCACGAAAAAGAGCATAAAACCAATGATCATATAAACGAAAATGATCGACGGCCCGGCAAGACTGATTGTTTTACCGGAACCCATAAACAACCCTGTACCTATGGCACCGCCAATGGCAATAAGCTGAATATGTCGGTTTGTGAGATTGCGCCGTAGCGACTGTTCAGCCGGAGCCTGATCATCGGCAACGACTTTTACCTGATCTACCATGTTTTTTTCTTCCTGTACCTGTCTGTGTTGTTCAGGCTCTGCGGCCTTTAGTCAGTCTATGATACGACGAATCTGTATCGGGACTCATCGATATTAGGTAACAATACGCGGGATGAATACTAAGATTTAGATCTAATGTTAATTTTATGTTTAAAGTGGGTGTCATATCACGGTGATAACGCGAAACAGCTCACAAAAATACACGCTTACGGGGTCTTTTCAACACAAAATAGCGTCGTTTGGCAAACTGAAGGGTTTATTGCTGAATGCCTGCTCCCCTCTGGCTCGAGGGGAACAGTATGCGCTGCTTAGAGGATTTCCAGCAGTTCGACTTCAAACACCAGGGTGCTGAACGGAGGAATGGAGGCGCCAGCGCCGCGCTCGCCATAAGCCAGTTCCTGCGGGATAGTCAGTTCCCATTTAGAACCTACCGGCATCAAAGTCAGTGCTTCAATCCAGCCAGGGATCACGCCGTTAACCGGGAATTCAGCCGGTTCGCCACGGGCAACGGAACTGTCAAATACAGTACCGTCGATCAATTTACCGGTGTAATGAACGCGAACGCGGTCGGTACGTGCCGGAATTGCGCCTTCACCCTGGTTGATCACGCGGAATTGCAGGCCAGATTCGGTGCTACTCACACCCTCTTTTTTAGCGTTTTCTTCCAGGTATTTCACACCTTCAGCAGCCATCGCCTGGAAACGCTGACGACGAACGGCATCGGCACGTTCGTGAATTTCACGCAGCGCGCGGTGCACCACATCAACCGGAACAGCCGGATGTTTACCTTCCAGTGCATCGGCAATGCCTGCAACCAGTGCTTCTGGCAGCAGCCCTTCCAGGCCAGATTCACTCAGTTGTTGCCCTACCTGCAAACCTATACCGTAGCTTGCTTGCGCTTCGATGGTGTCAAAAGTTGGGGTGGTCATCGTATTTCCTTTCTTAGGGTATAAAGTAGCGGGCAGCATATCAGCCACACTTCTTTGGGTAAAACTTTGTCGCGGGAATGATGACAAATCACGGGGAAAAAGAAACAATAGCAATATCCCGTATGAATATAATAAAGGCGGGTTTACCACGGACATCATAGCGTTAGCTTATTCATAGGCTATGATTGAGGAACAAGACGCGGAGCAGGAGGAAACCATGCCCGGGCGCTTTGAACTAAAACCAACCCTGGAGAAAGTCTGGCACGCGCCGGATAATTTTCGCTTCATGGACCCGCTGCCGCCGATGCATCGTCGGGGGATCATTATTGCTGCCATTGTATTGGTGGTCGGTTTTCTGCTTCCGTCTGATGATACGCCCAACGCGCCGGTAGTGACGCGTGAAGCGCAGCTGGATATTCAGTCACAATCACAACCGCCAACGGAAGAGCAACTACGGGCGCAATTAGTTACCCCACAAAATGATCCTGATCAGGTAGCTCCAGTCGCCCCTGAACCGATACAGGAAGGCCAACCGGAAGATCAGCCACAAACCTCGCAAACGCAACCATTCCAGCCAGATAGTGGAATAGATAATCAGTGGCGCTCTTATCGTGTCGAACCAGGTAAAACGATGGCGCAGCTATTCCGCGACCACGGACTACCCGCCACCGATGTCTATGCGATGGCGCAGGTAGAAGGCGCGGGTAAGCCACTGAGTAATTTGCAAAACGGGCAGATGGTGAAAATCCGCCAGAACGCCAGCGGCGTAGTGACGGGCTTAACCATTGATACGGGGAATAATCAACAGGTTCTGTTTACCCGCCAGCCGGATGGCAGTTTTATTCGTGCGCGGTAGATGAAGGGTCAACGAGAAGCCAGCTAAGGATTGTCTCTTTGATGACCTTACGTCTGGCTTCCAGTGCCTGCGGTGAAACCATACTGAGGTGATAAACCAGGCCAAGCGTATGCTGGTTGATCAAATAATATCCCCCAAGCGCGGCAATATTAATATTCACCTGCAACGGGTCGATATCTGGCTTAAAAATATTGAGTCTCTTCCCTTCAGCCAACAAAGATTCCATTAACTGCAAGTGCGCATGGTTAATTTCTAAAAGACGCTGTGATTTTGCATAATGCACACCTTTGCTCTGGTTTTCACTATGCACAATTTTTAAAAACCAGGGGTTAGCAATGTAATAATCCCAGGTAAAATCGATGATTTTTTCAATTGCTTTTTGTGGAGGAAGACCTGAAACATCAAGGGATTTTTCTTTTTGTCGAATATCGCTCCAGGTGTATTCCAGCACTTCGATAAATAAATTTTCTTTATTACCAAAATGGTGATAAACCGTCTGTTTACTACACCCTGCGGCCTTAACAATATTATCGACTCTGGCCCCTTCATAACCATATTCGGCAAATTCATTAACCGCACATAATAATAGTTTTTCCTTCAGGCTTTGTACGTTGCTGGTATCAAGATACATAACGCTTCCCCATCTCCTCTTCATGATGTCTATCATAACCTGATTTGATTTCAGCTCCAGAAAAAAGGGCAAAAACTCGTACTTTCATCAGGTTATCAAATGTCCTGTGATCATTATCGCAAATCAACCAACCAGATGGTTGATCTTTCTTTCCGCACGCCGCAAGCTAATCGTCACTTAGGGAAACAATATTTAAAAAGAGAGCTATTGTATGAAATCCACTCGTCCTGTTGCCGTTATCACTGGAGCCGCACGTGGCATTGGTAAGGGGTGTGCGCTGGAGCTTGCCCGTGGCGGATTTAATCTGTTGATTAACGATCGCCCCGATGCCGACAGCGTAGAAAAATTACATGCCACGCAACAGGAATGTCTGGCAGAAGGCGTGGAAGTGATTTGCTTCCCTGCCGACGTTGGCGATCTCTCCCTGCATGAAGAGATGCTCGACGCGGCGCAAAATCAGTGGGGGCGTCTGGACTGCCTGCTCAATAACGCGGGCATTTCAGTGAAAAAGCGCGGTGACCTTCTCGATCTCGAACCAGACAGCTTCGACCAAAACATTGCCATTAATACCCGCGCGCCGTTCTTCCTTGCTCAGGCATTTAGTAAGCGATTACTGGCACAGCCGAAACCGGAAGCAGAACTGCCGCACCGCTCGATTATTTTCGTCAGTTCCATCAACGCCATCATGCTGGCGATGAATCGCGGCGAATATACCATTGCCAAAACCGCCGTTTCTGCCGCTGCTCGTCTGTTTGCTGCTCGCCTTTGTAATGAACAAATTGGCGTTTATGAAGTGCGCCCTGGTCTCATCAAAACCGATATGACTATTCCGGCAACGGCTTATTACGACGAATTGATTGCCAAAGGACTGGTGCCGTGGGGACGTTGGGGTTATCCGGCGGATATCGCTTCCACTGTCCGCGCGATGGCGGAAGGCAAACTGATTTACACCTGTGGTCAGGCAGTCGCCATCGACGGTGGCTTAAGTATGCCGCGCTTCTGAGGCTAAACCATGAGAGATCTGTTACAACGCCCGGATTTATTCAGTATCAATACCGCGACGCTGGGCTATAAAGTGCCGCTGCCCGCCATTATTGATGCCTGTGCCGCACGCGGTATCGGTGCGATCGCCCCCTGGCGCAGAGAGTTGCAGGGTGAAGATCTTCAGCAGATCGCCCGCCAGCTTGCCGTCAATAACATGCACGTTTCCGGTTTATGCCGTAGCACCTACTACACCGCGCCGACGCTGGCGGAACGCAAACTGGCAATTGATGATAACCGCCGGGCGCTGGACGACGCAGCGGTGCTGAACGCCGCCTGTTATATGCAGGTGGTTGGCGGTCTGCCAACGGGCACTAAAGATCTATATGAAGCGCGAGAACAAGTGAAACAAGGGATTCGCCAGTTGCTGCCACATTCGAAAGATGTCGGCGTGCCAATTGCGCTGGAGCCGCTGCACCCGATGACTGCTGCCGATCGCTCTTGCCTGTGCACGTTACGCCAGGCGCTGGACTGGTGTGATGAACTCGATCCCGATGGCGAATTTGGCCTCGGCGTGGCTGTGGATGTTTACCATGTCTGGTGGGATCCGGATCTGGCCAGCCAGATCCTGCGCGCCGGAAAACGTATTCTCGCGTTTCATGTTTCCGACTGGTTAGTGCCGACCACCGATCTGGTCAATGACCGGGGAATGCCGGGAGATGGCGTGATAAATATTCCGTCAATTCGTCGACTGGTTGAAAACGCCGGATTTAATGGCGCTATTGAACTGGAAATATTCTCACCGTACTGGTGGCAGAAAGATATTAACAGCACGCTGGATATTAGCGTCGATCGCATCGCGCATTATTGCTAAGGAATAATCATGAGTGACCAACCCGTTCTGTTCAGCAGAGCGGCGGCTTCCTGCCGCCTGACGTTGAACCGTGAAGATAAATGTCATGCTATTAACGAAGAGATGATTGAATCTCTCGACCATTATTTAAATGAAATTGAAAACGACACCACATTACGATTAGTCGAATTAACGGCAACCGGCGATAAATTCTTTTGTGCGGGCGGTGATATTAAATCGTGGTCAGCCTATTCGCCATTAGATATGGGCAGGAAATGGATTAAACGCGGTAATGACGTTTTTAATCGTCTGCGCAATTTACCGCAATTAACGGTTGCGAATCTCAACGGTCATACCATCGGCGGCGGTATTGAACTTGCCTTGTGCTGCGATATTCGAATCGCTCGCCCCAGCGCGAAATTTTCTAACCCGGAAGTCATGCTCGGCATGGTGCCTGGCTGGATGGGCATTGAACGCGTGCTTAATCAGGTCGGCTCGGTGGTCGGTCGCCAGATGCTGATGCTAGGTAAACGTCTGACGGCGCATGAAGCCCAGGCGGCGAATTTAATTGATGAAGTAGTAGAAAAAGAACAGGTGGAAAGCTGGATGGCGAACCAGTTAGCGCAGCTGGAAAAATGTGGTCCGGTGGCACTGGCGCATATTAAGCAGCTGATTCTGGCACTGGAAAATAAACACGCTGAATACCCACACCAGTTACTGGCTGGATTAATGTCCGCCACTCAGGATTGCCAGCAGGCGACGCAGGCATTTGCCGAAAAAAGTAGCGTGAGCTTCCATAATCACTAAGGAAATTGTATGCGTAAGATAACAACCGCCGAGGCACTGGCGGCGCAAATTCAGGATGGCGCAACCATTGCCATTAGCGGTAACGGCGGCGGCATGGTGGAAGCCGACCATATTCTGGCAGCCATTGAAGCGCGCTTCCTGCAAACCGGACACCCGCGCGATCTGACATTAATCCACTCGCTGGGCATTGGCGATCGCGACTGCAAAGGCACGAACCGCTTCGCTCATGCTGAAATGCTCAAACGCATTATTGCCGGACACTTTACCTGGTCACCCAAAATGCAGGCGCTGGTAAAAAATAACGCGATTGAAGCCTATTGTTTTCCTGGTGGCGTTATTCAGGCGTTGCTACGGGAGATCGGTGCTGGACGTCCGGGGCTTTTTACCCACGTTGGGCTGGGATCGTTTGTTGATCCACGCAATGGCGGCGGAAAGTCGAACGCTTGCACCACCGAGGATCTGGTAGAACTGATTGAAATCGATGGTGAAACCAAACTCCGCTATCGCCCTTTCAAAGTGGACTATGCCATTTTGCGTGGCACTTATGCCGACCCACGTGGCAACGTCAGTCTCGAAGAAGAAGCGATTGATATGGATAGCTATTCGATGGCACTGGCAGCACACAACAGCGGTGGCAAAGTGTTCGTACAGGTGCGCGATGTACTGGAAGCCGGTGCCATTGAACCACGCCGGGTCAAATTACCGGGGATTCTGGTTGATGGCATCGTTGAATACCGCGAACAACCGCAAACCTATCTTGGCGGTTACGACCTGACGATCAGCGGTCAACATCGCCGTCTGAGTTCTAACGACGCTATTGAACTGGTTAGTCATCCGGTACGTCGCTTAATTGCCCGTCGGGCAGCGCGCGAGCTGGTGGCAGGCGCTTCAACCAACTTTGGCTTTGGTATCCCCGGCGGTATTCCTGGGGTTGCGCTGCGTGAAGGCGTTCCTTACCAAAGTTTATGGCTAAGCGTCGAGCAAGGCGTGCATAACGGTATGATGCTGGATGACGCGTTTTTCGGCTGCGCCCGTAACGCCGACGCCATTATCCCTTCGCTGGATCAATTCGAGTTCTACAGCGGCGGCGGCATCGACATTACTTTCCTCGGCATGGGCGAGATGGATCAACATGGTAACGTCAACGTCTCACACCTGAACGGCAATTTAATCGGCCCCGGCGGATTTCTCGAAATTGCGCAAAACGCCCGTAAGGTGGTGTTCTGCGGCACGTTCGACGCCAAAGGCAGCAAGATTGATGTAACGCCAGATGGCTTGCATATCGCTCAGTCAGGTCAAATCCCTAAACTGGTTACTCAGGTGGAAAAAATCACTTTTAGCGCCGCCTACGCACAGCACAGCGGTCAGGAAGTGTTGTATATCACTGAACGCGCGGTGTTTCAGTTAACGGCAGAAGGCGTTGAATTAATTGAAATCGCGCCGGGCGTGGAGATTGACCGCGACATTCTGCCGTTCATGGCTTTCCGTCCAATTATCAACCAGCCGCGCCTGATGGAAAGTAGCCTGTTTACGCCAATGGAGGATGCATGAGCCAGACTGATGACGCCATCCTCGATGCGCTGACGCACGTCACTTTCCCGAAGGGTTTTGCACAGGCAGAACCAGCATGGGTTGTCACGGTAGATGGTGTTGATTACCCACTCTGGCAAGTTGATGCTCTGGTCGTTGGTAGCGGCGCGGCAGGATTACGTGCGGCGGTTGAACTGAAACGTCGCCAGCAAAATGTGCTAATCGCCACCGCCGGGTTATACATGGGAACATCGGCCTGCTCCGGTTCCGATAAACAGACGCTGTTTACCGCCGCAACGGCGGGCAACGGCGATAACTTCGCAAAACTTGCTGAAGCACTGGCGAGCGGCGGTGCGATGGATCACGACACGGCGTATGTCGAAGCGGTCGGTTCCCTGCATACCCTTGGCGGGCTGCAATATCTCGGTCTGGAATTACCGGAAGATCGCTATGGTGCAATTCTCCGTTATCAGACCGACCATGACGAAGCCGGACGCGCAACCTCCTGTGGGCCGCGCACTTCTCGTCTGATGGTGAAAGTATTGCTCGAAGAAGTGCAGCGCCTCGCCATCCCACTGTTGACCAGTGCAACGGTGATTAAACTGCTGCATCAACGCGGTGAAAACGGCGAAGATCGCGTGGCCGGGGCTATCCTCGCAACCGGTTCCCGCGCCCATAACCCGTGGGGGCTGGCAATTGTCACTGCGCCCAATGTGGTACTGGCAACAGGCGGGCCGGGCGAGCTTTATCGCGACAGTGTTTATCCGCATAAATGCTTTGGCTCGCTGGGGCTGGCGCTGGAAGAAGGTCTGACGCTAACCAATCTGACCGAAAGCCAGTTTGGTATAGGCACGCCGCGCAGCACGTTCCCGTGGAATTTGTCTGGCACCTATGTGCAGGTGATCCCGTATATCTATTCCGTGGATGCCGAGGGTAACGAGTATAACTTCCTCGCGGATTACTATCGCACCACCCAGGAACTGGCTTCAAACATCTTCCGTAAAGGCTATCAGTGGCCGTTCCACGCTACGCGAGTGATGGATTTCGGCTCAAGCCTGTTAGATATGGCGGTGGCACAAGAGCAGCAATCGGGTCGTCAGGTTTTTATGGATTTCAAGCGAAATCCTGAAGCGGTGCCTGGTGATTTGCCATTCTCATTAGATCGACTGGACGACGACGTTCGCGCATATCTGGAAAATAACGACGCTCTGGCGCCATCGCCTATCGAACGTCTGCAAAGAATGAATCCGCTGTCCATCTCACTGTATAAGATGCACGGTTACGATCTCACCACACAGCCGTTGCAGTTTGCCATGAACAATCAGCATATGAATGGCGGCATTGAGGTTGATATCTGGGGGCAAACGTCTCTGCCTGGTTGTTTTGCAGTGGGAGAAGTCGCCGGAACTCACGGTGTTACCCGACCTGGCGGCGCGGCGCTGAATGCCGGACAAGTTTTTGCCGTGCGTCTGGCGCGTTTTATTGGCTGCACACAAAAGCGATCTGTTGAAGATGATGTCGCACAACTGGCATCTCCGGCACTAAATTCAATCAGAGAGATCATCACTCAGGCGCACGATAATGGAAACGGGATGCCGTTGTCTGCGGTGAGGGAAAAAATCCAGGCACGAATGTCTGACTACGCTGGGTTTATTTGCCATGGCGATAAAGTCCGGCGCGCCACTCGCGATGCCCTGCTATTGAATGAATTTGTACAACGGCATGGTTTGGCTATCAAACACGTGGGCGAAGTTGCCGAATTGTTTATGTGGCGGCATATGGCGCTGACGTCTGCCGCCGTATTGACACAGTTGACGCATTATATTGATGCAGGCGGCGGCAGTCGTGGGGCGAGGATGATTATTGATCCACAAGGCGAATGTCTACCACAAACTCGTCGCGGCGTAAAAGAAGAATGGCGCTTTCGCTCTGAACTCGCTGAAGACAAAAATCACAAATTAACGATTCAATATTCGCAAGGTTCTTTTATTACCGAAGTGAAGTCGTTACGTGTGCTACCGCGTATTAATGGTATTTACTTTGAAAAAAACTGGCCAGATTTCCTAAAGGGAGAGATTTACACATAATAATTTTTAATATGTTCTCTGTACCTGATTTTTATTAACTATTACACGGAATTACCAACAACCAGGGTTTATTAATATAATTAAAAGGTTTAAACATGAATAAAATAAAGAATTATCGGTGGCATATGATTGCCCTCGTATGCTTTATCACTGTAATCAATTATCTGGACAGAACGGCGTTAGGTATTGCAGCTCCAACTATTATGGAGACAACTGGAATAACCAAAGAGCAATATTCATGGATTGTCAGTGCATTCCAGTTGGCCTATACATTAGGGCAACCGGTAATGGGCTTCTTTATTGATACCGTGGGTTTGAAGTTAAGTTTTGCGATATGTGCCGCAGTCTGGGGGCTGGCAACAATGGGTCATGCGTTGACCGGAACATGGTCAGGTCTGGCATTTATGCGCGCCCTGATGGGTTTCAGCGAAGCGTCGGCCATTCCGGCGGGTGTAAAAACCGCATCAACATGGTTCCCGGCAAAAGAGCGTGGCGTGGCGACAGGTGTTTTCAATATGGGCACCTCACTCGGCGCGATGCTTGCACCACCGTTGATTGCCTGGTGCATTATGTTTCATAGCTGGCAATTTGCGTTTATTGTCTCAGGTAGCCTTGCTTTGCTCGCGGCTTTATTTTGGTTCTTTTGTTATAAAGATCCGAAAGATGCCAAACGCCTTTCTGATGAAGAGCGCCACTATATTGAATCAGGGCAAGAACAGCATCTTAAAACAGATAAGAAAGAAAAAACGTCAATCAAGCATATCCTCAGCCAACGTAATTTCTGGGGGATTGGCATCGCGCGGTTTCTCGCAGACCCGGCATGGGGAACCATTAACTTCTGGGTGCCGATTTTCTTCGTCGAAACGCTGCATTTTAGCCTGAAAGAAATTGCCATGTTCGTCTGGCTGCCTTTCCTGCTGGGCGACCTCGGCTGTTTAGCCAGTGGTTTTGTCGCGAAGTTCTTCCACGATCGCGGCGTGAGTTTAATTAACTCACGAAGAATTACCTTCACTATTGCAGCCGTCATTATGATGACGATTGGTCTGGTGAGTATTGTCGAAAATCCCTACATTGCCGTATTACTGATTAGTATTGGCGCGTTCTCGCATCAATGTCTTTCTACTGTGGCAGCAACTCTGGGTGGCGATCTGTTCAAAAAAGACGAAGTCGCTACCGCAGTGGGTATGGCAGGAGCCTGTGCGTGGAGCGGTCAGTTGATTTTCAACCTGTTCATCGGGGCATTCGTTCACATTATCGGCTTCGCGCCGTTCTTTATTGCCCTGGCTTTCTTTGACATTATTGGCGCTATTGCGTTATGGACGCTTATCAAAGTTAAAGATGAAGAACCGCAAGTACAGTTAGCGACAAGCTAATTAATAGATATCAGAGCGTTATATTGTCAGTTGTAACGCTTTCGCTATAAAGCAAAACGCCGACCAATGGTCGGCGTTTTTACGTCTCGTTGAATAACGAATTATTCAGCTACTACGTTTACGATCACTTTCGCGAATACTTCGCTGTGAACCTGGAAGCTCACTTCGTGTTCGCCAGTGGTACGCAGAACGCCGTTCGGCAGACGAACTTCGCTCTTAGCCACTTCAACGCCAGCTGCAGTTACAGCGTCAGCGATGTCGCGAGTACCGATGGAACCGAACAGCTTACCTTCGTCGCCAGCTTTAGACGCGATGGTAACAGTTTCCAGTGCATTGATTTTCTCAGCGCGAGCATTAGCAGCTGCCAGAACTTCAGCCAGTTTAGCTTCCAGTTCAGCGCGACGTGCTTCGAAGAATTCAATGTTTTTCTTGGTAGCTGGAACAGCTTTACCCTGCGGTACCAGGAAGTTACGAGCATAGCCCGCTTTAACGTTTACCTGATCACCCAGGCTACCCAGGTTTGCTACTTTATCAAGCAGAATAACTTGCATTACCTTATCCTCTCAAAGTCGTATTAATGGACCGTGACCGATTACTGATGGCGATCAGTGTACGGCAGCAGGGACAGGTAGCGAGCGCGTTTGATAGCGCGAGCCAGCTGACGCTGGTATTTTGCACGGGTACCGGTGATACGGCTTGGGACAATCTTACCGCTTTCGGTGATGTAGTTTTTCAGCGTAGCGATATCTTTATAGTCGATCTCTTGAACGCCTTCCGCGGTGAAACGGCAGAACTTGCGACGACGGAAATAACGTGCCATATGGCTAGTCTCCAGAATCTATCAATTCAATCTGCTCGGCATGCAAAACCATTTTGCTCAGTCCGTTCTTTGCCTTGTGGCATGAAATGAACCCCTGAACGGTTATGCGACTGCCGACCGTTATACTGTGAGTAATGGCCTGGTTTTCGTGTCCGCTAACAATAACGGGCATTTGGCACCACGCCTGCCGGTGAAAACCGGCTTCCTCCTGCACAGAACGATGCTCAAGCACGAACTGGCAGTGAGGAATTCCTGATGGACTGACCTTTCGAAGGGGAGTCCTGCACACGGTGCCGGACAACACCAGACGGTTGGTCATCAGAAATTACTCTTCAGAATCCCCAGCTTCAGCATCATCAGCGGTTTCGTTTGCGAAATCATCGCGACGCTCACGGCGCTCGTCTTTCGCTTTAACCATCGGAGATGCTTCGGTAACAGCGTGCTTGGTACGCATAACCATGCTGCGGATAACGGCATCGTTGAAGCGGAAGGTAGTTTCCAGCTCATCGATCACTTCCTGCGGAGCTTCAACGTTCATCAGAACGTAGTGTGCTTTGTGCAGTTTGTTGATCGGGTAAGCCAGCTGACGGCGGCCCCAGTCTTCCAGACGGTGGATCTTGCCTTCTGCACCAGTGATGGCAGCAGTGTAGCGCTCGATCATGCCCGGAACCTGTTCGCTCTGGTCAGGATGGACCATAAAAACGATTTCGTAATGACGCATCGAATTGCTCCTTACGGATTATTCAGCCTCCTGTCTGGGTCAGCCGAATCCCGGGGAGGCAAGGAACGTGTTAAAGGTCGGCTGAAAAATGACGCGTTATAGTACTGGTATGCTCCGTTAAACTCAAGGCCAGCCGACAAATAAATCTCATCTTTCACCAAATCGTACTAACCCGCTGATTTGAAGTTCATCACATTCCATTACGGTATTTTTTTGAACAACTGCATCAGAAATGGTCACCATCAACTTCTTTATCATTGATTAAAATTAAATCAGAAGATCATCACAGAGGAGCGCGTACAAAGACAGCCGTCGAGGAGGTATCTATGTTCAGTCGTGTTTTAGCCCTTCTGGCTGTGCTTTTGCTAAGTGCAAATACATGGGCAGCTATTGAAATTAATAACCACCAGGCCAGAAATATGGACGATGTGCAAAGCTTAGGCGTGATTTATATCAATCATAATTTCGCCACTGAGAGTGAAGCACGTCAGGCATTAAATGAAGAGACCGATGCGCAGGGCGCAACGTACTACCACGTGATTCTAATGCGGGAACCGGGGAGTAACGGCAACATGCACGCCAGCGCGGATATTTATCGCTAGCACCAGGTATAACCAACGAAATATTGCCATAGTTTGCTTTGCCCCCTTCTCAGGGGGCTTTTTTACGCGGACATTCAACGAATAACGACTTCCGGGTCCGGCTCATGGGTAATGCGATTACGTAAGTCGCGGCGCATTATTTCTATTACCCAGAACCAGAAAATATGCCCAAGAATTTCAGAGACATATTCGTCAAAAGGCAGTTGACTGAGCGGCGGCGTTAAATTCAGCGCCGGGCAAAAAATACCGTGAACTGCTACTGTCACAATAAGCCCTGCTAATACCCCCTGCCATAATTTCACTTTCGGGAAAATTTCCGCGACAACACAATAGCCTATCGCAAAAACCAGTGAGAAGATGATATGCGTTACCATTACCGGGTTAATGATATGTTCCGAGAATGTATACACCGTTTGTGTTGGATCGATGCCTAAATAATCCCGTAAAAAGATATACGGCGGATTAAATTCATCACGACCACCGGAAAATGTGCGTGGCGGCAACGGAACTTCTGCTCCCCATTTAACAAATGCCGAAATAATTCCTGAAAGAACTCCCACCAGTAACGCCACGCCATACCGGCGACGTTGCGGATCAGTTCTGACAAACAATCCACTGATAGTCATAAAAACACCTGTTGTTTATACGATTTTTTAACTGAAGAGGCCCCGGAATCAGACCAATTACATCCCTCAGGAGGTAATAATTCCGGGGCGCACTGATTACTTCTGCCCGTAATAGGCGTTGGGCCCGTGCTTACGCATGAAGTGTTTGTTCATGAGATAACTGTCGATGTGATTCAGTTGTGGGTTAATGCCGCGCGCAATCCACGCCATTTTTGCCACTTCTTCCATCACCACCGCGTTATGCACCGCATCGTGAGCATCTTTCCCCCAGGCAAATGGCCCGTGCTGATACACCACAATTCCCGGCGTATGCAGCGGCTCGGCATCGCCCAGCGTTTCGATAATCACTTTGCCGGTGTTCAGTTCATACTCACTCTGCACTTCTTCTTCGCTTAATCCACGCGTACACGGGATGTCGCCAAAGAAGTAGTCAGCGTGCGTGGTGCCTAACGCCGGAATTGCCAGCCCCGCCTGCGCCCATGCGGTG
This sequence comes from Escherichia sp. MOD1-EC7011, assembly GCF_002965005.1. NCBI lineage: Bacteria > Pseudomonadati > Pseudomonadota > Gammaproteobacteria > Enterobacterales > Enterobacteriaceae > Escherichia > Escherichia sp. MOD1-EC7011. Next base: position 175,317 of record NZ_PTRD01000024.1, read on the forward strand.
GCATGAGTGGAGTGGGTATGCACGATGCCGCCAAGCGACGGGTAACGACGGTAGAGTTCGAGATGCGTCGCGGTGTCTGAAGAGGGACGATACTGACCGTCGACCACTTCACCGCTCATATCAACCACCACCATATCGTCTGCTTTCATGGTTTCGTAGGCGACGCCGCTGGGCTTGATCACCACCAGCCCGCGTTCGCGGTCAATGGCGCTGACGTTGCCCCAGGTAAAGGTCACCAGCCCGTAACGCGGCAGATCCATGTTGGCTTCAAACACCTGCTGTTTCAGCTTTTGCATTATGCCGCCTCCACCATGCCTGCTTTGGCCATGCGCGCTTTCACCCAATCACGCGCTTTTGCCACTTCCGCCGCCGGGTCCTCCGCCGTTTCGCTCCACATCTCAATCAGGTACGGCCCGCAATAGCCACTCTGTTTGAGCGTTTCGAAGCAACGTTCGAAATCCACAACGCCTTCGCCAAACGGTACGTTTTTGAAGACGCCCGGTTTGGTGTCTTTCACATGCACCGCGACGATATGCCCTATTCCAGCCTGCAATTCCATCTGCACGTCGTTGTCCCACGCCGACAGGTTGCCGATATCCGGGTAGAGCTGGAACCATGGGTTGTTGAGATAGTGCGCGTAGCCCAGCGCCTTGCTGATGGAGTTCATCAGTGGGTAATCCATGATCTCCATCGCCAGCGTCACCTGCGCGCGACTCGCCATCTCAACGCTCTCTTTCAGGCCGTCACGGAAACGACGACGCGTTTCGTTATTGGCTTCCTGGTAGTAAACGTCATAGCCCGCCAGTTGGATCACGCGAATGCCGACGTCCTGCGCGAACTGGATAGCTTTGCGCATAATTTCCAGCCCCTGCGCCCGCACCGCGTCATCTTCACTGCCCAACGGGAAACGACGGTGGGCAGAAAGGCACATAGACGGCACGCGCACACCGGTTTCCACAATTGCATTCACCAGCGCCAGACGCTGTTCGCGGCTCCAGTCGAGGCGCGACAGGCGATCGTCCGTTTCATCCACCGACATCTCGACAAAATCGAAGCCTAACGTTTTTGCCAGTTGCAGCCGTTCCAGCCAGCACTCCCCGGCGGGGAGTGCTTTTTCATAGATGCCAAGCGGGATTTGTTTGGACAACATATCCGCTCCTTAGCCCCACAGTTCGGCGATGGAACGTTTGAACTGACGCGCGGCTTCAACCGGAGACGCAGCGTCACGGATGCTGCGACCTGCGATAAACACATGAATCGGAATACCTTTGAACAGCGGCAGATCTTCCAGCGCCAGGCCACCGGTGACGGTCACTTTGAAGCCCATATCGGAAAGACGTTTGATCGCGGTAATGTCCGCTTCGCCCCACGCCACGCCTGCGGCCTGCGCGTCACGGCTGCGGTGATATACTACTTGCTGAATGCCTGCATCGCGCCACTGCTGCGCCTGTTCCCAGGTCCAGTAACCGGTCAGTTCGATCTGTACGTCACCGTTAAACTCTTTTGCCACGTCCAGCGCGCCTTTGGCGGTATTGATATCCGCACAGCAAATCACGGTCACCCAGTCAGCGTTGGCTTCAAAACACATACGAGAAAGAATTTTGCCCGCATCGGCAATTTTGGCGTCTGCCAGCACAATTTTATGCGGGTAGAGTGCTTTCAGATCGCGAACCGCACGCACGCCTTCGCCTACGCAAAGAATGGTGCCCACTTCGATAATGTCGACTTCTTCAGCAATCAGGCGAGTGGTTTCGTAGGCGCTATCCATAGTCTGGTTGTCCAGCGCGACTTGCAACATGGGTAATGACATCTTCAATTCCTTCTTAAGCAGCCGCGTTGGTGCGGTCAATTAAATCCAGTACTTCCTGCTCGGTACGGCAGGCACGTAAACGGTCGAAATTCTCTTCATCTTCAAACAGGTTGACGATTTGCATGATGCCCACTTCCTGGTGAGTGTTGGCATCGACCGCCGCCATCGTGATGAGGATATCTACCGGGTCGTTATCTTCATGGTTAAACTCGAGCGGTTTTTTCAGCGTCACCAGTGCAAAGCCGGTTTTTTTAACGCCCTCTTCCGGGCGTCCGTGCGGCATTGCCAGGCCTGGCGCGAGCACAAAGTACGGGCCGTGCTGTTCAACCGCATCCAGAATCGCCTGGTAGTAACGCGGCTCGACAATGTCCGCCGCCACCAGCAGATCAACACCAATTTTTACCGCTTCCTGCCAGGTTTCAGCCTCAGCCTGTAGACGGATGGATTTATTTTCCGCCAGCGAATCACGTAATTTCATAGCGCGCCCTTACTTCACGTCCTGCGGGAAATGCTCTTTGATCACTTCCAGCAGTTTCGGGCCAAAGTCGGCAGGAGAGAGCATGTTGCGCACGCCAACCACATATTTGTTGCCAGTAACGGTGATTTCACCCGCGATATGTGTGGATGCGATGATGATATCCGCACCGCTCAACTCACTTTTATATTCGCCAACTGCGCAGCTATTTACCGTGTGGTCGATGTTCGACTGGGTTAAAAACTGGTCCACTTTCATCTTCATGATCATGGAACTACCTTGTCCGTTGCCACACACAGCCAGAATACGTACGGTCATAATCAAAACTCCTTATTAAGCAGACTGTTCTGCCAGTTGTTTTTCTGCATCTTCTTCTGCGCGCAGCGCGCGGCCAGCGAAGAACATATAAGCCAGTGCAATGACGATGATGACGGCCATAAAGGCGATACCGATGGAGAAGAAGCCCTGCATCATCGGCGGCGCCAGAATCGACCAGTCCGCCATGCCCATCCAGGCGCTCATCCCGGTGAGTTTCACCGCCCAGACACAGCCAAAGATTTCAATCATCCCCATCACCAGACAAATTTTCAGTGCTGCACGCCAGCCGCCGAAGTGGTTAGCGAACACGCCGATGGTGGCGTTGGAGAAGAACATTGGAATAAAGCCCGGAATAATCAGGATTGAAGAACCGCAGGCGACCAGGATACCAACCGCAATCAACTGACCGATAGTGCCCCACATAAAGCCCCAGACCACGGCGTTTGGCGCGAAGCTATAGATAGCCGCACAGTCAATCGCCAGAACCGCACCAGGGATCAGGCGCTGGGAGATACCGTTAAATGCTTCAGAGAGTTCCGCCACAAACATGCGCACGCCCTGAGTGATGATGAAAATCGCTACCGCAAAGGAGAAACCGGTTTGCAGGATGTAGACCGTCCAGTGCACTTTGCCTGCCATCGCCTGTACGGTGTCGATACCGAAGGAGAGCAGAATGGCGCCAAAGAAGATGGTCATCACAATCGCCGTGGAGACGATGTTATCGTGGAAAATGTTCAACCAGCCCGGCAATTTGAGGTCTTCAACGCTCTCCTCTTTTTTGCCCAGGAACGGCGCGACTTTATAAGCAATCCATGATGCAAACTGCTGCTGGTGACCAATGGAGAAACCGCAGCCGTCCGTCACTTCCTGAGTCGGCTTGTACATCATGTTGGAGGTGATGCCCCAATAGAGCGAAACCAGAATCGCAGTGCAGATAATGGTCGTCCACATGGAGTAGCCGAAAATAAACAACGTAACGGCAATCAGCCCGGCCTGCTGGAACATAATGTGGCCGGTCAGCATGATGGTGCGAATGCCGGTAATACGACGCAGCAGCACGTAACAGATGTTCAACGCCAGAGCCAACAGCACCGCGTACCCCACCCAGCTATAGGCATCGCCCATGCGCTCGATAGTGGCCATCATCGATGCGTAAGTATCTGAAATCGCACCGTTGATGCCGTAGACTTCCGACATTTTCGCCACCACCGGTTTGAAGGTGCTGGTCAGGATGCCGGACCCTGCCTGCAACAACATGAAACCAATAATGGTTTTAATCGTACCTTTGATAATCACGCTGACACTTTTGCGCAGCAGGATGTAGCCCAGACAGGTCACAATACCCAGCAGTAACGGGGCATTGGTCATGACCTGGTTAAAAAACACGGTAAAGATGTTGTAGAGGATCTCCATAACGATCTCCTGAAGAAGAGGTAACCGGGTATTCCACACACCCGGAATGTTGTGCACTCACTCTAATTTTCAAAAGTAATCACAACAAGATTATTTATGATTAAATGTGACGCGGCACGCAAATAATTCCACAACGAAAGTATGTGATTCACATAAAGAAACAATTAATCATTTAAATTCATTCAGTTAATTTGTTTACACATTCCATTAAATCTTTCCACAGCCAAAATTCACAACAACTCACCAGGCCGAAAGTCAAAAAATGGTCATTGCCTTCCTGAAAAAATAGTGTCAGGATTAATCAAAACCAATCAATTATTGATTCAAATTGAACCATCATGAAGGTAAATGGCGATGAGTAAAGTGAAAAGTATCACCCGTGAATCCTGGATCCTGAGTACTTTCCCGGAGTGGGGTAGCTGGCTGAATGAAGAAATTGAACAGGAGCAGGTCGCACCAGGCACATTCGCGATGTGGTGGCTCGGCTGTACCGGGATCTGGTTGAAATCGGAAGGCGGCACCAACGTTTGCGTCGATTTCTGGTGCGGTACTGGTAAACAAAGTCACGGCAACCCGCTGATGAAACAGGGTCACCAGATGCAGCGCATGGCGGGCGTGAAAAAACTGCAACCAAACCTGCGTACCACGCCGTTTGTTCTTGATCCGTTTGCAATTCGCCAGATCGACGCGGTGCTGGCGACTCACGATCACAACGATCATATCGACGTGAACGTGGCAGCCGCCGTGATGCAGAACTGCGCTGATGACGTACCGTTTATCGGGCCGAAAACCTGCGTGGATTTATGGATTGGCTGGGGCGTGCCGAAAGAACGTTGCATCGTGGTCAAACCGGGCGATGTAGTAAAAGTGAAAGACATTGAAATTCATGCGCTTGACGCTTTCGACCGTACTGCACTGATCACTCTGCCTGCGGATCAAAAAGCGGCTGGCGTACTGCCGGACGGCATGGACGATCGCGCGGTGAACTACCTGTTCAAAACGCCTGGCGGCTCCCTGTATCACAGTGGCGATTCCCACTACTCTAACTACTATGCGAAACATGGTAACGAGCATCAGATCGATGTGGCGTTAGGCTCGTACGGTGAGAACCCGCGCGGTATTACCGACAAAATGACCAGTGCCGATATGCTGCGTATGGGTGAAGCCCTTAATGCGAAAGTGGTTATCCCGTTCCACCACGATATCTGGTCAAACTTCCAGGCCGATCCGCAAGAGATCCGCGTGCTGTGGGAGATGAAAAAAGATCGTCTGAAATATGGCTTCAAGCCGTTTATCTGGCAGGTTGGCGGCAAGTTCACATGGCCGCTGGATAAAGACAATTTCGAGTACCATTATCCGCGCGGTTTTGACGATTGCTTCACCATTGAACCGGATCTGCCGTTCAAATCGTTCCTGTAATCTGTCGCTTATACCGGATAGCGTAAAGATGTTCGCGCTATCCGGCGTAGTATTTTCTGGCTATTTCAAATATAATCTAAAAAAATCAAATTTTATCGGAATAGCTCATGACTGAAGCACAAAGACATCAAATTCTCCTGGAAATGCTCGCACAACTGGGCTTTGTGACTGTTGAGAAAGTCGTTGAGCGTCTGGGAATTTCCCCTGCTACCGCGCGACGCGATATCAATAAACTCGACGAAAGCGGCAAACTGAAAAAAGTGCGCAATGGCGCAGAAGCGATTACCCAGCAGCGACCGCGCTGGACGCCGATGAATCTGCATCAGGCGCAAAATCACGATGAAAAGGTACGTATCGCTAAAGCGGCCTCGCAGCTGGTTAATCCGGGCGAAAGCGTAGTCATCAACTGCGGCTCCACCGCGTTTCTGCTTGGGCGGGAAATGTGTGGCAAGCCAGTGCAAATCATCACTAATTATCTACCGCTGGCAAATTACCTGATCGATCAAGAACATGACAGCGTGATCATTATGGGTGGACAGTACAACAAAAGTCAGTCCATCACTTTAAGCCCGCAGGGCAGCGAAAACAGTCTCTATGCCGGGCACTGGATGTTTACCAGCGGTAAAGGGCTGACCGCAGAAGGGTTGTATAAAACCGATATGCTGACAGCAATGGCAGAGCAGAAGATGCTGAGCGTGGTAGGGAAACTGGTGGTACTGGTTGATAGCAGTAAGATTGGCGAACGCGCGGGAATGCTTTTTAGCCGTGCCGATCAAATTGATATGCTGATCACCGGCAAAAATGCTAACCCGGAAATCCTGCAACAACTGGAAGCGCAAGGGGTCAGCATTCTGCGTGTTTAAAGATGCTGGCGGAAAAATGTCACGGCGGTATCTAACGCCTCAGGTGTAATACGGTGGCGCACGCCTGGCTGCCATGAACAGGTTAGCCATTTATCCCGTCCCGTCTCGCTTAAGGCCTGCTGCAAACGTAGTGATTCGTCGGCAGGCACGACGTCGTCGTCAAGGCCATGCCACAGCAGGAGCGGCCTGTCCCCGAGTTGTTCCAGGTGGTTTGTTGCTTCCCACTCCAACAGTGGCGCGATAATGTTATTAAATTCATTCTGCTGTGCTGCGGTTTCGGGTATTAGCGGCGGAAACAGAGAACGGGCAAGCGATGAGAAATAGCCCGATCCCATCATGCTGGCGGTACATTTCACCGTGGGGTGGCGAGCGGCAATCCCCAGCGCCGTCATCGCGCCCATCGATGCGCCACCAACCGCCAGGCGTTCATCAAGCAGCCATTTTTCTTCGGCTATTGCCGCACGTAAGGTAGTGAATTCCTGCATACTTTGTAGCAAGATTTGCCAGAATTGATTTAACCGTCGCGGTACGTCGCCACTAAAACGGCTACCGTGATCGGGCGCATCCGGCATAATCACCCGCAAACCAGCCTGTGCCAACGCGACGGCAAAATAGCTATACACCAGGCTGGATGAAGTAAAACCGTGATAAAAAATCACGCATGGTAACGGTGTTTCTTTTTGCCCTGTGGGATAAGCGTGAAGAACGGGAATATCTGCCAGCACGCGCGATTCTAATTCAATCATCTATTTCTCCTTTGGGTCTGGTATGACATGAACAAATCTTTAGCACAAGTTTCTGCTGGCAGTATTAGTTCATAATGTTGAGATGTGGATTACGCTTTCGCTAAGTTTTCATTCGAAAATCGCGTACCAGGTAACAATTCGGGAACATTCCCCCAAAGTTAAATTAATAAGGCACTACACTATGGTTAGCAGGAAACGTAATAGCGTTATTTCCCGGTTTGCCAGTTTATTATTGGTGTTGATGTTAAGCGCCTGTAGCGCACTGCAAGGTACGCCACAGCCAGCGCCGCCAGTAACGGATCATCCGCAAGAGATTCGCCGCGACCAAACCCAGGGGTTGCAGCGAATAGGTAGCGTAAGCACGATGGTTCGGGGCTCTCCGGATGACGCATTAGCAGAAATCAGAGCGAAAGCTGTCGCTGCAAAAGCTGATTATTACGTTGTCGTCATGGTGGATGAAACCATCGTGACAGGACAGTGGTATTCACAAGCCATTTTATACTCTAAATAATTCGAGTTGCAGGAAGACGACAAGCGAGTGAATCCCCAGGAGCTTACATAAGTAATTGACTGGGGTGAGTGAACGCAGGCGCAGCACATGCAACTTGAAGTATGACGAGTATATACCGTAAATAAATCAGACAACTTACATAGCCAGCTTTACATTGCTTTGCGTCCCTATGTGTTTACCTGTGCACAATAAATTACCGGCTGGAAGCTCGGGCGTTTATTACCGCGATGGAATGCCCTGCATCATGTGGGGAAACGAAAAATGGAGCTGACGATGAAACAATTACTTGCCTCACCCTCGCTACAATTAGTGACTTATCCTGCGAGCGCCACGGCACAGTCTGCAGAATTCGCCAGTGCTGACTGCGTGACGGGCCTGAATGAAATAGGTCAGATCTCGGTTAACAATATTTCAGGGGATCCGCAGGACGTGGAACGTATCGTGGCGTTAAAGGCCGATGAACAGGGGGCATCATGGTATCGCATTATTACCATGTACGAAGACCAGCAGCCCGATAACTGGCGCGTACAGGCGATACTGTATGCATGAATGTCATCAACATCGAATAAACAATGCCGGATGCGGCGCCTGCGCCTTATCCGGCCTACAAATCCTAAGATAAGACGCGCCAGCGTCGTATCAGGCGTACTCGCTTACAAAAACACGCCTCCCGTCGCCCGCAGTAATAAATCATTCTGGATCTGCTCTGACACCCGCACGCCACCGCGCGTATCTAACATTATCTGACACCACGCCTGTGCCATTGGCGGTGAAGCATATTTCAACATTTGTGCGCCGCAACCCAGCAGGAATAGCTGATGAGTGATCTCTCGCCCAAGCTCTTCAGTAGGTTTGCGCAGTTGCTGCTGTAATCGACGAACCGCACGATCAAAATAACGATCTTGCCCTTTCACTTCCATAAACGCTTCCGACAGTAAGTCGTATACACCCGCCTGCTTATTGAGAACGCGCAGCACATCCAGACACATGATGTTGCCAGAACCTTCCCAAATACTGTTTACCGGCATCTCCCGATAAAGACGCGGCAGCTCGCTCTCCTCGCAATAGCCAATTCCGCCCAGCACTTCCATCGCTTCAGCCACAAACGGAATACCACTTTTGCAAATCACAAACTTCGCCGTTGGGGTGAATAAGCGCGCCCACAGGGCTTCTTTGGCATCGGCGCGTCGATCCCACGCCCGCGCCAGACGAAAAAGCAATGCCGTTTGCCCTTCAAGCTGAAGCGCCATACGACTTAAGACATGACGCATCAGAGGCTGTTGGATCAATGGATTACCAAAAACATGGCGTTGATGTGCATGATAAATCGCCAGCGAGAATGCACGGCGCATCATGGCATGGCTACCCAGGGCGCAATCAAAACGCGTCATCCCGCCCATTTTCAGGATCAGGCGAATACCTTCTCCTTCCTGCCCCAACAACCAGCCAATGGCGTCCTGAAACTCCACTTCGCAACTGGCGTTAGAGCGATTACCCAGCTTATCTTTCAGCCGCTCGAGGCGAATCGCATTGCGTTGCCCGTCAGGCAAAAATCGCGGCACAAAAAAGCAGGACAGACCGCCCGTGGTCTGCGCCAGCACCAGATGCGCATCGCTTTGCGGCACCGAGAAAAACCATTTATGCCCCACCAGCCGATAAGAGCCATCTTCCAGACGCTCTGCCCGTGTGGTATTGCTCATAACATCAGAGCCGCCCTGCTTTTCCGTCATTCCCATGCCAATCAACAGGCCGCGTTTTTGCCCGCCTGGCAATAAGTGGGAATCGTAGCGATCGCTCAACAGTGGCGTGGTCCAGTCCTGAAACGGCGCGGGTAGCATCTGTAACAACAATGGCGTGGCGGCAAAGGTCATCGTTATCGGGCATAACGACCCAGCCTCAACCTGCGCATGTAACATGAAACGCGCCGCCCGCGCCACAAATGCGCCGGAGCGAGCGTCTTCTTCCCAGGCCAGATTGTGTACCCGATTAGTACATAGCGCCTGCATCAGCAGGTGCCATGCAGGATGAAAACGCACATCGTCCAGACGGCGCCCCTGCGCGTCATAGCGCAACAATTCAGGCGGATTCACATTTGCCAGCCGCCCCAGTTCAAGGGATTCAGCCGTTCCTAACTGCTGACCAATACTGGCAAGAAAATCGCTATCCCAGCCAGCACCTTCACGCGTTACCGCTTCACAGAGCGCGCCATCAGACAGGTATAAGTTGCTGTTATTTAATGGTATAGGTTGATTGAAAACGGTGTGAGTTTGCCAGTGCACTGTGTCTCCCTCCATCAATGGCAGTCACCATTAGTATGGTCACTGCCACGGATTCCTGACAGAAAGAGATTGCTAAAACATTCTTAACCCGCAATGTAATGCGGAACAAAACGCGAAGTGTCTTTAGTGATCAGCGTGTTATCTTCGCGAATACCCATTCCGCACGCTTCATCATCGACAATCCAGCTACCAATCAGTGTGTAGCTATCGCCAAAACGCGGCAGCGGTTGAAATGCCTGGTAGATCATCGGTTCATCGGCGTAATCACCATCAGCATGGTCAACGACATCATTCTGACCGTTGAAAATGGTGACGTTGCCGCCTTCGCGCGAGTAGATCGGTTTACGCACATAGCTTTCGCCAGCGGCAATCTGCGGTTTTTCGCCCTCAAACCAGGAGGCCAGAAGGTTAGGATGACCAGGGAAGAAGCGCCAAAGCAACGGCATTAACCCTTTATTGCTCAATATGCTTTTCCATAGCGGCTCCACCCATTGCTCACGGCGCTTGCGCAGCAGAGGACCGTTATCGTCACGCATCATCCACTCCAGCGGATACAGCTTAAATGCACGCTGGATGACGTTATCATCAAGATCGGTCAGCACGCCGCCGACGCCCAGGCCAAGATCTTCAATGTAGATAAACCGCGACTCCTGCCCTGCCTGCTGGGCGCAGTCCTGCAAGTACAGCACGGTACTCCTGTCTTCATCGGTGTCCTGACAGCAGCAAAAATAAAACGGCTCCCGACTGTAAAGTTCACTAAAGCGCGAGATGAGGCGTTCCTGAATGGCATTGTACTGATCGGCGTCACGTGGAATAACGCCGCTGCGCCGCGCATCCTCCAGCCATAGCCACTGGAAATATGCCGACTCATACAACGAAGTCGGCGTATCGGCGTTGTACTCAAGCAGCTTCACCGGCGCATTACCACACCAGGCAAAATCCATCCGACCATACAGCGAAGGATCGCGCGCCCGCCAGCTTTCAGCGATCACATCCCAGTACAACGGCGGGATCGCCAGTTGCGTCAGGATCTGTTCATCTTTAACCGCACGTTCCACCACCTCAAGGCACATCTGATGTAACTCTGCGGTTGGTTTTTCGATCTGCTCTTCAATCTGGCGCAGAGTAAAGCGATAGGCTCGACTCTCATCCCAATAGATCTCATTATCGATAATATGAAAGTCGAAACCGTTGTCGGCGGCGATCTGGTCAAGATCCTGCCGCACAGGGACGTTATGTCTCAGCATGATTAGCCTCCCCAATGCCCACGGGCGCTGGAGGAGCGACCATAGCCGCCGCGCGAAACCGTTGAGGCTTTTCTGGTGGTAAAGCTGCCCGAGGAGTAAGACTCTTTTTTGCCAGAACCGGAGCGCCAGGAGTAATCACCGGAAGTGCTGCGCCAGACGGGGCGCGAAGCATAAGAGGAACCGCCGCTGTTATAAACAAACTGCTCATCGCGATCTTTACGAATAACCCGGCTTAATAAAAATCCAGATATTACCGGGATCCAACTCTGTTCAACGTTGTCGTAGTAACAATTTTCATACTTAGACTGACAATTCTGCTGAGTCATATTCTTCGGAACATCGGCATAAAACGCCGCTTTGGCATTGTTCCAGCCATGCGCACAGATGTCTGAATTATTACCGTCATCAATACAATCCTGCACTGTCGAATAAAACGTTCCGTCGCCGTCGTTATCGACATCGCCGCTATCGGCACAACCTTTCAATACGAAAAAAGCGGCACCGCCCATTAGCGCCAACGTTAAGTATTTTTGTGCGTAGCGATTGCGACGCGGTTCAAAAGGATTATTCGGTCTACCAATGCGACTGATCGCTCCGTGACCAATTTTACTGTTATTTCTTGATTTGCGTTTTCTGGCCATGATCGTCCATTACCATGTCATACAAGCTGCGTTAAAAATACCGCCAGCCAGCGCGGCGGTTCCCATAAACATTCCTGCCGCAGTGTTGTGATTAATAATTTTATCGCTTAATGCCGGCATATAAAGTCTGACGCCAGCAAAAACGAGTAACTGAATTACCAGTGCGATTCCGCCCCAGGCAAAATAATCTGGAATACTCACCGCATTGATTGCCGCACTGGATAATGGAATAACGTAACCCAACAACGTGCCGCTGAACGCCAGCGACGCCGCAGTGTTATTATTCTTGATCAACTGCCATTCATTATGCGGAGTAATTTTGGAATAGATAAAAAGAAAGATAATCACCATAGCTACGCCGATAAAAAAATAGGCGCTAAAAGCGAGGAGTGAATCCAGTATATGCATTGTAAACGTCCCTGTAATTAACCAATAATATGAAGTGATGTCAGTGGGATATCGACACCCAGCGCGCGAGACAATAACCACTCCGGTTCACCGAGGTCGTTAAAAGATTCCTCACCATTTAACAGCAAATATTCATAGGTATCTTCGGTCACCTGCCGCTGGTAACCCATAGTAAAATTATGCACTTCCCATTTGGCATGGTTTTGATTTTCTACTTTTTCCAGCATGTAAACGGGTTCAATATTTCCCGGTTCTTCACTGTTAAAAAATCGCTGCCAGCGTTTTTCCTGCCAGTTTAAGGTTATCGCCCCCATCGCTTTGGCGTTGATCGCCTCGCGCCAGTGGCTTTCTTTGCTGATACCGTAGCTCTCTTCATAGACAAAGAGCTTGATATCATCAATGTCATCAATATCTTCGCCGCCGGTGGCGTTGATTTGCAGAAATTCATCGCCGGAAGTGTAATAGCGAAAAATCTGACTACCGCCGCCCAGATCGATGCGGCTGACGGCGGCCACGGTATATTCTTCACCCGGTAACTCGATCAGCAATGCCTCTTCCAGCAAACGAAACGCTAACGTGTCGAGCGTAAAGCCACTATTGAGGTGGAGTCCCAGCGGACCACGATTAATAGCAGGCTTATCATCCTTGCCAAACAGGCGCTGGAAAAAACCAGACATATTTTATCCTTAAAATAGTTGCCAGCCTTGCAGTGAGGCTGGCAAAAAAATTACTCACCCTGTTGGCGTTGCAGTCTTGCCAGCACATCCTGGGCACTGCTTTTATTGGTGCCGCCAATTCCGGCTTCCGCCAGCTTTTCATCGAGGTCGCGACCGTCTGCGACTTTCTCCAGCTGTGCGGCAGCATCCAGACGAGCCTGACGTTCGGCCTGACGCGTTTGCAGGCGTTTTAAGGATTCTGCCGCTGTCGAAACGCTGGAAGACGCGCCAACTGTAGATGTCGTCACAGCCTGCTGCGCACGTTGCATAGCTTCAGTGGCCTTAACAACTTCCATTTGCTGCTCAAACTGAGCGATACGCTGTGCCGTCGCCGCAACCGCTTTTTCCACGCCATCGCGGGAAACTTCCAGATTCGACAATACTTGTTCTTCAGCGGTAATAAGATTCTCAAGACGCGCGATTTCTTCAGCAACTTCATTAATCAACGATGGATTAACGTTCTTACTTAACGCTTCCAGCGCACGGGCTTCCAGACCCGCTTTACGTGCACGTAAGTCTTTCAGTTTGTCGTTGCTTAATTTCACTCGTGCCAGCAGATCGACGCGAGATTTCCCGGCTTTATCCAGTTCAGCTTTAGCGTCGCGAATATGTTGTTCCAGCATCCGCACACCCTGGGTTTCTTCAATGGACTCTTCCGCCTGCGCGATAAATGATTTCCCCAGCGTAAATAAACTTTTTAAAATCCCCATAAATACGAATCCTTGTAATTAGTGTGAATATTCTTCAGTAATTTCAGCCAGATCCAATGCGTTATCCACCAGCGTGGTTATCTCCAGCAGGATGTCGTCAAGGGAAGATTTAAGCGATAACGCCCCGAAAACGATGTAATACTCTTCCTGTTGCATACTGGAGATCCCTACCGATGACAGCGGCATCATCTTCTGATTTCTTAATAAGAAGGTATTAAATTCATCTGGATTGCTGATACTACTTACCGGACAAATAAAGGTTTCGATAATCATTTGGCGGGAAGTAAAAAGAATATTGATTTGCAAATCGCCATAATCATTCATTTTAATAATTAATGCGTTCTCGCTATTTGTTACATCAATATTTTGTTCAGGTACAGTTTGCAGCGCCGTCGCCAGCACCAACGAATTCCATGTCATATATTATTCCATATAGATTAAATTTAATTATTAATAAAATGAATATTTATAGAGCGTAATTATCTTACCAGCTATAGATAAAAAAAACCATCCAAATATGGATGGTTTTTTATAATTCAGAGAAATTAGCTACGCTGGCGAACTGCTTCAAATAAGCAAATTCCGGTCGCAACCGAAACGTTCAGGGAAGAAACGCTACCTGCCATCGGAATACTAATCAGTTCATCGCAATGTTCACGGGTCAGGCGACGCATACCTTCACCTTCCGCGCCCATCACCAGCGCCAGGCGTCCGGTCATTTTGCTCTGATAAAGCGTATGATCCGCTTCACCTGCCGTACCGACGATCCAGATATTCTCTTCCTGCAACATACGCATAGTACGCGCCAGGTTGGTTACCCGAATCAGCGGAACACTTTCTGCCGCGCCACAGGCCACTTTTTTCGCCGTGGCGTTGAGTTGCGCGGAGCGATCTTTCGGCACAATCACCGCATGAACACCAGCGGCGTCTGCGCTACGCAGGCACGCGCCGAGGTTATGCGGATCGGTTACACCGTCGAGGAGCAACAGGAACGGCTGATCGAGCGAAGCAATCAGATCTGGCAGATCGTTTTCCTGATACTGACGACCTGGCTTCACGCGGGCGATAATGCCCTGATGCACGGCACCGTCGCTTTTCTCGTCGAGATATTGGCGGTTTGCCAGCTGGATAACCACGCCCAAGGACTCAAGGGCGTGAATCAGCGGCAACAGACGTTTATCTTCACGGCCTTTTAAAATAAAGACTTCCTGAAAACGTTCAGGGGCGCGCTCCAGCAGGGCCTGCACTGCGTGGATGCCGTAAATCATTTCGCTCATTAATGTACTCGTTATTTACGTTTTGCCTGATGCGCTACGCTTATCTGGCCTACGGATAATTCACCCTCTTCTTTTTGAAGAGAGCGAGATTGCTGACAAACAAGTTCACTCGTTAACGTGGGCACGGTTTTCTCCCCCTGGAAGGCGAATGGGCCCAGGTAAGGGCAATTATAGGCGCCAGTGCTGGCCTGTTCCCCTCACCCTAACCCTCTCCCCAAAGGGGCGAGGGGACTGTCCGAGTGAATTTTTGCGTTGGTCATAATACTAACCCTCTTCTGTTTGAAGAGGGTAATGATCACTCTGCCACTTTTTTCTTCGCCGCACGCTTCGCTTTGGTTGCAGCGGCTATTTTCTGCGTTTTAGCCGATGGCTTCTTCGCTTTTTTCGCGTCTTTCTTCGCCGCTTTCGGCTTCGCTTTTTTCTCACCACGGAAGGCGCTGTCTGGCTCAAAGTTTACCTTTTTGCCGACCTGACGACGCTTACCGCCTTTTTTGCCTGCATCGCCTTTTTTGGCTTTCTCGCGCGCCGTTTTACCGACGTTGCGCGGTGCGCGTTCGCTGGAGATCAGGCTAAAGTCGATTTTGCGCTCGTCCATATTAACCGCTTCGACGCGAACTTCCACGCGATCGCCCAGGCGATAAGTCTGGCCGCTGGATTCGCCCATCAGGCGTTGTCCGACTTGATCAAAGCGATAGTAGTCGTTGTCCAGCGAAGAGACGTGAACCAGACCATCGATGAATAAGTCATCCAGACGAACAAAGAAACCGAAGCCTGTGACGCTGGAAATTACACCTTTAAATACGTTACCAACCTGATCGAGCATGAAGTCACACTTCAGCCAGTCAGCCACATCGCGCGTTGCTTCGTCGGCACGACGTTCCGCCATCGAACAGTGCTGACCCAGTTGCAGCATCTCTTCCATCGAATAATGGTAGCCGCCAGTTTCAGTGGTGTTGCCCTGATGCCCCTGCTCTTTCGCCAGCAGATACTTAATGGCGCGGTGCAGCGTCAGGTCAGGATAACGACGAATCGGTGAAGTAAAGTGCGCATAGGACTGCAATGCCAGACCGAAGTGACCACGGTTTTCCGGATCATAAATCGCCTGTTTCATTGAACGCAGCAGCATGGTTTGCAGCATTTCTGCGTCAGGACGATCGGCAACCGACTCCAGCAGCTCCGCGTAGTCACGCGGTTCCGGCTTGTTACCGCCCGGCAGTTCCAGCCCCAGCTCTGCCAGTACAGAGCGGAAAGAGGTAATCGCCTCAGTGCTCGGCTTGTCGTGTATACGGAACAGTGCGGGTTCTTTGGCTTTCTCAACGAAACGCGCCGCCGAGATATTCGCCAGAATCATACACTCTTCAATTAATTTGTGCGCGTCGTTACGCTGAGTCTGTTCGATACGTTCAATACGGCGTTCAGCGTTGAAAATGAACTTCGCTTCTTCGCTCTCAAACGAGATCCCGCCGCGTTCTTCACGAGCTTTATCCAGCACTTTATAGAGGTTATGCAACTCTTCGAGATGCTTAACCAGCGGGGCGTACTGCTCGCGCAGATCCTGATCGCCCTGCAGAATATGCCAGACTTTGGTGTAGGTCAGGCGCGCGTGAGAGCTCATCACCGCTTCGTAGAATTTGTAGCCAGTCAGGCGACCTTTCGACGAAATGGTCATCTCGCACACCATACACAGGCGGTCTACCTGTGGGTTGAGCGAACACAGGCCGTTAGAGAGCACTTCCGGCAGCATCGGGATAACCTGCGACGGGAAGTACACCGACGTACCACGGTTACGCGCTTCTCTGTCCAGCGGCGTTGGCGGACGCACATAGTAGCTGACATCGGCAATTGCGACCCATAAACGCCAGCCGCCGCCGCGTTTTTTCTCGCAGTAAACTGCATCGTCAAAGTCGCGGGCGTCTTCGCCATCAATGGTGACCAGCGGTAAATCGCGCAGATCGACACGGCCTGCTTTTGCTTCTTCCGGCACTTCTTCTTTCAGTCCGGCAACCTGTTGCTCAACGGCCTGTGGCCAGATGTACGGGATTTCATGGGTGCGCAGAGCGATATCAACCGCCATGCCGGTGCCCATATTATCGCCAAGTACCTCGACGATTTTACCCACCGCTTTGGTTCGACGAGTCGGGCGTTGGGTCAGTTCGACCACCACCACAAAGCCCATCCGCGCGCCCATGATCTGATCTGGCGGGATTAAGATATCGAAGCTCAAACGGCTGTCGTCAGGAACCACAAAGCCGACGCCCGCTTCGGTAAAGTAGCGACCAACAATCTGGCTGGTTTTTGGCACCAGTACACGGACAATACGCGCTTCACGGCGGCCTTTACGGTCAGCGCCCAGCGGCTGCGCCAGCACCTGATCGCCATGAATGCAGGTTTTCATCTGCTCGCTGGAGAGATACAAATCATCTTTACGTCCTTCAACCCGCAGAAAGCCGTAGCCATCACGGTGACCAATAACTGTACCTTTCACCAGATCGAGGCGTTCCGGCAGCGCATAGCACTGACGGCGAGTGAAGACCAGTTGACCGTCGCGCTCCATCGCGCGCAGGCGGCGACGCAGGCCTTCAAGCTGCTCTTCGCCTTCAATGTGCAGTTCTACAGCCAGCTCATCACGGCTGGCCGGTTTTTCACGTTTGGTTAAATGTTCGAGGATAAATTCCCGACTAGGGATGGGATTCGCGTATTTTTCAGCTTCGCGTTCCTGGAAAGGATCTTGTGACATCTCGGTTCCTCCGTTGTCATCTCTGATGAAGATTTTCGTCACTCCACCAGCAATAATTTATAAAGCGGTTGATTCTCTTCAACCAAATCGGCAAGCGTGTAGTTATCCAGTTCCGTAAGAAAACTTTGCACGGCCTTAGAAAGTGCCTGTTTCAACCGACAGGCAGGTGTAATGTGGCAAAACTCACTGCTGCAATTCACCAGCGATAAGGGTTCCAGCTCGCGCACCACATCACCAATGCGTATCGCACTCGCCGGTTTACCCAGGCGAATGCCGCCATTTTTTCCACGAACAGCAGTCACGTAGCCGGCACGACTAAGTTGATTGATTATTTTGACCATATGATTACGGGAGACGCCGTAGACGTCAGTCACTTCAGAAATACTGGTCATCCGCCCTTCTGGCAATGACGCCATGTAGATCAGCGCACGTAATCCGTAATCAGTGAAACTCGTTAACTGCACATCAACCTCAAAAGGGAAATCGGGAAAAAATACATTTATATTGATGATAAACCAGCCACAAGCTGTGTCGCTAATTTATTTCAGTTTGGGGAAGGAAAAAAGCGAGGATTTAACACTGTGTCGGATAGCATAATGGCTTACCCGACACAGCAATGTATCACACTGTTAGCCCGGCAGGCAAAATATCTGCCAGGCGTACCAGGATTACGCGTCGAACGGGTCGCGCAGAATCATGGTTTCAGTACGATCCGGACCGGTAGAGATAATATCGATCGGCACACCAGTCAGCTCTTCAATGCGCTTGATGTAGTTCAGCGCCGCCTGCGGCAGGCCGCTACGATCTTTCACGCCAAAGGTGGATTCAGACCAGCCCGGCATGGTTTCGTAAATCGGCTCTACACCTTTCCAGTCGTCAGCTGCCAGCGGAGTGGTAGTCACTTCACGACCATCCGGCATACGGTAAGCCACGCAGAGTTTCACCTCTTTCAGGCCATCCAGAACGTCCAGTTTAGTCAGGCAGAAGCCAGACAGGGAGTTCAGTTGTACCGCACGACGAACGGCAACGGTGTCCAGCCAGCCGGTACGACGACGACGACCCGTAGTTGCGCCGAATTCGTTACCCTGCTTGCAGAGGAACTCGCCAGTTTCATCAAACAGTTCGGTCGGGAACGGACCTGCACCTACACGAGTGGAGTAAGCTTTGAGGATACCCAGAACGTAATCAACATAACGCGGGCCCAGGCCGGAACCGGTCGCCACGCCACCAGCAGTGGTGTTGGAAGAAGTTACGTACGGATAAGTACCGTGGTCGATATCCAGCAGCGTACCCTGCGCACCTTCGAACATGACGAAATCGCCACGCTGACGCGCCTGGTCGAGCAGGTCAGAAACGTCAACCACCATAGAAGTCAGGATGTCGGCAACAGCCATCGTATCATCCAGAACTTTCTGGTAATCAACCGCTTCAACTTTGTAGTAGTTAACCAACTGGAAGTTGTGATATTCCATCACTTCTTTCAGTTTTTCAGCGAAGGTTTCTTTGTCGAAAAGGTCGCCAACACGCAGACCGCGACGTGCTACTTTATCTTCATAAGCAGGCCCGATACCACGACCGGTGGTGCCGATCGCTTTCGCGCCACGCGCTTTCTCACGTGCGTTATCCAGCGCAACGTGATAATCAAGGATCAGCGGACATGCTTCAGACAGCAGCAGACGCTCACGAACGGGGATGCCACGGTCTTCCAGTTCTTTCATCTCTTTCATCAGCGCGGCCGGAGACAGCACAACACCGTTACCGATGATGCTGGTTACATTCTCGCGGAGAATACCTGATGGAATAAGATGGAGAACGGTTTTTTCACCGTTGATTACGAGAGTATGGCCTGCGTTGTGACCGCCCTGGTAGCGTACAACATATTTAGCCCGTTCAGTCAGAAGATCGACGATCTTACCTTTACCTTCGTCACCCCATTGGGTGCCCAGTACGACGACGTTGTTACCCATTTTTCAAAATCACCGTTTGCTTAAAAATGGATTCTACCATCGCTTTTTCAGAGTTACAGCACTTTTTGCATCCAAAAATGACCTTAATCAGTCTATTTTTTGTTCAGCCAATCGTTTTCCTCAACATGTAGTAGACCACAACGCCCGCAACCACAAGTCCACCACCAAAACGACGTAAAATATTATCGGGTAAATTGGTCATCGCAGAGATCATCTTCTTCCACGCCTGCGGGTAAAGCATCGGTCCTAAACCTTCCAGCACCAAAACCAGAGCAAGCGCCAGCCAGATTGTCGAATTCATTCATTGTCCTTATAGAAAAAGAAAACCACCGACATCCCTGAGGATGCGGTGGCTTTATTGACCTGTACCGCAGTCGTTATCTTAACGCGTTGCGGAAGTCGGCGTCTTCATGTAGCGGAAGAAATCGCTGTCCGGGCTCATGACCATCACGTCCTGATTGCCAGAGAAGCTGTTCTCATAAGCACGCAGGCTACGGATGAATGCGTAGAAGTCCGGATCTTTGCTGAATGCATCAGCAAACAGTTTGGCAGCTTCTGCGTCACCTTCAC
Organism: Escherichia sp. MOD1-EC7011; assembly: GCF_002965005.1. NCBI lineage: Bacteria > Pseudomonadati > Pseudomonadota > Gammaproteobacteria > Enterobacterales > Enterobacteriaceae > Escherichia > Escherichia sp. MOD1-EC7011. The sequence goes on from NZ_PTRD01000024.1 coordinate 195,424, forward strand.
CGCGCATGATGCGACCCTGACGCTCTGCTTCTGCCAGCGTTCTGGTCACTTCATAGTCGGCAGTTGCGCGCAATTTTTCCGCTTCTTCCTGACCTTGTGAACGATGGCGACGCGCTACCGCTTCACGCTCGGCGCGCATACGGTTGTAGATCGCCTCAGACACTTCGGTCGGCAGGTTGATCTGCTTAATACGCACATCGACAACTTCAATACCCAGCGCCGCCATACTGTTCGGGTTGATGACCGGAACTTTGCCCTTCGTCTCAGCCGTTACACGCTCTGCCGCTTCGGCAATGGCGTTATCCGCTGCTGGGGTAGTGACTTCATCTTCAGTACCCGCAGAACCGGAGTTCAGCGCGTCACGCACTTCCAGAGTCAGACGACCACGGGAGTCGGTGACGATGTCTTTCACGTCCAGGCGACCAATTTCAGAACGCAGACGGTCAGAGAACTTACGTTTCAATAGCACTTCCGCTTGCGAAATGTCGCCACCACCCGTTGCCAGGTAGTAACGGCTGAAATCGCTGATGCGCCATTTGATGTAAGAGTCGACGATCAGGTCTTTCTTCTCTTTGGTCACAAAGCGGTCGGCCTGGTTGTCCATGGTCTGAATACGCGCATCGAGCATTTTCACCGTTTCAATGAACGGTATCTTGAAATGCAGACCCGGCTCATAAACCAGAGGTTTGTTGTCATCGTCACGCAGTACCTTACCAAAACGCAGCGTAATACCGCGCTCACCTTCTTTGACGACAAAGACAGACATGTAAAGCACTACCAGCACGATGATGATAATCGCGATAACTGACTTACGCATCGTTATTCCCCCTGACGCTGGTAGTCGTTACGCTGCGCGTTGGCGCGGCGTTGGTCCATAATATCGCCCTGACTGGTGGACGACGTGTTGCTTGCCCCACTGGTCGTGGAGGAAGAGGCTGGCGGCAGACGCAACAGATTGCTGGCGCCGTTGTCGCTCTTCGCCGCAGGCGCGTTACCCCCTTTCAGCATCTGGTCTAACGGCAGAACCATCAGGTTGCCACCTTTGTCGTTAACCAGCACTTTGCGGGTATTGCCCAACACTTTTTCCATCGTCTCGATATACAGACGCTCGCGAGTAATTTCTGGCGCGGCTTTATATTCCGGCAGAAGTTTAGCAAAGCGCGCGACTTCACCCTGGGCTTCCAGGATAGTCTGAGCCTTGTACGCACGCGCCTCTTCGAGGATACGTTGCGCCTGACCGTTCGCACGCGGCTGAACTTCGTTGGTATACGCTTCTGCTTCACGAATGTATTGCTGTTCGTTTTCACGCGCGGCAATCGCATCGTCAAACGCCGCTTTTACTTCTTCCGGCGGACGAGCAGCCTGGAAGTTGACGTCCAGCAGCGTGATACCCATGTCATACGGGCGGATAGTCTCTTCCAGTTCGCGCTGAGTATCGCTACGAATCACGGTACGACCTTCCGTCAGAATGCGGTCCATGGTGTATTTACCGATAACTCCACGCAGGGCGCTGTCGGTAGCCTGACGCAGGCTGTCATCCGGGCTGGTCACGCTATAGAGATATTTTTCCGGATTGGTGACGCGGTACTGCACGTTCATCTCAACGCGCACTACGTTCTCGTCCGACGTCAGCATCACACCAGAAGCTGCCAGTTCACGCACGGCTTCCACGTTCACCGGTTTAACTTCGTCGATAAACGTCGGTTTCCAGTTCAGACCAGGTTCAACCAGATGGCTGAATTTACCAAAGCGTGTTACCACGCCGCGTTCGGCTTCTTTAATGGTGTAGAAACCACTGGCCGCCCAGATAATGACAATCGCTGCCGCTGCGATGGTAACGACACGACCGCCAAGCTGCGGGCGTGGGCCTTGCGATGAAGTGCCACCGCCAGATCCGGTGCCTTTACCGCCGCCCAGACCACCGAGCTTTTTGCTCAGTTTGCGGAAGATATCATCTAAATCAGGTGGCCCTTGATCGCGACCGCCTTTGTTTCCATTTCCCTCAGAGTTGCCGCCAGGTTTGCTGCTTCCCCACGGGTCGCGGTCTTGTCCGTTATTACCGGGCTGATTCCACGCCATGTTTGTGCTCCATATTTGTTATGCGGTGATCCCTGTTGTCTTTCGACGCCAGAGGATATGACTCCACGCTTCAGACGCTTTGCCGGTTAGATCAGGTAATCGATCAACGCCGGTTCTTGTTTACAGAGGCGACGCCAGTCAACGATCGGCATACGAACTTGCAGACTTACGCTGCCGTCCTCCTCCATCCACTCTTTTTCTATTGCCTGAAGCTGATAAAAACGACTTCTCAGACGCCCTTCCTGCGGCGGCAGACGCAATGTATGCTGCGCCACCTCACCGGAAAGCCGCTCCGTCAAAGCCTGAAAAAGCTGTGGTATCCCCGCTCCGGTCTGCGCAGAAAGCCAGACACGGATCGGTTTGTTCTCTTCGTCCCGATCAATACGCGGTTCGAAATCTTCCAGCATATCGATCTTATTCATCACCAGCAGGGTTGGGATCTCGTGAGCATCAATCTCTTCAAGAACCGTATTCACCGCTTCGATGTTTTCTTGTACACGCACATCTGCCGCATCAATGACGTGCAGCAGCAATGTGGCTTGCCGCGTCTCTTGTAACGTGGCTTTAAACGCCGCCACCAGATCGTGCGGCAGGTGGCGAATAAACCCTACGGTATCTGCCAGCACGGTTTCACCGACATCCGCGACATCAATACGCCGCAACGTCGGATCGAGGGTGGCAAACAACTGGTCTGCCGCGTAGACCCGCGCTTCGGTGATGCGATTGAAAAGGGTAGATTTACCGGCGTTGGTATATCCCACCAGCGAAACAGTAGGAACGTCGGCTTTGATACGCGATTGCCGCCCCTGCTCACGCTGCTTTTCAACTCTTTCCAGGCGCGACTGTATCTGCACGATGCGATTACGCAACAAACGACGGTCGGTTTCGAGCTGGGTTTCACCCGGACCACGCAAACCGATCCCGCCTTTCTGTCTTTCAAGGTGGGTCCAGCCACGCACCAGGCGCGTAGCCAGATGGCGCAGCTGCGCCAGCTCAACCTGCAACTTACCCTCATGGGTACGCGCACGTTGGGCGAAAATATCTAAAATAAGGCCGGTGCGATCGATGACACGACACTCGCACAAACGCTCCAGGTTACGCTCTTGCGCTGGGCTCAGGGCATGGTCAAAAAGAACGACCGAAGCACCCGTCGCTTTGACAGCTTCCGCAATTTCAACTGCTTTACCTTCACCTACAAAATACTTTGGGTGCGGCGCTTTACGGCTACCGGTAATCACCTGCAATGCTTCGACACCGGCGGAAGAGACCAGAGATTCAAACTCCTGGAGGTCTTCCATATCTTTGTCTTGCGTAAAATAGATGTGTACCAGCACCGCCTGCTCACCAGCATCATAACGGTCAAACAAGCGTAAAACCCTCTAAATAGATCAGCGGGGAACGCAGGATCGCTGGCTCCCCGTGTAAAAAAAACAGCCCGAAACCTTATTCGGTTTCTTCGCTGTCCTGTTGCGCGGAAGTATTCTGCGCGCTGCTACCATGATGATAGTTACTGCTAGTACCGCCACCGGCATTGTTACTGTGATGAGAAACCGGGCGAGACGGGACAACAGTAGAAATCGCGTGCTTATAAACCATCTGGCTGACCGTGTTTTTCAACAGGATCACGAACTGATCAAAAGACTCGATTTGTCCTTGCAGCTTAATACCATTCACCAAATAAATAGAAACTGGAACACGTTCCCGACGCAGTGCGTTCAGGAACGGATCTTGTAAAGATTGCCCCTTAGCCATTCTCTCTTTTCCTTATATGCTTATTTGTACTTTGAACCTTTCGATTCTGAAAAAATTGCGCACGATACGTCTCAATTGTACACATTCAGCCTGCGATAGCACCAACAACCTGTAATACTTCGTCACGCGCCTGTTCTGGTTTTTCACTGTCAAGCCAGTGAACCCCTTCCCAACCACGCAGCCAGGTTATCTGCCGCTTCGCCAACTGTCTCGTGGCGCAAACACCTCGATAAACCATTTCATCGTATGAGATTTCGCCTTCAAGGTAAGACCACATCTGGCGATAACCCACGCAACGAATGGAAGGCAAATCCGTATGCAAATCTCCTCGGGCAAAAAGCGCCCGGACTTCTGCTTCAAAACCTGAAGCCAACATCTGATGAAAACGCTGCTCAATTCGTTGATGGAGCAGTTCACGGCTCGCCGGGGCGATGGCGAACTGATGCACCTGATACGGTAGAGCGTCTCCTGACGTTTGCGTCAGTTCCGTTAAAGTTTTACCCGAAATGAAAAAAACTTCCAGTGCCCGGGAAAGCCTTTGTGGATCATTTGGATGAATCCTTGCTGCCGCAACAGGATCTATCTCCTGAAGTTGACGATGCAATGACTCCCAACCTTGCTCTGCCGCTTGTTGCTCAATTCTGGCTCGTACTTCGGGGTTCGCCGACGGTAGCGGCGACAACCCCTCCAGTAACGCCTTGAAATACAACATAGTACCGCCCACTAACAGCGGGATCCGCCCCGCCGTCATGATATCGGCCATTTCCGCCAGCGCATCGCGACGAAAATCAGCAGCCGAATAAGCCTGCGACGGATCGCGAATATCCAGCAATCGGTGCGGCGCGGCGAGTAACTCTTCAGCGTTCGGCTTCGCCGTCCCGATATCCATCCCTTTGTAAATAAGGGCAGAATCAACGCTTATCAACTCTACTGGTAAAATTTTACGCAGCTCAATGGCTAACGCCGTTTTACCGGAGGCCGTCGGCCCCATCAAAAAAATTGCCTTAGGCAGGCTCGCCTTACTGATATCACTCATCTTTCAGGGCTTTTATCGCCGGATGTAAATCAACAGATTGTAACAGACCACCCGGCGGCGTTTTCACAAGCTGCGGACATAACCGTTCTACATCCGCCAGCAGGGTAATGGCCTGAGCCATTGACCACTGTGCATGTTCGCTCATCAGATTTCGTGCAATCCACTGCGCAATATTGCCAGGTTCGAATACGGACTGCTTCGCCAGGTAGCCTATCAGTTCAGGAATCAAGATTTGTAAATTTTGTTGGCGTAAGGGTAAAGGCACGGCTCTGATGGTCACATGCTGCGCATCAGACTGAAATTCAATGCCTAACTCCGCCAGAGCGGACTGCGCTTTTTCTAATGCCGATTTTTCTTCGCCAGAGACTTTTAGCCGCAACGGAATAAGCAACGGTTGAGCGCAAACTGGCGATTCCCCCGGCGTCAGTTGCATCTGACGCAACCAACGTTCCGCTACCGCCAGGGCTAAAAGTGAAATGTTGCCGTCACGCTCCAGCAGCGCACAGTCGGAATTGACGATAGTCAACACCCGACCAAAGCTTTGACCATTCGATGCCAGCGTAAGTTCCTGCGGTTCTGGCGCTTTTGGTTTGAGCATCGGCGCAGGCGTTTGCAAAAGCTGGCGATACACTTCGCCTTGCTGTTTCTGGTAGCCCGGTTGCGCGTTCGGCCAGGGAGCAGACTGGCGACTGCCTGATGCTGGCGCAGGAGTGTAGCGTGGAGCTACCGGTTCACGAACTGCCGGTTCTGCAAAATGATTACGCCCTGCGGCTACGCGGTTTTCCGGGATGGCGCGCGATGCAGGTTGTGGTTCATCATCCAGCGGCAGCGGCGTTTCCAGTTGCTGTTGTAGCACGCTCAGCACACCCTGATAGATAAAGTCATGCACCAGACGCGACTGATGGAAACGCACTTCGTGTTTGGCGGGGTGCACGTTGACGTCCACCTGATGCGGGTCGATCTCCAGATACAGCACAAACGCTGGTTGCTGATCGGCGCCCAGTTTGTCTTCGCAGGCCTGGCGGATCGCGTGATTGATCAGGCGATCGCGCATCATGCGCCCATTAACGTAGCAATACTGAATTTCCGCCAGTGCGGGCGTGGTGTGATTCGGATCAGCCACCCAGCCGCGCAGCGTGAGATCGCCGTGCTGCCATTCAATCGCCAGGGCATGTTCGAGAAAAGCGGTGCCACAAATCGCCCCTAAACGGCGTTCTTTTTGCCCGCCTTCCGGCACTGCGCGGTACTGGCGCACAATTTTGCCGTTATGCGACAAGTTGATAGTGACGTCGAAACGCGCCAGCGCGATGCGGCGGATGATTTCATCGATATGGTTAAATTCGGTTTTCTCGGTGCGCAGGAATTTGCGCCGCGCCGGAGTGTTGTAGAACAGATCCAGCACCTCCAGCGTTGTTCCCACCGGATGCGCCGCTGGTTTAACCGTCACGTCCATATCACGCCCTTCGGCATAAGCCTGCCAGGCTTCCTGCTGTTCCGCAGTGCGCGAAGTGAGCGTCAGGCGGGAAACCGAACTGATACTCGCCAGCGCCTCACCGCGAAAACCCAGGCTGATAATAGCTTCGAGATCGTCCAGAGAGGCAATTTTACTGGTAGCATGACGAGCCAGCGCCAGCGCCAGCTCATCTTTTTTGATACCGCAGCCGTTATCACGAATGCGGATAAGTTTCGCCCCACCGCGTTCGATATCAATATCGATGCGCGTCGCACCCGCATCGAGGCTGTTTTCTACCAGTTCTTTGACTACCGACGCAGGTCGCTCGACCACCTCACCTGCGGCAATCTGGTTCGCCAGTTGTGGCGGTAAGACCTGAATTGGCATTAATAATCCTTAGTTTGGCAGCGTGCGATCTGGCGTCGTCACCGTGCTGACCGTTTGTGCCGTTGCGCCCTGCGGCGCAGACTGCATCGGATGCGCAAGGAAGTAATTGCGCAGGCCTTTGTAAATGGCTTCTGCCAGCTGTTGTTGGTAATCGTCGCTCGCCAGCAAACGTTCTTCGCTGTTGTTGCTGATAAAACCGGTTTCGACCAGTACTGACGGGATATCCGGCGAACGCAGAACGCCAAGGCTGGCGTGTTCTGGTCGACGTTTATGAATTTCGCCAATGCGTTGCAACTGACTGATCATACTGGTCGCCACATCATACCCTACCCGCTGGGAATGACCGAACTGTAAATCCAGCACCGCCTGGCTTAAATACGGGTCAGACTGACTGTTCGCCAGCACATCGCCTGCCCCGCCCAGCAGCTCCGACTGTTTCTCGTGCTGTTCCAGCCAGCTTGCCATTTCACTGTTTGCGCGACGGTTAGAGAGCACCCACACGGAAGCGCCGGTAGCACTGCGGTTCGGTGCGGCATCAGCGTGAATCGACACAAGGAAATTGGCGTTTTGCTTACGTGCCACATCGCTGCGCCCCATCACCGAGATAAAGTAATCCCCGTCACGGGTTAAAACGCCCTTAAACATCGGATCATCATTGAGCAAAGTACGCAATTTACGCGCGATGGCGATGGTGACATTTTTCTCCCGCGTACCGCCAGGGCCGATAGCGCCAGGATCCTGACCACCGTGTCCGGCATCAATGGCGATGACAATTTTTTCGCCAGTGTTAGCCGTCGCGCGCGCTGCCGGACGCGTCACCGTATTGCTACTGATGACACCCGTAGCCCGGTTGCTCTCGGTTTTAAACGGATTACGCGCCGGTTCGCTGACGCGCGGTGCGACAACCGCAGGCGTTTCAACACGTTTAGCAACCACGGGCGGCGGCGGAGGCGGTGGTGGCGCATCGGCATTAATCGTAAAGACGACGGTGTAATTACTGCCATTCTGCCGCTTCACCGCTTCGGTTTTACCGTTTTCGGTGAGATCGACCACCAGCCGCAGCGTTTGCGCATCTTTTGGCGTTCCAGAGCGAATCGCCTTCACCAGATTATTACCGCTGAACAACAACGGCAGCCCCTGAATCACGCCCGTTTGTTTGATATCGAGCGCCACGGTGCGTTTGCTTTGATGGCTAAATGCATAGTCAGGATCGCCAATAAAACTTAACGTTATCCGCGCCTGTTGATTGCCATTAGAAACCTGAATATCAGAGAGCGTCGCGGCGCCAGCCTGCGCGCACAGCAGCACCAACGTCGCTACCAACCAATTTCTGATGCGATACATCATCCCGCCACCTTCAAAGGTTAACCGGCTAAACGCGCCAGCAACAATTCACCCGCAGAGGAGACCGCACTCACGCGCGCCTCACGGCCTTGTGCCTGATAATCAATGTGTATTTCGACATCCGGGTCAGGAAGAACACCTGTACCTTGTTGTGGCCACTCCACCAGGCAGATGGCATCGTTGGCAAAATAATCGCGGATCCCCATAAACTCCAGCTCCTCGGGATCGGCAAGGCGGTACAAATCAAAGTGATAAACCATTAAATTGTCGAGCGTATAGGGTTCGACCAGCGTATAAGTGGGGCTTTTGACATTACCCTGATGACCCAGAGCCTGTAAAAAGCCCCGGCTAAAGGTGGTTTTACCTGCGCCTAAATCGCCATACAGATAGATTACGGTTGCACCATCGCAGGCTTTCGCTACCCGCTCGCCCAGGTCTAATGTTGCCTGCTCATCAGGGAGCGGAATTACTCGATTCATCATGGTTTTTATCAGTCACTTCCGGGTTAACAATACGCTGTAGCGTGGAAAAGAGATCGGTTGCCAGCATCCCGCGCGTACCAAAACGCGCCGCCAGCACGTCAGCCGCCGCGCCGTGTGCGATACAGCCAGCACAGGCTGCATCATACGGCGACAGTTTTTGCCCAAGCAATGCGCCAATAATACCAGAGAGCACATCACCCATGCCGCCGCTGGCCATCCCTGCATTTCCGGCATCAATAATGCCTAAAGCGTCAGGATGGGCGGCGACCACGGTTCCGGCACCTTTCAGCACCGCTACGCCGCCATAACGTTGTACCAGACGTTGGGCGCAATGTAAGCGGTCACTTTCAATTTCTGCAACGGAACAGCCCAACAACCGTGCGGCCTCGCCAGGATGCGGCGTGATCACGCGATTGTGACGCTTATCGGGATTGATTGCCAGCAGGTTCAATGCATCAGCATCCCACAACATCGGTTTGCGAAAACTCTCAACTTTTTGTAGGGCTTTTTTCCCCCACTCTTGCTGGCCCAGACCAGGGCCAATCACCACCACATCGGCCCATTCCAGGCTTTCAGTTAAAGATTTCTCCGTCAACTCGTACACCATCAATTCCGGTCGTGCGGTCAGCAGCGGCGCAATGTTTTCACTGCGGGTCAGTACTCGGACTAGACCAGCGCCAGCACGCAGCGCCGCTTCCCCCGTCATACGAATAGCCCCCGCCGTGCCGTGATCGCCACCGATAATCACCAGCCGCCCGTGATCGCCTTTATGCGAAGTCGGGCGACGCGGTTTCAGCCAGTGAGAAAGTTGTTCTGCCGAAAACCGCTGAATTTTCGTCTCCTGACCTGCCAGCCAACTGTCCAGTCCCAGCGAGTCAAAATGCAGTTGCCCGGTAACATCCCGTGCTTTGCCGGTTAACAAACCAGGTTTAAGGGCAATAAAGGTGATGGTGTGAGCGGCGTTGATCACCGTGCCTGGCGTGGCGCCGGTTTCTGCCAGCAGGCCGGAAGGGATATCAACCGCCACAATCGGCGCCGGATGGGAATTAGCATGGTCGATTAATTGGCTAACAGATTCGCGGGGTGCTTGCTGCAATCCGGTGCCGAGCAGCGCATCAACGATCAAATCCACCGGCGCAGGCCAGACAATATTCGAGGCATGGATCTCGCCTCCCGCGTTTAACCATGCTTCGCGTGCCAGCGCAGCCTCTTCCGGTAACGGTTTGTCGCTCTCCTGGGCCAGTAACGTAACCTCAATACCGACCGCTTTTGCCAGCCGCGCGACCACGTAGCCATCGCCGCCATTATTGCCATGACCGCACAGCACCAGCCAGTGGCGGGCGTCAGGATAAGCGGTACGACACACCTGAAACGCGGCTTCACCCGCACGAAGCATCAGTTCATAAAGCGTTAGCCCCAGCGCATCTGCCGCTTCGCGTTCGCCACGTCGGATATCGTCGGCGTGCCAGACGGTGTGTGGTATACTTACGGGGTTTTTCTTCATTGTATGGTCCGTCATGTCAGAGCCCCTCGATCTCAATCAGTTAGCGCAAAAAATTAAACAGTGGGGGCTGGAACTGGGCTTTCAGCAGGTGGGTATTACCGATACCGATCTCAGCGAGTCCGAGCCAAAACTGCAAGCATGGCTGGACAAACAATACCACGGCGAAATGGACTGGATGGCGCGTCACGGTATGCTGCGCGCCCGCCCCCACGAGTTATTGCCCGGTACGCTGCGCGTGATCAGCGTGCGGATGAACTACCTGCCTGCCAACGCCGCATTTGCCAGCACGCTGAAAAATCCCAAACTCGGCTATGTTAGCCGTTATGCGCTGGGTCGTGACTACCACAAACTTCTGCGCAACCGACTCAAAAAGCTGGGCGAGATGATTCAGCAACATTGTGTTTCGCTGAATTTTAGACCGTTTGTCGATTCTGCGCCTGTTCTTGAGCGCCCGCTGGCTGAAAAAGCGGGACTTGGCTGGACAGGTAAGCACTCACTTATCCTCAATCGCGAAGCCGGCTCGTTCTTCTTTTTAGGCGAACTGCTGGTTGATATTCCGTTACCGGTAGATCAACCAGTCGAGGAAGGATGCGGTAAGTGCGTGGCCTGTATGACGATTTGCCCGACCGGCGCCATTGTCGAGCCATATACCGTTGATGCTCGCCGCTGTATCTCTTATCTCACCATCGAACTGGAAGGGGCAATCCCGGAAGAGTTACGCCCATTAATGGGAAACCGTATTTACGGCTGCGATGACTGTCAGCTTATCTGTCCGTGGAATCGCTATTCGCAACTGACAACTGAAGATGATTTCAACCCGCGCAAGCCACTACACGCACCGGAACTCATTGAGTTATTCGCCTGGAGCGAAGAGAAGTTTTTAAAAATAACGGAAGGTTCGGCGATTCGCCGTATAGGCCACCTGCGCTGGCTGCGTAATATCGCCGTGGCATTAGGCAATGCGCCCTGGGATGAAGCGATTCTGACGGCGTTGGAAAGTCGTAAAGGTGAGCACCCACTTCTTGATGAGCATATAGCGTGGGCGATTGCGCAGCAAATCGAGAGACGAAATGCCTGCGTGGTCGAAGTACAATTACCGAAAAAACAGCGTCTGGTTCGTGTAATTGAAAAGGGACTACCGCGTGATGCCTGATTCATCCACAGCTTGTGAATAAAAATAAAAACGCATTGCAATTCAAGACGAATATCATCGTCAAGTGATCGATACGGCAAAACACAATCTTAATTTTCAACTTATATATCAAGAGGTTGAAAAATTACCATTCACCGTGCGAAGTTTTTCTGAAATTAAGATTACAGCCTGAACCTGTGGATAACTCTGTTTACAAGAGTTTGTCAGAGACAACAAAAACCAGCAATAACGCATCGCGTCGCTGTGGATATTTTATTGGGAGGAGAATTTGGAGCGGGAAACGAGACTCGAACTCGCGACCCCGACCTTGGCAAGGTCGTGCTCTACCAACTGAGCTATTCCCGCTTAATCTTCGTCTTTCGAACCGCTACTGCCTTGGCTGCCTTCACTCACCTTAGTCACTTACTTTTGTAAGCTCCCAAGGATTCGTTCAGTTGCCGCCTTGTCGCAATTCGAAATACTGCGATTGGGTGGTCTGTGCTTTACAGCACTTTCAAATTTTGGAGCGGGAAACGAGACTCGAACTCGCGACCCCGACCTTGGCAAGGTCGTGCTCTACCAACTGAGCTATTCCCGCTTAATCTTCGTCTTTCGAACCGCTACTGCCTTGGCTGCCTTCACTCATCTTAGTCACTTACTTTTGTAAGCTCCCAAGGATTCGTTCAGTTGCCGCCTTGTCGCAATTCGAAATACTGCGATTGGGTGGTCTGTGCTTTACAACACTTTCAAATTTTGGAGCGGGAAACGAGACTCGAACTCGCGACCCCGACCTTGGCAAGGTCGTGCTCTACCAACTGAGCTATTCCCGCGTACTACTTAATTTTGCTTTCGTAATTTTCGCATTTCTGCGTCGTTACGGGAGGCGCATTATACGAGAAATCTTTCCCTCTGCAACCCCCCTAAAAAATTTTTTTTGAGTTTTTAACTCAAGTGCTGAAATTATCAGCAAGACGTTCAATTTAGCGCCAAACCCACGCCGCCACAAGTGGATTCCGGCGGTTACGTGCCCGGGCAAAGTTTTACAGCTTGATAAAATGCTCGCGGTAGTAAGCCAGCTCCGCCACCGATTCACGGATATCATCCATCGCCTGATGCGTCCCCTGCTTAGTAAAACCATCAAGAATTTCCGGCTTCCAGCGGCGCGCCAGCTCTTTCAGGGTGCTGACATCGAGATAACGGTAGTGGAAGTAGGCTTCCAGTTCCGGCATATATTTAAACAGGAAGCGACGATCCTGACCGATGCTGTTACCACAAATTGGCGATTTCCCCGCAGGCACCCACTCTTTTAAGAACTCGAGCGTCGCCAGTTCTGCTTCGCGATCGCCCATTGTGCTCGCCTTCACGCGCTCCACCAGCCCACTGGCGGTATGGGTACGGACATTCCAGTCATCCATCAACGCCAGTTGTTCATCAGACTGGTGTACTGCAATGGTCGGCCCTTCCGCCAGAATATTCAGGTTGGCATCGGTCACCAGCGTGGCAATCTCAATAATGCGATCGCGCTCGGGATCCAGACCGGTCATCTCAAGATCGATCCAAATCAGGTTGTTTTCATTGGCACTCATGCTATTTTTCCACCCATTCACAGTGACTATATTGATCCACAATTGCGTGTATCATAGATGTTTTGCCCATCAGGGGCGACCAGGAGTCAGTACGATTGAGTAAAAATAAACTCTCCAAAGGCCAACAGCGCCGTGTGAACGCCAATCACCAGCGTCGTCTTAAAACGTCTAAGGAGAAGCCCGATTACGACGACAATCTGTTTGGCGAGCCTGATGAAGGTATCGTCATCAGCCGTTTTGGTATGCACGCTGATGTGGAATCCGCAGACGGCGAAGTTCACCGCTGCAATATTCGCCGTACTATCCGTTCGCTGGTGACCGGCGATCGCGTGGTCTGGCGTCCGGGTAAACCGGCGGCGGAAGGCGTAAATGTCAAAGGGATCGTGGAAGCAGTACATGAGCGCACCTCAGTGTTGACGCGCCCGGATTTTTACGACGGCGTGAAACCTATTGCCGCCAACATCGACCAGATTGTTATTGTCTCCGCCATTTTGCCGGAGCTGTCGCTCAATATTATCGACCGTTACCTGGTGGCCTGCGAAACCTTGCAGATTGAGCCGATTATTGTGCTCAACAAGATAGATCTGCTGGGCGACGAAGGCATGGCATTCGTCAACGAACAGATGGATATCTACCGCAATATCGGTTATCGCGTATTGATGGTTTCCAGTCATACTCAGGATGGGCTGAAACCGCTGGAAGAGGCGTTGACCGGGCGCATCAGCATTTTTGCCGGACAGTCCGGCGTCGGCAAATCGAGTCTGCTTAACGCGCTGCTGGGTCTGCAAAAAGAGATCCTGACCAACGATGTCTCAGATAACTCCGGTCTCGGTCAGCACACCACCACTGCTGCCCGGCTGTATCACTTCCCGCACGGAGGCGATGTGATTGATTCCCCTGGCGTGCGTGAATTCGGCCTCTGGCATCTGGCGCCGGAACAAATCACTCAAGGCTTTGTCGAATTTCATGATTACTTAGGCCTGTGTAAATATCGCGATTGCAAACACGATACCGATCCGGGCTGCGCAATCCGTGAAGCGGTTGATGAGGGGAAAATCGCGGAAACTCGTTTCGAAAACTATCACCGTATTCTGGAAAGCATGGCGCAGGTAAAAACGCGTAAAAACTTTTCTGATACGGATGACTGACAATTAAGCTAACCGTCGTTAGAATCGTCCCCTTTTTTTCAGGATCCGGCATGAACGCCGGATCAGGAACGACAAAACAATGGCCTGGAGGCTACCTTGTTAAATTCATTTAAACTTTCGCTACAGTACATTCTGCCAAAACTATGGCTTACTCGCCTGGCGGGTTGGGGCGCAAGCAAGCGGGCAGGATGGCTGACAAAACTGGTTATCGATCTGTTCGTTAAATACTACAAGGTCGACATGAAAGAGGCGCAGAAACCGGACACCGCCAGTTACCGCACCTTTAACGAATTTTTTGTCCGTCCGTTGCGTGACGATGTGCGCCCAATCGATACCGATCCCAATGTCCTGGTCATGCCTGCCGATGGCGTTATTAGCCAGTTAGGTAAAATCGAAGAAGATAAAATCTTGCAAGCGAAAGGCCACAACTACAGCCTCGAAGCCCTGCTGGCGGGTAACTACCTGATGGCGGATCTCTTCCGTAACGGTACGTTTGTGACCACTTACCTCTCCCCGCGTGACTATCACCGCGTACATATGCCATGCAACGGTATCCTGCGTGAGATGATCTACGTGCCGGGCGATCTCTTCTCCGTTAACCATCTCACTGCCCAGAACGTGCCAAATCTGTTTGCCCGCAACGAACGCGTAATCTGCCTGTTCGATACCGAATTTGGCCCGATGGCGCAGATTCTGGTCGGGGCGACGATTGTTGGCAGCATTGAAACTGTCTGGGCTGGCACCATTACGCCGCCGCGCGAAGGCATCATCAAACGCTGGACCTGGCCTGCCGGGGAAAACGACGGTTCGGTGGCACTGCTGAAAGGCCAGGAAATGGGTCGCTTTAAACTCGGCTCTACCGTTATCAACTTGTTTGCGCCAGGTAAAGTGAATCTGGTTGAGCAACTGGCAAGCCTGTCTGTCACGAAAATTGGTCAGCCGCTGGCAGTATCTACCGAAACCTTTGTTACGCCAGAAGCTGAACCAGCCCCGCTTCCTGCTGAAGAGATCGAGGCAGAACACGACGCCAGCCCATTGGTTGACGACAAAAAAGACCAGGTCTAATCCATCAAAGGAAACGCTGACGTGCGCCTGATTATCACTTTTCTGATGGCCTGGTGCCTCAGTTGGGGGGCGTACGCCGCGACGGCCCCCGATAGTAAACAAATCTCACAAGAACTGGAGCAGGCAAAAGCGGCGAAGCCCGCGCAGCCAGAAGTCGTAGAGGCGCTCCAGTCCGCCTTAAATGCGCTTGAGGAGCAAAAAAGCTCCCTTGAGCGCATCAAGCAATATCAGCAAGTTATCGATAATTATCCGAAACTCTCCGCTACTCTGCGCGCGCAGTTGAACAACATGCGTGATGAGCCGCGCAGCGTGTCGCCGGGGATGTCTACCGACGCGCTGAATCAGGAAATTCTCCAGGTCAGTAGTCAATTGCTGGATAAAAGCCGTCAGGCTCAGCAAGAACAGGAGCGCGCCCGCGAGATTGCGGATTCACTAAACCAACTACCGCAACAGCAAACCGACGCCCGCCGCCAGTTGAATGAAATCGAGCGCCGTCTGGGAACACTCACGGGAAATAGTCCGCTTAATCAGGCGCAAAATTTCGCGTTGCAGGCCGACTCCGCGCGTTTGAAGTCATTGGTCGATGAACTCGAACTGGCGCAACTTTCTGCCAATAATCGTCAGGAACTGGCGCGTCTGCGTTCGGCACTGGCAGAAAAAGAGAGTCAACAACTGGATGCGTATTTGCAGGCATTGCGTAACCAGTTGAATAGCCAACGCCAACTGGAAGCGGAACGGGCGCTGGAAAGCACCGAATTACTGGCAGAAAGCAGTGCCGATTTGCCGAAAGATATCGTCGCTCAATTCAAAATTAACCGCGAGCTGTCGGCGGCGTTGAATCAGCAGGCGCAGCGGATGGATCTCGTCGCTTCACAGCAACGTCAGGCTACCAGCCAGACGTTGCAGGTTCGGCAGGCGCTGAATACGCTACGCGAACAATCACAATGGCTGGGTTCGTCAAACCTGCTCGGCGAAGCACTGCGGGCACAAGTGGCACGACTGCCGGAAATGCCCAAACCGCAGCAACTGGATACTGAAATGGCGCAGTTGCGCGTGCAACGGTTACGTTATGAGGATCTCCTCAATAAACAGCCGCTGCTACGGCAAATCCATCAGGCCGACGGTCAGCCGCTGACCGCCGAGCAAAACCGTATTCTGGAAGCACAGCTACGCACTCAGCGTGAGTTACTGAACTCCTTACTCCAGGGTGGCGACACGCTACTGCTTGAACTGACCAAGCTGAAAGTCTCCAACGGACAACTGGAAGATGCACTGAAAGAGGTCAATGAAGCGACGCACCGCTATCTGTTCTGGACTTCTGACGTGCGCCCGATGACCATCGCCTGGCCGCTGGAAATCGCCCAGGATCTACGCCGTCTGATCTCGCTGGACACCTTCAGTCAGTTGGGTAAAGCCACCATGATGATGCTGACCAGCAAAGAGACGATTTTGCCACTGTTTGGCGCTTTGATTCTGGTCGGTTGCAGTATTTACTCGCGCCGCTATTTCACCCGTTTTCTTGAACGTTCAGCGGCGAAAGTCGGCAAAGTGACTCAGGATCACTTCTGGCTGACGTTACGCACTCTTTTCTGGTCGATTCTCGTCGCGTCACCGCTGCCAGTGCTGTGGATGACGCTCGGCTACGGGCTGCGCGAGGCGTGGCCTTATCCGCTGGCGGTGGCGATTGGCGATGGCGTTACGGCCACCGTGCCATTGCTGTGGGTAGTGATGATTTGCGCCACCTTTGCCCGCCCGAACGGCTTGTTTATCGCTCATTTTGGCTGGCCGCGCGAACGGGTTTCCCGTGGGATGCGCTACTATCTGATGAGCATCGGGCTTATTGTGCCGCTGATTATGGCGCTGATGATGTTCGATAATCTCGACGACCGCGAGTTTTCCGGTTCGCTGGGCCGTCTTTGCTTTATCCTCATTTGCGGTGCATTGGCGGTAGTCACACTCAGCCTGAAAAAAGCCGGTATCCCGCTGTATCTCAACAAAGAAGGTAGCGGTGACAATATTGCCAACCATATGTTGTGGAACATGATGATTGGCGCGCCGCTGGTCGCTATTCTCGCCGCTGCGGTGGGTTATCTGGCAACGGCGCAAGCTCTGCTGGCAAGGCTGGAAACGTCGGTCGCCATCTGGTTCCTGTTGCTGGTGGTTTATCACGTTATCCGCCGCTGGATGCTGATCCAGCGCCGCAGGCTGGCGTTTGACCGGGCGAAGCATCGACGGGCAGAGATGTTAGCGCAACGTGCGCGTGGCGAAGAAGAAGCGCATCATCACAGTAGCCCGGAAGGGGCAATTGAAGTCGATGAAAGCGAAGTCGATCTCGATGCTATCAGCGCGCAATCCTTGCGGCTGGTGCGTTCAATCCTGATGCTGATCGCCCTGCTTTCGGTCATCGTGCTGTGGTCAGAAATCCATTCTGCTTTTGGCTTCCTCGAAAATATTTCGCTATGGGATGTCACATCAACAGTGCAGGGCGTGGAAAGTCTGGAACCGATTACCCTCGGTGCGGTGCTGATTGCCATTCTGGTATTTATTATCACCACGCAGCTTGTGCGCAACCTACCCGCGCTGCTGGAGCTGGCAATTTTGCAGCACCTCGATTTAACGCCGGGTACGGGCTACGCCATCACCACTATCACCAAATATCTGCTGATGCTGATTGGCGGGCTGGTCGGCTTCTCGATGATTGGTATTGAGTGGTCGAAATTGCAGTGGCTGGTCGCTGCGCTCGGTGTTGGTCTCGGTTTTGGTTTGCAGGAGATTTTCGCCAACTTTATCTCTGGCCTGATTATCCTGTTCGAAAAACCGATTCGCATTGGCGATACGGTGACGATTCGCGATCTCACTGGTAGCGTGACGAAAATTAACACCCGCGCCACCACCATCAGCGACTGGGATCGTAAAGAGATTATCGTGCCGAACAAGGCATTTATTACCGAGCAGTTTATCAACTGGTCGCTCTCTGACTCGGTCACGCGCGTGGTATTGACGATTCCGGCTCCTGCCGATGCCAACAGTGAAGAAGTGACGGAGATCCTGCTCACCGCAGCACGTCGCTGCTCGCTGGTGATCGACAATCCGGCACCGGAAGTCTTCCTGGTGGATCTGCAACAGGGGATTCAGATTTTCGAGCTGCGTATTTACGCCGCTGAGATGGGTCACCGTATGCCGCTACGCCATGAGATCCACCAGCTGATTCTGGCAGGCTTCCACGCCCACGGTATCGATATGCCATTCCCGCCTTTCCAGATGCGTCTGGAAAGTCTGAACGGTAAACAAACGGGAAGGACATTAACTTCTGCGGGTAGACGCCGCCAGGCAGGAAGTTTGTAATGTGTGAAGCTGCCAAATGACGCCAACGTGGCTAATTTAGCAGCTTAACTTCATCTTCAGTTATCTCCGGCTCCGGAGAGTATCATCCATAACGCATTTCTTCCTGACAACTCATCGCCGGACTGGCGATGAGTTGTTATTGCAGATAATCAATCTAAAGTTAACTGAGGCTGATTCGCCATGCGGCTGCAATAGTTCTGGTAAATCGCCATCGCTAACAGCGAGAAGAAGACAGGCCCGCCAATCATCCACAATGTGCTGTCCCAGTCTCCGGCTTCAACCACTGGCTGAATGATGGTGAAGACGTTCGCAAATGTCACCACCAGTACAACAACCACAGTCGCGATCATTGCCGACATATGCGTTTTGAAAATCACAAACGGTCTGTCAAGATCCTGACGCGCTTTAAAGAACGGGAAAGCCAGCGCGAGGAACAGATATGGAATGGTCATGGAAACGTTCGCCATCAGCGTCAGCTTGTTAAAGAACGCCGATGCGGTGCCACCGCCAAAGGAAACCAGCAGGATGAAGACAGTAACCAACCCACACTGCATCCACATAGCAATGGATGGCATCCCCATGGCGTTCAGGCGCGTCATCGGCTCCGGCCACAAGGCTTTCGGCGTCCCTTGAATAATCGCTTTCAGTGGTGAGTAGCAAAGCGTAAAGAACGCACCGGTGTAGGCGAGGAACATGGAAAGTCCGGTAATACGCGCAAACCATACGCCCAGCGACAATGACGCTTCAGGTGATAAATGCAGTGCATTACCCAGAGACATCCCCAGGCTCTTCATCAGCACATAAGTAATATTACCAAGGTTAACAGAACCATTACTTAATACCTGCTGCCAGTTAGTGCTGACGCCCCATAAGAATATTGCTAACGAATAACCGATTGAAATAACAATAGCGGCAAAAACAATACCTTTAGCAAAGTTCTTTTCTGGGTTTTCCGTTTTATCTACCAGCCCACCTACAGCCTCAATTCCGCCATAAGCAAAAATGGCAAATACGACAAAAGATAACATCGCCAGACCGGACTGATATCCCGGATTCGGTGATGCCAGGAAATTAATATCCTGCGCGAAATGCCCACCATTTAATAACAAAATAGTAATGCTTACTAACAGCAATACTAAATTAAGACACATTACTGCAATACCGCCCACCGCAGTAATACGGGCAATTTTATTAATCCCTTTCGAGGCAACGACGGTAACCAGAATCATCCATGCTACAGCCAGCAGCCCAACCACCTGCGTAGGCTCAAGCCCAGCAATGCGCCAGTGCTGGGTCATATCGCTACCATAGAGGAAAGTAGAAAACGGCACCCAGACTTTAGCGGAGGTACTCACCATCCAAATGATATAAGAGGAAAACCACATAAATGTGCCGATGAAAGCAAAACGTGGCCCAACGCTATTATTCATCCAGGAATAGATACCGCCCTCTTCTTTGCGATAGGCAGCCCCCATTTCAGCCATCATTAAGGCGAATGGAATAAAGAATAATAATGCAGAAAATATATACCACGGAATCGCACTATATCCCATTAAATAATAAGCCGAAGGGCTATTCGCAAAACCGAATACTGAAGTAAAGATCATCAGTATGAGTCCAATTAGACTCATCTTTTTTATCGTGTGAGGCATGAAATCATCCTTCATTTCAGCGCGCATATTAAACGCGCCAACTAACTGCACTACCCACCGATTGGTGGGCAACAATAAAACTAAAACAGAATTGATACCTGGATGATAGCAAACATCCAGTCTTAAATTGTGCGCTTTAGCGGAAAAATGAAAACATATGCTACAGAATGGCGCCAGCTACGCCATTCTGTGTTGGATTTTAGCCAATTTTTCAGAATTATGCCCGGTCAACACTAAAGGCGATCACTTCTGCCAGTGTCTCCGCGCCCAGTGCTAACATCACCAGGCGGTCAACACCTAACGCCACGCCGGAACAGTCGGGCATACCAACTTCAAGAGCTTCGATCAGGTTATGGTCTATCGGATGCTGCGGTAAACCACGTGCCGCACGTTTACGGTTATCCTGTTCAAAGCGTTGTTGCTGTTCACGGGCATCCGTCAATTCATGGAAACCATTCGCCAGCTCAATACCTTTGTAGTAGACCTCGAAGCGTTCTGCGACCCGATGATCCTCGGTACTGATTTGTGCCAGTGATGCCTGAGTGGCTGGAAAATGGTACACAAAAGTTGGTTTCTCTTTACCAATGTTCGGTTCCACGCCAAAGGTAAACAACAGTTGCAGCAGCGTGTCGCGATCTTCTTCGGTATCTGCAACGTTGCTGAGATCCAGCTTTGCCGCCACTTCCCGCAACTGCGTTTTATCAGCAGAGAGCGGATCAATTTCCAGATAACGCAAGAAGGCTTGCTGATAAGAGAGGCTTTCTGCTGCCGGGCAGTCCAGCACCTGTTGCAGAAGATCGTCCACCTCGTTCATCAACCGGTACATATCATAGTGCGGTCGATACCACTCCAGCATAGTAAACTCAGGGTTGTGATAACGCCCCATCTCTTCATTACGGAAGCTGCGGCACAGCTGGAATACCGGACCACAACCGGCCACCAACAGGCGTTTCATGTGGTATTCCGGACTGGTCATTAACCAGAGATTCATCCCCTGCGAATGTCCGGGGCCAACGAAACGTGTCTCAAACGGGACCAGATGAATATCGGTTACCGTTGCCTGGCTCATACAAGGCGTCTCCACCTCCAGCACTCCACGATCGGCAAAGAAACGACGGATCTCCGCCATAATCGCCGCACGTTTTAATAAGTTAGGAATAGACGCGCTCGGCTGCCAGGATGCCGTTTCGCTCATAGTAAAATCTCCAGTTTTTAACAAGGGCACGAAGTCTACTCGCAACGCGGCGGCGAGACAAATTTTACGCAGGAATCAATCAACGGTGGACGGCGACTAAAAAAACCGCAATATGATGGTTTAGTAATTAAATTAATCATCTTCAGTGATAATTTAGCCCCCTGGCACGCTAAAAAAATCGATCTCGTCAAATTTCAGACTTATCCATCAGACTATACTGTTGTACCTATAAAGGAGCAGTGGAATAGCGTTCGCAGGCCGTAACTTTCAGATACTTACCCTGAAGTACGGTGCTGCGGGATAAAAACAATCTGGAGGAATGTCGTGCAAACCTTTCAAGCCGATCTTGCCATTGTAGGTGCCGGTGGCGCGGGATTACGTGCTGCAATTGCTGCCGCGCAGGCAAATCCAAATGCAAAAATCGCACTAATCTCAAAAGTATACCCGATGCGCAGCCATACTGTTGCCGCTGAAGGGGGCTCCGCCGCTGTCGCGCAGGATCATGACAGCTTCGAATATCACTTTCACGATACAGTAGCGGGTGGCGACTGGTTGTGTGAGCAGGATGTCGTGGATTATTTCGTCCACCACTGCCCAACCGAAATGATCCAACTGGAACTGTGGGGATGCCCATGGAGCCGTCGCCCGGATGGTAGCGTCAACGTACGTCGCTTCGGCGGCATGAAAATCGAGCGTACCTGGTTCGCCGCCGATAAGACCGGCTTCCATATGCTGCACACGCTGTTCCAGACCTCTCTGCAATTCCCGCAGATCCAGCGTTTTGACGAACACTTCGTGCTGGATATTCTGGTCGATGATGGTCATGTTCGCGGCCTGGTAGCCATGAACATGATGGAAGGTACGTTGGTACAGATCCGCGCTAATGCGGTAGTCATGGCAACCGGCGGTGCGGGTCGTGTATATCGCTACAACACCAATGGCGGTATCGTAACTGGTGACGGTATGGGTATGGCGCTGAGCCATGGCGTTCCGCTGCGTGATATGGAATTCGTTCAATATCACCCGACCGGCCTGCCAGGTTCCGGTATCCTGATGACCGAAGGTTGCCGTGGTGAAGGCGGTATTCTGGTCAACAAAAACGGCTACCGTTATCTGCAAGACTACGGTATGGGCCCGGAAACGCCGCTGGGCGAGCCGAAAAACAAATATATGGAACTGGGTCCGCGCGACAAAGTTTCTCAGGCCTTCTGGCACGAATGGCGTAAAGGTAACACCATCTCCACGCCACGTGGCGATGTGGTTTATCTCGACCTGCGTCATCTGGGCGAGAAAAAACTGCACGAACGTCTGCCGTTCATCTGTGAACTGGCGAAAGCGTACGTTGGCGTCGATCCGGTTAAAGAACCGATTCCGGTACGTCCGACCGCACACTACACCATGGGCGGTATCGAAACCGATCAGAACTGCGAAACCCGTATTAAAGGTCTGTTTGCCGTTGGCGAATGTTCTTCTGTTGGTCTGCACGGTGCAAACCGTCTGGGTTCCAACTCGCTGGCAGAACTGGTGGTCTTCGGTCGTCTGGCGGGTGAGCAAGCTATGGAACGCGCATCTACCGCCGGTAATGGCAACGATGCGGCAATCAATGCCCAGGTTGCTGGCGTTGAGCAGCGTCTGAAAGATCTGGTTAACCAGGATGGCGGCGAAAACTGGGCGAAGATCCGCGACGAAATGGGTCAGTCCATGGAAGAAGGTTGCGGTATCTACCGTACACCGGAACTGATGCAGAAAACCATCGACAAACTGGCAGAGCTGCAGGAACGCTTCAAGCGCGTGCGCATCACCGATACCTCCAGCGTGTTCAACACCGACCTGCTCTACACCATTGAACTGGGTCACGGTCTGAACGTTGCTGAATGTATGGCGCACTCCGCAATGGCGCGTAAAGAATCTCGCGGCGCACACCAGCGTCTGGACGAAGGTTGCACCGAGCGTGACGACGTCAACTTCCTCAAACACACCCTCGCCTTCCGCGATGCTGATGGCACTACCCGCCTGGAGTACAGCGACGTGAAGATTACTACGCTGCCGCCAGCTAAACGCGTTTACGGTGGCGAAGCGGATGCAGCCGATAAGGCGGAAGCAGCCAATAAGAAGGAGAAGGCGAATGGCTGAGATGAAGAACCTGAAAATCGAGGTGGTGCGCTATAACCCGGAAGTCGATACCGCACCGCATAGCGCATTCTACGAAGTGCCTTATGACGCAACCACCTCATTACTGGATGCGCTGGGCTATATCAAAGACAACCTGGCACCAGACCTGAGCTACCGCTGGTCCTGCCGTATGGCGATTTGTGGTTCCTGCGGCATGATGGTTAACAACGTACCGAAACTGGCATGTAAAACCTTCCTGCGTGACTACACCGACGGTATGAAGGTTGAAGCGTTAGCTAACTTCCCGATCGAACGCGATCTGGTCGTCGATATGACCCACTTCATCGAAAGTCTGGAAGCGATCAAACCGTACATCATCGGCAACTCCCGCACTGCGGATCAGGGTACTAACATCCAGACCCCGGCGCAGATGGCGAAGTATCACCAGTTCTCCGGTTGCATCAACTGTGGTCTGTGCTACGCCGCGTGCCCGCAGTTTGGCCTGAACCCAGAGTTCATCGGTCCGGCTGCCATTACGCTGGCGCATCGTTATAACGAAGATAGCCGCGACCACGGTAAGAAGGAGCGTATGGCGCAGTTGAACAGCCAGAACGGCGTATGGAGCTGTACTTTCGTGGGCTACTGCTCCGAAGTCTGCCCGAAACACGTCGATCCGGCTGCGGCCATTCAGCAGGGCAAAGTAGAAAGTTCGAAAGACTTTCTTATCGCGACCCTGAAACCACGCTAAGGAGTGCAACATGACGACTAAACGTAAACCGTATGTACGGCCAATGACGTCCACCTGGTGGAAAAAATTGCCGTTTTATCGCTTTTACATGCTGCGCGAAGGCACGGCGGTTCCGGCTGTGTGGTTCAGCATTGAACTGATTTTCGGGCTGTTTGCCCTGAAAAATGGCCCGGAAGCCTGGGCGGGATTCGTCGACTTTTTACAAAACCCGGTTATTGTGATCATTAACCTGATCACTCTGGCGGCAGCTCTGCTGCACACCAAAACCTGGTTTGAACTGGCACCGAAAGCGGCCAATATCATTGTAAAAGACGAAAAAATGGGACCAGAGCCAATTATCAAAAGTCTCTGGGCGGTAACTGTGGTTGCCACCATCGTAATCCTGTTTGTTGCCCTGTACTGGTAAGGAGCCTGAGATGATTAATCCAAATCCAAAGCGTTCTGACGAACCGGTATTCTGGGGCCTCTTCGGGGCCGGTGGTATGTGGAGCGCCATCATTGCGCCGGTGATGATCCTGCTGGTTGGCATTCTGCTACCACTGGGCCTGTTTCCGGGCGATGCACTGAGCTATGAGCGCATTCTGGCGTTTGCACAGAGCTTCATTGGTCGCGTATTCCTGTTCCTGATGATCGTCCTGCCGCTGTGGTGTGGTTTACACCGTATGCATCACGCGATGCACGATCTGAAAATCCACGTGCCTGCGGGCAAATGGGTTTTCTACGGTCTGGCTGCTATCCTGACAGTTGTCACGCTGATTGGTATCGTTACAATCTAACGCATCACCAATGTAAATCCGGCCCGCCTATGGCGGGCCGTTTTGTATGGAAACCAGACCCTATGTTCAAAACGACGCTCTGCGCCTTATTAATTACCGCTTCTTGCTCCGCACTCTCCGCCCCCCAACAGCTCAACGATATTGTGCATCGCACAATGACTCCGCTTATAGAGCAACACAAAATCCCTGGCATGGCGGTGGCGGTGATTTATCAGGGTAAACCTTATTACTTTACCTGGGGCTATGCGGACGTAGCAAAAAAGCAGCCCGTCACACAGCAAACGTTGTTTGAGTTAGGTTCGGTCAGCAAAACATTTACGGGTGTGCTCGGTGGCGACGCTATTGCACGAGGGGAAATCAACCTAAGCGATCCCGCGACAAAATACTGGCCTGAACTTACTGCTAAACAGTGGAACGGAATCACGCTATTACATCTTGCAACCTACACCGCTGGCGGGCTGCCGTTACAGGTGCCCGATGAAGTGAAGTCCTCAGGCGACTTGCTACGTTTCTATCAAAACTGGCAACCCACCTGGGCACCAGGAACACAGCGTCTGTATGCTAACTCCAGCATCGGTTTGTTCGGCGCGCTGGCAGTGAAACCATCCGGTTTGAGCTTTGAACAGGCGATGCAAACTCGTGTTTTTCAACCACTCAAACTCACCCATACGTGGATTAATGTGCCGCCCGCAGAAGAAAAAAATTACGCCTGGGGATATCGCGAAGGCAAGGCCGTGCATGTTTCGCCAGGGGCGTTAGATGCTGAAGCTTACGGTGTGAAATCAACCATTGAAGATATGGCTCGCTGGGCGCAGAGCAATATGAATCCCCGTGATATCAACGACAAAACACTTCAGCAAGGTATCCAGCTGGCGCAGTCACGCTACTGGCAAACTGGCGACATGTATCAAGGTCTGGGCTGGGAAATGCTCGACTGGCCGGTAGATCCAGACAGCATCATTAATGGCAGCGACAGTAAAATTGCGCTGGCAGCACGACCAGTAAAAGCGATTACGCCCCCCGCCCCTGCGGTACGAGCATCATGGGTACATAAAACAGGCGCGACCGGCGGATTTGGTAGCTACATCGCATTTATTCCAGAGAAAGAGCTGGGGATTGTGATGCTGGCTAACAAAAACTATCCCAATCCAGCGAGAGTCGCTGCCGCCTGGCAGATTCTCAACGCTTTGCAATAACAACGCAGATGGTTCGAATTTTCGGACCTTTTATCCGCTTTTCCTTGCTGTCATCTACACTTAGAAAAAAACCAGTAAGGAAACATCTATGCGCCTGCTCCCTCTCGTTGCCGCAGCGACTGCGGCATTTCTGGTCGTTGCCTGTAGTTCTCCCACACCGCCTCGTGGCGTTACTGTGGTAAATAATTTCGATACCAAACGCTATTTGGGTACGTGGTATGAGATTGCCCGTTTTGATCACCGTTTTGAACGCGGGCTGGAGAAAGTGACTGCGACGTATAGCCTGCGGGATGACGGCGGCCTGAATGTCATCAACAAGGGTTATAATCCGGACAGAGAGATGTGGCAGCAAAGCGAAGGAAAAGCGTACTTTACGGGAGACCCGCATCGCGCCGCGCTGAAAGTGTCGTTCTTTGGCCCTTTCTATGGCGGCTATAACGTCATTGCGCTAGATCGGGAGTACCGCCATGCGCTGGTTTGTGGCCCGGATCGCGATTACCTGTGGATTCTCTCTCGCACCCCAACCATTTCTGACGAAGTTAAACAGGAGATGCTGGCAGTCGCGACCCGGGAAGGGTTTGATGTCAGTAAGTTTATTTGGGTACAGCAACCCGGCAGTTAATGGGTGCTAAGTTTCAGACCAATAATCCCCAGTACGATTAACGCCAGACTCGCCAGGCGCATCGGGTTAGCGGACTCACCGAGCAGTACAATGCCGGTAATCGCCGCCCCGACTGCGCCAATTCCCGTCCACACGGCATAAGCCGTCCCTACTGGTAACGATTTCATCGCCCAGGCAAGTAGCGCCATACTAACAACCATCGCCGTCACGGTAATAACGCTTGGTGTCAGGCGACTAAAGCCGTGCGTATATTTCAGGCCAACCGCCCATACCACTTCCAGCAGACCAGCAATAACTAAGATTATCCAGGACATATCAGGCTCCGGAGATTTGGGGCCGTCCCCGGTGAAAAGAAGCGTTTGCAGGTCGTCCTGCAAAGCTGATGGTGAAGGAGGTATTTTGCCGATTTAAGAGGAAATTTCAACGGTTACGACAGTGATTACCGCCGAGAAAAACAAACGGCACGACAAATCTGCCGTACCGTTATTGCTTATTGCTGCGCTTTCGTCGCTGCGCCAGAAATCGCGTTACCGCCATCAGAAATGTCTTCACCAACGCCGCGCGTGGTATTGCAGGCGGTTAATACAGTTGAAAGCACCAGAACAGAAAAGATCGCTGCAATTGTCTTCTTAACCATAACGTCTTCCTTTTAGGTAATGTTATTTGTGTTTGCCTATAGCAAATTAATAATAGACAACATCACCAAAAATGACGGAAATCTGATGATTTTTCGGAAGTGAAGAATAAATTAGCTGGCAGCGCGGGAGATGGAATTACCAAGATGTTTGATGTCTTCGCCGAACCCCCGAGCGGTGTTACAGCCCGTAAGCAGCGTGCTGGCAAGCAAAACAAGAACGATAAGGCGTTTCATCATCTCTGACCTGAATAAGTGATGGTGCAGCCAGCAGGCCGCACCACAACCGCATTACTTCACGCGAGAGACGTATTCACCAGAGCGGGTATCCACTTTGATGACTTCGCCGATCTGTACGAACAGCGGAACTTTAACCACAGCACCAGTAGACAGGGTAGCCGGTTTGCCGCCAGTACCTGCGGTATCGCCTTTCAGACCCGGATCGGTATCAACGATTTCCAGTTCAACGAAGTTCGGCGGAGTAACGGAGATCGGCTGACCATTCCACAGAGTTACAATGCACTCAGCCTGATCCAGCAGCCATTTAGCGTTGTCGCCAATTGCTTTTGCATCAGCAGACAGCTGCTCGAAGGTTTCGTTGTTCATGAAGTGCCAGAACTCACCGTCGTTGTACAGGTAAGTCAGGTTCATATCGACAACATCAGCGCCTTCAGCGGAATCAGTAGATTTGAAAGTTTTTTCTACGCGAGTACCAGTCAGCAGACGACGCAGTTTAACGCGAGCAAATGCCTGGCCTTTACCCGGTTTTACGAATTCACTCGCTTCAACCGCGTAAGGTTCGCCGTCTAACATGATTTTAAGACCAGCACGAAAATCGTTGCTATAGTACGTTGCCATAAGGCCCTCTGAAATTTGTTAATTGGTAGCTAAGCCACAAAATGGCGCATATTGTAACCCTAAATACCCCATCCAGAGAAGATTGGTTAACGCAACTTGCCGATGTTGTGACCGATCCTGATGAACTTCTGCGCCTTTTGAATATAGACGCGGACGAAAAACTGTTGGCCGGACACAGCGCCAAAAAGCTGTTTGCACTGCGCGTGCCCCGCTCATTTATCGATCGCATGGAGAAAGGCAATCCTGACGATCCACTTTTGCGTCAGGTACTTACCTCGCAAGATGAGTTTGTCGTCGCACCCGGATTCTCCACCGATCCGCTGGAAGAACAGCACAGCGTAGTTCCTGGTTTGTTGCATAAATATCACAACCGGGCGCTACTGTTGGTTAAAGGCGGCTGCGCGGTAAATTGTCGCTACTGTTTCCGTCGCCACTTCCCGTATGCCGAAAATCAGGGCAACAAGCGTAACTGGCAGGCGGCGCTTGAGTATGTTGCGGCGCATCCGGAACTGGACGAGATTATTTTCTCCGGCGGCGATCCGCTGATGGCGAAAGATCACGAGCTGGACTGGCTGCTGACGCAACTGGAGGCGATCCCGCATATCAAACGTCTGCGGATTCACAGCCGTCTGCCGATTGTGATCCCGGCGCGCATCACAGAGTCGCTGGCTGAACGCTTTGCCCGTTCTACGTTGCAAATCTTGCTGGTGAATCACATCAACCATGCCAATGAGGTAGATGAAACATTCCGTCAGGCAATGGCTAAGTTGCGCCGCGTGGGCGTTACTTTGCTGAACCAGAGCGTTCTGTTACGTGGCGTGAATGATAACGCGCAAACGCTGGCAAACCTGAGTAATGCGTTGTTCGATGCGGGCGTGATGCCCTATTACCTGCATGTGCTCGATAAAGTGCAGGGCGCGGCGCATTTTATGGTGAGTGATGATGAAGCACGGCAGATTATGCGTGAGTTACTGACACTGGTGTCGGGATATCTGGTGCCGAAACTGGCGCGCGAGATTGGCGGTGAACCCAGCAAAACGCCTCTGGATCTCCAGCTACGCCAGCAGTAACTGATTAACAGGGAAGTTAAACAGAAAATTGCCTGATGCGCTTCGCTTGTCAGGCCTACATTGTGCATTGAAACTCAATGAGCTGTAGGCGGGATAAGGCATTTACGCCGCATCCGCCAAGAGCAACGAACACGAGAACAGAGACAGGTCACTAAACAGAGAAGTTTAATCTTTGCCCGTTGCATAACCTTTAATTATTCATTTACGTTGCTATTTTTACTTTTTATATAGCCAACACCAATAATTAACCTTTCTTTTCTGTTTATATAGAGTGAGCACGGCTATTTATGTTATTTTAACAACTATTACTACCAAGCTCATTTATCTGGCTTATTAATTAAAATTAATTATTTTATTGAGAAATGGTTAGGGAGAACCTACATGGCCATAAGCATCAAGGGTGTTAATACCGGTGTTATTCGCAAAAGTAATGATTTCATTGCACTGGCACTGAAAATTAAAGAGCCTCGCAATAAAGAGTCGTTATTCTTTATGTCTGTCATGGAACTGCGAGACCTGCTGATTGCGCTGGAAAGTCGTCTGCATCAAAAGCATAAACTGGATGCTGATACACGTATTCAGTATGAGCAGGCTCGCGATAAAGTCATGAAGAAAATGGCAGAGAATATCCCAGAAATTCTGGTTGATGAGCTTAAAAATGCCGATATTAATCGCCGGGTTAACACGCTGGAACTTACCGATAACCAGGGCGAAAATCTCACATTCACATTAACTCTGCATGATGGCAGCAAATGTGAATTAATTGTCAATGAGTTGCAGATTGAAATGCTGGCGCGAGCAATCATTCATGCAATTAATAATGCTGAAATGCGTGAACTGGCATTGCGTATTACATCGCTATTAGATTTCCTGCCGTTATATGACGTCGACTGCCAGGACAATGGCAATCTGGAATATGACACCTATTCTCAGCCGGAATGGAAACATAATCTGTTTAGCCATTATCTGGCGGTGCTTTATCGCTTTAAAGATGAAAGTGGTAAAGAACAATTTAGCGGCGCGGTGGTGAAAACGCGTGAAGCGACAGCGGGTAAAGAAATTGAGGCTATCACACGCCGGATGCTTGATTTCAGCCCACGGCTGAAAAAACTCGCGGGTGTGCCATCTCAGGTCTACGTTCGTACAGTAGCAGCAAATAACGCCCAACCACTGACTCAGGATCAATGCTTACGCGCAATACATCACTTACGAGTTCAGTCCATCAGCAAGGCCGCGCCACAGGCGAAATAATCTCATCTTTTTGAATGCGAGGCTGGAGCCCTCCAGCCTGAAATTACTGATAACGTGATCGTTGATCATGCCGGATGCGGCGTAAACGCCTTATCTGGCCTACAAATTCTCGAGCATTCAATCAGTTGCAATGCCCGATGTAGGCCTGATAAGCGAAGCGCATCAGGCAATTACACGTTTGTCATCCAGCCTCTGGATCACATCAGTTCGGGCACTTATAAACCTGACCGATAATCTGGCTATCCGTCGGGACAAAACTGGACAACATTCCCTGCGACGGGCTGCTGATGCCATAAATCACGTTACCGCCCATTGCAGCCGCCTGGTTGCGCAGATCGTTTGCTGCGCCGCGCATAGAACCGCCTTCTTCACCGTGTTGCCCGGAAAGCCAGTTACTTTGCTTACCTGTCGCAGTACCAATCAGTTGGCACTCTGCACCTGGTTGCTCGTCAACAATGCGCACACTCTGACCGGCAGCACTCAATTCGTTACTGGAGCTACAACCCGCCATCAGTAGCGCGGCACCGACAATCCCTGCTAAGTATTTTACGTGCATGTTATTCCCCATAATCAATGAGCTGGACGCAACTCGTGTCGTCCGTGTCTGAATCTTATACTAGAAAGATGACCAAAAGAAAAACCCCCAGACATTTCTGCCTGAGGGTTTCTTTATTTCTGCAAGGTGCAGGGCAATTACATCATGCCGCCCATGCCACCCATACCGCCCATACCGCCAGCAGCGCCTAAGTCAGCTGCATCGTTTTTCGGCAGGTCGGTAACCATGCACTCGGTGGTGATCATCAGGCCAGCCACAGAAGCTGCGTACTGCAGAGCAGAACGGGTAACTTTGGTTGGATCCAGAATACCCATGTCGATCATGTTGCCGTATTCTTCGGTTGCTGCGTTGTAACCGTAGTTGCCGTCGCCACCTTTAACGGTGTTAGCAACAACAGAAGGTTCTTCACCGCAGTTCAGGACGATCTGACGCAGCGGAGCTTCCATTGCACGCAGTGCAACTTTGATACCCACGTTCTGGTCTTCGTTCTGACCACGCAGGTCAGCCAGTTTAGACGCTACGCGGATCAGCGCAACGCCGCCACCAGCAACCACGCCTTCTTCTACCGCAGCACGGGTCGCGTGCAGGGCGTCTTCAACGCGTGCTTTTTTCTCTTTCATTTCAACTTCGGTAGCAGCACCTACTTTGATAACTGCAACGCCGCCTGCCAGTTTCGCTACGCGCTCCTGCAGTTTTTCACGGTCGTAATCAGAAGTTGCTTCTTCAATCTGCTGACGGATCTGAGCAACACGGCCCTGGATTGCAGCTTCTTCACCCACGCCATCAATGATGGTGGTGGTGTCTTTGTTAATAACAACACGTTTAGCCTGACCCAGGTCTTCCAGGGTCGCTTTTTCCAGCTCCATACCGATCTCTTCAGAGATTACAGTACCGCCGGTCAGGGTTGCGATATCCTGCAGCATTGCTTTACGACGATCGCCGAAGCCCGGTGCTTTAACCGCAGCGACTTTCACGATGCCGCGCATGGTGTTAACAACCAGAGTTGCCAGTGCTTCACCTTCAACATCTTCAGCGATGATCAGCAGCGGTTTGCCTGCTTTTGCAACAGCTTCCAGAACTGGCAGCATTTCGCGGATGTTGGAGATTTTCTTGTCAGCCAGCAGGATGAACGGGCTTTCCAGTTCTACTGCGCCAGTTTCCGGCTTGTTGATGAAGTAAGGAGACAGGTAGCCACGGTCGAACTGCATACCTTCAACCACGTCCAGTTCGTCCTGTAGACCAGTACCATCTTCAACGGTGATAACGCCTTCTTTACCGACTTTGTCCATCGCTTCAGCGATCAGTTTACCTACAGTTTCGTCGGAGTTAGCGGAGATAGTACCAACCTGAGCAATAGCTTTAGAGTCAGAGCACGGTACGGACAGCGTTTTCAGTTCTTCAACTGCAGCGGTAACGGCTTTGTCGATACCACGTTTCAGATCCATCGGGTTCATGCCCGCAGCAACAGCTTTCAGACCTTCAGTGATGATAGCCTGAGCCAGTACGGTTGCGGTGGTGGTGCCGTCGCCTGCAGCGTCGTTAGCTTTGGAGGCAACTTCTTTCACCATCTGCGCACCCATGTTTTCGAACTTGTCTTCCAGTTCGATTTCACGAGCAACGGAAACACCATCTTTGGTGATGGTCGGTGCACCGAAAGATTTATCCAGAACTACGTTACGGCCTTTCGGACCGAGGGTAACTTTCACTGCATCTGCCAGTACGTTTACGCCGCGCAGCATTTTCACACGAGCGTCGTTACCGAATTTTACGTCTTTAGCTGCCATTATCTTTATTCCTTAAATTCGTATGTTCAGTGTCGTGCGCGGATTACGCTTCAACAATTGCCAGAATGTCGCTTTCGGACATGATCAACACTTCTTCATTGTCGATCTTCTCAGATTTCACACCGTAGCCATCGTTGAAAATAACGATGTCGCCAACTTTCACGTCCAGCGGCTTCACTTCGCCATTTTCAAGGATACGGCCATTGCCGACAGCCAGCACTTCGCCACGGGTAGATTTAGCCGCTGCAGAGCCGGTCAGAACGATGCCGCCAGCAGATTTAGTTTCAACTTCTTTACGCTTGACGATCACGCGATCATGCAATGGACGAATATTCATTGATAACTCTCCTTTGAGAAAGTCCGTATCTGTTATGGGTGACGCCGGAGCTTACGTGGTTTCCCGGCTGGTGACCAGAGAAATGGGGATGAGGCTTCGCCCCTTCAAGGGGGAAAAAGAAAAAAAATTCTGATCAGCACAAAATCGGGTAAAAATCCTGATTCACCTCACGTTTCATCGCAATTTCGACATCGCCGTCATAAGCGAATCTGATTGTGCTACCATCGAAATCCTGCGCAGTTGCCCAATATTTGGGCGCAATCGGACATCAACCCATGAGTGGACTCAAACAAGAATTGGGGCTGGCCCAGGGTATCGGCCTGCTATCGACGTCATTATTAGGCACTGGCGTGTTTGCCGTTCCTGCGTTAGCTGCACTGGTAGCGGGCAATAACAGCCTCTGGGCGTGGCCTGTTTTGATTATCTTAGTGTTCCCGATTGCAATTGTGTTTGCGATTCTGGGTCGCCACTATCCCAGCGCGGGCGGTGTTGCGCACTTCGTCGGTATGGCATTCGGCTCGCGGCTTGAGAGAGTCACCGGCTGGCTGTTTTTATCAGTCATTCCCGTAGGTTTGCCCGCCGCGCTACAAATTGCCGCCGGATTCGGCCAGGCGATGTTTGGCTGGCATAGCTGGCAACTGTTGTTGGCAGAACTCGGTACGCTGGCGCTGGTGTGGTATATCGGTACTCGCGGTGCCAGTTCCAGTGCTAATCTACAAACGCTCATTGCCGGGCTTATCGTCGCACTGATTGTCGCCATCTGGTGGGCGGGCGATATCAAACCTGCGAACATCCCCTTCCCCGCGCCAGGTGATATCGAACTTACCGGGTTATTTGCTGCGTTATCAGTGATGTTCTGGTGCTTTGTCGGTCTGGAAGCATTTGCCCATCTTGCCTCGGAATTTAAAAATCCAGAGCGTGATTTTCCGCGCGCTTTGATGATAGGTCTGCTGCTGGCAGGATTAGTCTACTGGGGCTGTACGGTAGTCGTCTTACACTTCGACGCCTATGGTGAAAAAATGGCGGCGGCTGCATCGCTTCCCAAAATTGTGGTGCAGCTATTCGGTGTAGGGGCGTTATGGATTGCCTGCGTGATTGGCTATCTGGCCTGCTTTGCCAGCCTCAACATTTATATACAGAGCTTCGCCCGCCTGGTCTGGTCGCAGGCGCAACATAATCCTGACCACTACCTGGCACGCCTCTCTTCTCGCCATATCCCGAATAATGCCCTCAATGCCGTGCTCGGCTGTTGCGTGGTGAGTACGTTGGTGATTCATGCTTTAGAGATCAATCTGGACGCACTCATTATTTATGCCAACGGCATCTTTATTATGATTTACCTATTGTGCATGTTGGCAGGCTGTAAATTATTACAAGGACGTTATCGCGTACTGGCGGTGACTGGCGGGCTGTTATGCGTTCTGTTATTGGCAATGGTCGGCTGGAAAAGTCTCTATGCGCTAATCATGCTGGCAGGGTTATGGCTGTTTCTGCCAAAACGAAAAACGCCGGAAAATGGCATAACCACATAATCCGGCGTTTTGACATTAATCCTGGCGATCGTTTTTATGATCAAGGCGGTCGCGGTCATCATCCTTTCGCTGGTACTCACCATCAAAAGTATTACCGCCACCGGTTCCGGCGCTAAAACCGCCGCCCGGCATCCGGGAGAAACGCAAATGCGGCATCAGCTTCACTGTCAGATGCTTTTGCACCGGCGGTAATAGAAGAAGAAGACCGAGGAAGTCGGTGAAAAAGCCCGGTAATAAAAGCAGCAAACCGGCAATGATCAGCGAAACACTTTTAATCATCTCCGCCGCAGGGTTTTCACCCGCCGCCATTTTTTGTTGCATCAGCACAAAATTCTTAAAGCCCTGATTACGTACCAGTGACATACCGATAACCGACGTGAATATAACCAGTACGAGGGTCAGCAATACCCCCAGGACATGGGCAACCTGAATAAAAATTGAAATCTCAATATAGACATAAAGGAAAATGGCAATAAAAGGTAACCAGCGCAAAGGTTTCTCCTGTAATAGCAACCGGTTAAATCCGGGCGCCTTAATGGGTTGCGAATCGCGTTCAGCTTATATTGTGGTCATTAGCAAAATTTCAAGATGTTTGCGCAACTATTTTTGGTAGTAATCCCAAAGCGGTGATCTATTTCACAAATTAATAATTAAGGGGTAAAAACCGACACTTAAAGTGATCCAGATTACGGTAGAAATCCTCAAGCAGCATATGATCCTGGGTATTCGTCCGATGCAGGGGATAATCGTCGGTCGAAAAACATTCGAAACCACATATATTCTGTGTGTTTAAAGCAAATCATTGGCAGCTTGAAAAAGAAGGTTCACATGTCAAACAACATTCGTATCGAAGAAGATCTGTTGGGTACCAGGGAAGTTCCAGCTGATGCCTACTATGGTGTTCACACTCTGAGAGCGATTGAAAACTTCTATATCAGCAACAGCAAAATCAGCGATATTCCTGAATTTGTTCGCGGTATGGTAATGGTTAAAAAAGCCGCAGCTATGGCAAACAAAGAGCTGCAAACCATTCCTAAAAGTGTAGCGAATGCAATCATTGCCGCATGTGATGAAGTCCTGAATAACGGAAAATGCATGGATCAGTTCCCGGTAGACGTCTACCAGGGCGGCGCAGGTACTTCCGTAAACATGAACACCAACGAAGTGCTGGCCAATATCGGTCTGGAACTGATGGGTCACCAGAAAGGTGAATATCAGTACCTGAACCCGAACGACCATGTTAACAAATGTCAGTCCACTAACGACGCCTACCCGACCGGTTTCCGTATCGCGGTTTACTCTTCCCTGATTAAACTGGTAGATGCGATTAACCAACTGCGCGAAGGCTTTGAACGTAAAGCTGTCGAATTCCAGGACATCCTGAAAATGGGTCGTACCCAGCTGCAGGACGCAGTACCGATGACCCTTGGTCAGGAATTCCGCGCTTTCAGCATTCTGCTGAAAGAAGAAGTGAAAAACATCCAACGTACCGCTGAACTGCTGCTGGAAGTTAACCTCGGCGCAACGGCAATCGGTACAGGCCTGAACACGCCGAAAGAGTACTCTCCGCTGGCAGTGAAAAAACTGGCTGAAGTCACTGGCTTCCCATGCGTTCCGGCTGAAGACCTGATCGAAGCGACCTCTGACTGCGGCGCTTACGTTATGGTTCACGGTGCGCTGAAACGCCTGGCTGTGAAGATGTCCAAAATCTGTAACGACCTGCGCTTGCTCTCTTCTGGCCCACGTGCCGGCCTGAACGAGATCAACCTGCCGGAACTGCAGGCGGGCTCTTCCATCATGCCAGCTAAAGTAAACCCGGTTGTTCCGGAAGTGGTTAACCAGGTATGCTTCAAAGTCATCGGTAACGACACCACTGTTACCATGGCAGCAGAAGCAGGTCAGCTGCAGCTGAACGTTATGGAGCCGGTCATTGGCCAGGCCATGTTTGAATCAGTTCATATTCTGACCAACGCTTGCTACAACCTGCTGGAAAAATGCGTTAACGGCATCACTGCTAACAAAGAAGTGTGCGAAGGTTACGTTTACAACTCTATCGGTATCGTCACTTACCTGAACCCGTTCATCGGCCACCACAACGGTGACATCGTGGGTAAAATCTGTGCCGAAACCGGTAAGAGTGTACGTGAAGTCGTTCTGGAACGCGGTCTGTTGACTGAAGCGGAACTAGACGATATTTTCTCCGTACAGAATCTGATGCACCCGGCTTACAAAGCAAAACGCTATACTGATGAAAGCGAACAGTAATCGTACAGGGTAGTACAAATAAAAAAGGCACGTCAGACGACGTGCCTTTTTTCTTGTGAGCAGTAACTTAAAAATAACAATCTAATATCAACTTGTTAAAAAACAAGGAAGGCTAATATGCTAGTTGTAGAACTCATCATAGTTTTGCTGGCGATCTTCTTGGGCGCCAGACTGGGGGGAATAGGTATTGGTTTTGCAGGCGGATTGGGGGTGCTGGTTCTTGCCGCTATTGGCGTCAAACCTGGTAACATCCCGTTCGATGTCATTTCCATTATCATGGCGGTTATCGCCGCTATTTCTGCCATGCAGGTTGCTGGCGGTCTGGACTATCTGGTTCATCAGACAGAAAAGCTGCTGCGCCGTAACCCGAAATACATCACGATCCTCGCACCTATCGTGACCTATTTCCTGACAATTTTTGCGGGTACTGGCAACATCTCTCTGGCAACGCTGCCAGTTATCGCTGAAGTTGCGAAGGAACAAGGCGTTAAACCTTGCCGTCCGCTGTCTACTGCGGTGGTTTCCGCGCAGATTGCGATCACCGCATCGCCAATCTCAGCGGCAGTCGTTTACATGTCTTCCGTAATGGAAGGTCATGGCATCAGCTACCTTCATCTGCTCTCTGTAGTCATCCCGTCCACCCTGCTGGCGGTTCTGGTGATGTCCTTCCTGGTCACTATGCTGTTCAACTCCAAACTGTCTGACGATCCGATTTATCGCAAGCGTCTGGAAGAAGGTCTGGTTGAACTGCGCGGTGAAAAGCAGATTGAAATCAAATCTGGTGCAAAAACTTCCGTCTGGCTGTTCCTGCTGGGCGTAGTTGGCGTGGTTATCTATGCAATCATCAACAGCCCGAGCATGGGCCTGGTTGAGAAACCGCTGATGAACACCACTAACGCAATCCTGATCATCATGCTCAGCGTTGCAACTCTGACTACCGTTATCTGTAAAGTTGATACCGACAACATCCTCAACTCCAGC
This sequence comes from Escherichia sp. MOD1-EC7011, assembly GCF_002965005.1. NCBI lineage: Bacteria > Pseudomonadati > Pseudomonadota > Gammaproteobacteria > Enterobacterales > Enterobacteriaceae > Escherichia > Escherichia sp. MOD1-EC7011. The sequence goes on from NZ_PTRD01000024.1 coordinate 233,306, forward strand.
ACCTTCAAAGCAGGTATGAGCGCCTGTATTTGTATCCTGGGCGTTGCATGGCTGGGCGATACTTTCGTTTCCAACAACATCGACTGGATCAAAGATACCGCTGGTGAAGTGATTCAGGGTCATCCGTGGCTGCTGGCTGTCATCTTCTTCTTTGCTTCTGCTCTGCTGTACTCTCAGGCTGCAACCGCAAAAGCACTGATGCCGATGGCTCTGGCGCTGAACGTTTCTCCGCTGACCGCTGTTGCTTCTTTTGCTGCGGTGTCTGGTCTGTTCATTCTGCCGACCTACCCGACGCTGGTTGCTGCGGTACAGATGGATGACACGGGTACAACTCGTATCGGTAAATTCGTCTTCAACCATCCGTTCTTCATCCCAGGTACTCTGGGTGTTGCCCTGGCCGTTTGCTTCGGCTTCGTGCTGGGTAGCTTCATGCTGTAATGACAAATCGCGGGGCGTTCACGCCCCGCTTTCTTTCCCGCCGACTAACATCATTCCCTCGTCCGTTGTATAGTGACCTCTCTCTTGCGGTTCCATCTGTTCTTGCGAGGTGTTTATGCTTGATGATAAAAGTTCGAATACCGCGTCTGTCGTGGTGCTGTGTACCGCACCGGATGAAGCGACAGCCCAGGATTTAGCCGCCAAAGTGCTGGCAGAAAAACTGGCGGCCTGTGCAACCCTGATCCCTGGCGCAACCTCACTCTATTACTGGGAAGGTAAGCTGGAACAGGAATATGAAGTACAGATGATCTTAAAAACCGACAACGCTCACCAGCAAGCTCTGCTGGAATGCCTGAAGTCTCATCATCCGTATCAAACCCCGGAGCTTCTGGTTTTACCTGTTATACACGGAGACACAGATTACCTCTCATGGCTCAACGCATCTTTACGCTGATCCTGCTACTTTGCAGCACTTCCGTTTTTGCCGGATTATTCGACACGCCAGGACGCTCACAATTTGTCCCGGCTGATCAGGCTTTTGCTTTTGATTTTCAGCAAAACCAACATGATCTTAATCTGACCTGGCAGATCAAAGACGGTTATTACCTTTACCGTAAACAGATCCGCATCACGCCTGAACACGCGAAAATTGCCGACGTGCAGTTACCGCCAGGCGTCTGGCATGACGATGAGTTTTACGGCAAAAGCGAGATTTATCGCAAGCGACTGACGCTTCCTGTAACCATCAACCAGGCTACGGCTGGCGCGACATTAACTGTCACTTACCAGGGCTGCGCTGACGCTGGTTTCTGCTATCCGCCAGAAACCAAAACCGTACCGTTAAGCGAAGTGCTCGCCAGCAACGCAGCGCCACAACCTGCGGCTGTTCCGCAGCAAGAGCAGTCCGCCGCGCAATTGCCCTTTTCTGCGCTCTGGGCATTGTTGATAGGCATCGGCATCGCCTTCACCCCCTGCGTACTGCCGATGTACCCACTGATTTCCGGCATCGTGCTGGGCGGTAAACAGCGGCTCTCCACCACCAGAGCATTGTTGCTGACCTTTATTTATGTGCAAGGGATGGCGCTGACCTACACGGCGCTGGGTCTGGTGGTTGCCGCCGCAGGGTTACAGTTCCAGGCGGCGCTACAGCATCCTTACGTGCTTATTGGCCTCGCCATCGTCTTTACCTTGCTGGCGATGTCGATGTTTGGCTTGTTTACCCTGCAACTCCCCTCTTCACTGCAAACGCGCCTCACGCTGATGAGCAATCGCCAACAGGGTGGCTCGCCCGGCGGTGTGTTTGTTATGGGGGCGATTGCCGGTTTGATCTGCTCACCATGCACCACCGCGCCGCTTAGCGCGATTCTGCTATATATCGCCCAAAGCGGAAACATGTGGCTGGGCGGCGGCACACTTTATCTCTATGCGCTGGGCATGGGTCTACCGCTGATGTTAATTACCGTCTTTGGCAACCGTCTGCTGCCGAAAAGCGGTCCGTGGATGGAACAGGTCAAAACCGCGTTTGGTTTTGTGATCCTCGCACTGCCGGTCTTCCTGCTTGAGCGAGTGATTGGCGATATATGGGGATTACGCTTGTGGTCGGCGCTTGGCGTCGCATTCTTTAGCTGGGCCTTTGTCACCAGCTTACAGGCCAAACGCGGTTGGATGCGCATTGTGCAAATAATCCTACTGGCAGCGGCGTTGGTTAGCGTGCGCCCACTCCAGGACTGGGCATTTGGTGCGACTCATACCGCACAAACTCAGGCGCATCTCAACTTTACACCAATCAAAACGGTGGATGAGTTAAATCAGGCGCTCGTTGAAGCCAAAGGTAAACCTGTAATGTTAGATCTCTATGCCGACTGGTGCGTTGCCTGTAAAGAGTTTGAGAAATACACCTTTAGCGACCCACAGGTGCAAAAAGCGTTGGCTGACACAGTCTTACTTCAGGCCAACGTCACCGCTAATGACGCACAAGATGTGGCGCTGTTAAAACATCTAAATGTCCTTGGACTGCCGACAATTCTCTTTTTTGACGGACAAGGCCAGGAGCATCCACAAGCACGCGTCACGGGCTTTATGGATGCTGAAACCTTCAGCGCACATTTGCGCGATCGCCAACCGTGAACGACACTTGCAGTGGGAAAGACGGAGGAAAATAGCGTGCAACGTGAAGATGTACTGGGAGAAGCCCTGAAATTATTAGAATTACAAGGGATTGCCAACACCACGCTGGAGATGGTTGCTGAACGTGTGGATTATCCGCTGGATGAGCTAAGGCGATTCTGGCCGGACAAAGAGGCGATCCTCTACGACGCGCTGCGCTATCTTAGCCAACAGATAGATGTCTGGCGTCGTCAGTTGATGCTGGACGAAACGCTAACCGCCGAACAAAAGCTGCTGGCGCGTTATCAGGCGTTATCAGAGTGCGTTAAAAACAACCGCTATCCGGGCTGTCTGTTTATCGCTGCCTGTACGTTTTATCCCGATCCTGGCCACCCTATTCATCAACTGGCCGATCAGCAAAAAAGCGCGGCCTACGATTTCACCCACGAACTGTTAACCACGCTGGAAGTTGACGATCCGGCGATGGTAGCAAAGCAGATGGAACTGGTGCTGGAAGGCTGTTTAAGCCGAATGCTGGTGAATCGTAGCCAGGCGGATGTCGACACCGCACTCCGACTGGCGGAAGATATCCTGCGCTTCGCCCGCTGCCGCCAGGGTGGTGCACTGACCTGACAGAAACACAGAAAAGAAGCGATTTGCCGTAATCTTAAGCAGTTGAATCGCTTTTACTGAAATTAGGTTGACGAGATGTGCAGATTACGGTTTAATGCGCCCCGTTGCCCGGATAGCTCAGTCGGTAGAGCAGGGGATTGAAAATCCCCGTGTCCTTGGTTCGATTCCGAGTCCGGGCACCACTAATTCCTGAGAACCTGCCTACAAGGCGGGTTTTTGCTTTTGGGAATACGTCCTTCCTGCCTTCGCCCCATCAACTGCGAATATCATCATACTCACGCGTTTTATCAAATTCGTGTTTTGCAAACGGGCACAGCGGGATAATTTTCCGTTTTTCCTGGCGCATTTTTTCCACGACTTTCGCTACCAGTTGTTTACCAATCCCCTGCCCTTTCAGGCTTTCATCAACATCGGTATGTTCGATAATCGCTAAATTCTCTCCGGTCGGCACAAAGACAATTTCAGCTATTTGATTTCCCTGCGCATCATTGATGTAAAATTTATTATGACCCTCACGTATTTCCATTTTCCCCTCACTTATTTATGACGGTATTTCAGTGCACCGCTGGGACATGTATCAATAACATTCACGACGGTAGCGACGTCTACTTCATCCGGCATGATCCACGGCTTACGTTTGAGATTAAACAGTTTGCTATTACCGCGCACACAATTACCGGAATGCTGACATATTGCGGTGTTGAAATAGACATCGACCTTTTCGCCGGTATAGCAGCGATAACCAACGTCCAGTAGTTCCTGATCCATGACCTTCTCTCCCTCATAAGTATGGTTTTCGCTATAAGCATAGCTCTCGAATCGCCAGACGACACCGGAAGTTTCAGTTACCAAATCCGCTTCCCCGGATGGCCAATCCCCTTACTCCCTTTGAATTACCCGCAGCATCAGAGATAATGCTTAGGAAATTTGTCATACAAGGAAGCTGATGAGACATTCACTGCCCTGCCGCATGTTACGCAAACGTCCGATGAAACTCAGTACCACGGTGATCTTAATGGTCAGCGCAGTGCTGTTCTCGGTGCTGCTGGTAGTGCATCTGGTTTACTTCTCGCAAATCAGCGATATGACGCGTGACGGGCTGGCCAACAAGGCACTGGCCGTGGCGCGTACCCTTGCCGACTCGCCAGAAATTCGTCAGGGCTTGCAGAAAAAACCGCAGGAGAGCGGTATCCAGGACATAGCTGAAGCTGTACGTAAACGCAACGATTTGCTGTTTATTGTCGTTACCAATATGCAAAGTCTTCGCTACTCGCACCCTGAAACCCAACGCATTGGTCAGCTCTTTAAAGGGGACGACATCCTGAAGGCGCTCAACGGCGAGGAAAATGTCGCTATTAATCGCGGTTTTCTGGCGCAGGCTTTACGCGTATTTACCCCTATCTACGACGAAAATCATAAGCAGATCGGCGTGGTGGCGATTGGCCTGGAGTTAAGCCGCGTAACGCAGCAGATCAATGACAGCCGCTGGAGCATTATCTGGTCAATTTTATTCGGTGTGCTGGTTGGCGGGCTGGGTACATGGATTTTAGTCAAAGTACTTAAGCGCATCCTGTTCGGCCTGGAGCCTTACGAAATCTCAACTCTGTTTGAGCAACGCCAGGCAATGCTGCAATCAATCAAGGAAGGTGTCGTTGCCGTAGACGCGCACGGCGAGGTCACACTCATCAATGATGCTGCGCAAGAACTGCTTAATTATCACAAATCCCAGGATGACGAAAAGCTATCGACACTGAGTCAGGCATGGTCGCAGGTGGTGGATGTCTCGGAAGTATTACGTGACGGCACGCCGCGACGAGATGAAGAGGTTACCGTCAAAGATCGGCTATTACTCATCAACACCGTACCCATACGCAGCAATGGCGTTATCATCGGAGCCATCTCTACCTTCAGGGACAAAACGGAAGTTCGTAAGCTAATGCAACGGTTGGATGGGCTGGTCAACTATGCCGACGCACTTCGTGAACGCTCCCACGAATTTATGAACAAATTACACGTGATTCTCGGATTATTACATCTGAAGAGTTATAAGCAGTTGGAAGATTACATTCTAAAAACAGCCAACAACTATCAGGAAGAGATTGGCTCTTTGCTGGGTAAAATCAAATCTCCGGTTATCGCTGGTTTTTTAATCAGCAAGATTAACCGCGCGACCGATTTAGGCCATACGCTGATATTAAATAGTGAGAGCCAGTTGCCAGACAGCGGTAGTGAAGATCAAGTCGCAACGTTAATTACCGCGTTGGGAAATCTGATAGAAAACGCGCTGGAGGCATTAGGGCAAGAACCCGGTGGTGAAATCAGCGTTACGTTGCACTACCGTCACGGCTGGCTGCACTGTGAAATTAACGATGATGGTCCGGGAATTTCCCCCGACAAAATCGATCACATTTTTGAAAAAGGTGTCTCGACAAAAGGAAGTGAGCGAGGCGTCGGTCTGGCACTTGTCAAACAACAGGTTGAAAATCTCGGCGGCAGCATTACCGTGGAATCAGAACCCGGGGTTTTCACACAATTTTTTGTCCAGTTACCCTGGGATGGGGAGAGGTCGAGCAAATGATCAATGTATTAATTATCGATGACGACGCAATGGTAGCGGAGTTGAATCGCCGATACGTGGCGCAGATCCCTGGTTTTCAATGCTGCGGAACAGCCTCGACACTGGAGAAAGCCAAAGAGATTATCTTCAACAACGAAACACCTATCGACCTGATCTTGCTCGATATCTATATGCAAAAAGAAAACGGGCTCGATTTACTGCCTGTCCTGCACAACGCTCGATGCAAAAGCGATGTGATTGTCATCTCCTCAGCTGCTGATGCCGCAACCATTAAGGATTCTCTGCATTATGGCGTCGTTGATTATCTAATCAAACCGTTCCAGGCATCACGTTTTGAAGAGGCGCTCATCGGCTGGCGACAAAAGAAAATGGCGCTGGAGAAACATCAATACTATGACCAGGCCGAGCTGGATCAGCTAATTCATGGCAATTCATCTAACGAACAGGATACCCGCCGTCTGCCAAAAGGCTTAACGCCGCAGACTTTACGCACGCTGTGCCAGTGGATTGACGCTCACCAGGACTATGAATTTTCAACCGACGAGCTGGCCAACGAGGTTAACATCTCTCGCGTTTCCTGCCGCAAATATCTGATCTGGCTAGTGAATTGTCACATCTTAGTTACCAGTATCCATTATGGCGTCACCGGTCGTCCGGTTTATCGCTACCGTATTCAGGCAGAGCATTACTCATTACTGAAGCAATATTGCCAATAACGCGTTATTAGTTATCTGGAAGTAACAATTATTGCAGTAATGCAAACCAGCACTGGCACAAGTTACATCAGCCATCAGTAAAACTTGTGCCAGATCAAATATAATTATCCCTCTTCATCCCCTGCGAATTAATATCAATTCGGATAAATAGAGTTTTTAATTTCAAAACGCTAACAAAAGTTAATTAACTATTATGTCACTCGTATTATGTGTATTTTTACCCATAAATAGGTAGATCAGAATAATCTATAAAGTTGATGACATCCGTCTGTAGAACAAAAAATAGACCAATAAATATCAACAAGATAGCGTAAAAACAGACCATTAACATCTGCGAAACACAAACTATAACCCCATCGCCAGAGAGTATTTTTCTCTGAAAAAAACACTTATCACAGTGCATAAATTTACTGCTGCCTGAATCAGCCAATATTCACTGTGAAGTATTTGCTCGAGCCAGCAACGACCAAACGGATATTTAGTCAGTCTCTGATAACAGTTCATCCAAAACAGAATGTGGCTGTGATCTATTTGGCAAGAATTTAAATGGGATTATCGCGAGGGTTTACACATGTTATTTACCATCCAACTTATCATAATACTGATATGTCTGTTTTATGGTGCCAGAAAGGGCGGTATCGCGCTGGGTTTATTAGGCGGTATCGGCCTGGTCATTCTGGTCTTCGTCTTCCATCTTCAGCCGGGTAAACCACCGGTTGATGTCATGCTGGTCATCATTGCGGTGGTGGCAGCATCGGCGACCTTGCAAGCCTCCGGCGGCCTGGATGTTATGCTGCAAATTGCCGAAAAACTGCTGCGTCGCAATCCGAAATATGTTTCCATCGTCGCGCCGTTTGTCACCTGTACGCTGACCATTCTTTGCGGTACGGGTCACGTGGTTTACACCATCCTGCCGATCATCTACGACGTTGCGATTAAGAACAACATCCGTCCGGAACGCCCAATGGCGGCGAGCTCTATCGGCGCGCAGATGGGGATTATCGCCAGTCCGGTGTCGGTTGCCGTAGTATCGCTGGTCGCAATGCTGGGGAACGTAACCTTTGATGGTCGTCACCTTGAGTTCCTCGACCTGCTTGCGATTACCATCCCCTCTACCTTGTTAGGTATCCTGGCGATCGGTATTTTCAGTTGGTTCCGTGGTAAAGATCTGGACAAAGACGAAGAGTTCCAGAAATTCATCTCCGTACCGGAAAACCGTGAGTACGTTTACGGTGACACCGCCACGCTGCTGGATAAAAAACTACCGAAAAGCAACTGGCTGGCAATGTGGATCTTCCTCGGGGCAATCGCGGTGGTCGCACTTCTTGGTGCTGATTCTGACCTGCGTCCGTCTTTTGGCGGCAAGCCGCTGTCGATGGTACTGGTTATCCAGATGTTTATGCTGCTGACCGGGGCGTTGATTATTATCCTGACCAAAACCAATCCCGCGTCCATCTCAAAAAATGAAGTCTTCCGTTCCGGTATGATTGCCATCGTGGCGGTATACGGTATCGCGTGGATGGCCGAAACCATGTTCGGTGCGCATATGTCTGAAATTCAGGGCGTACTGGGCGAAATGGTGAAAGAGTATCCGTGGGCTTATGCCATTGTTCTGTTGCTGGTCTCCAAGTTTGTTAACTCCCAGGCCGCTGCACTGGCAGCAATTGTTCCGGTTGCACTGGCGATTGGCGTTGATCCGGCATACATCGTGGCTTCAGCACCGGCTTGCTATGGTTATTACATCCTGCCGACCTATCCGAGCGATCTGGCAGCGATTCAGTTTGACCGTTCCGGAACCACCCACATCGGCCGCTTCGTCATCAACCACAGCTTTATTTTGCCAGGGTTGATTGGTGTGAGCGTATCGTGCGTCTTCGGCTGGATCTTCGCTGCGATGTACGGGTTCTTGTAATTGCACTCTGCGTGCTGCCCGTCGCTGTGCGGCACGCCATTTTCGTATAACAAATACAGAGTTACAGGCTGGAAGCTATGTCAAATAAAGAGTTTATTTATCAGGCGCCTTTCCCGATGGGGAAAGACAATACCGAGTACTATCTGCTCACATCCGATTACGTTAGTGTTGCCGAATTTAACGGCGAAACCATCCTGAAAGTGGAACCTGAAGCCCTGACCTTGCTGGCGCAGCAAGCCTTCCATGACGCTTCTTTCATGCTCCGCCCGGCACACCAGCAACAGGTAGCTTCTATTCTTCATGACCCTGAAGCCAGCGAAAACGATAAGTATGTGGCGCTGCAATTCTTGAGAAACTCCGAAATCGCAGCCAAAGGTGTATTGCCGACCTGCCAGGATACCGGCACCGCCATCATCGTCGGTAAAAAAGGTCAGCGAGTGTGGACCGGCGGCGGTGATGAAGAAGCCTTATCAAAAGGTGTCTATAACACTTATATCGAAGATAACCTGCGCTATTCACAAAACGCACCGCTGGACATGTACAAAGAGGTCAACACCGGCACTAACCTGCCTGCGCAAATCGACCTGTACGCAGTGGATGGCGACGAGTACAAATTCCTCTGCGTCGCCAAAGGCGGCGGTTCTGCCAACAAAACGTATCTCTATCAGGAAACCAAAGCCCTGCTGACTCCGGGTAAACTGAAAAACTTCCTCGTTGAGAAAATGCGTACTCTCGGCACCGCAGCCTGCCCGCCGTACCATATCGCGTTTGTGATTGGCGGCACGTCTGCGGAAACCAACCTGAAAACCGTCAAGTTGGCAAGTGCTCACTATTACGATGAGCTGCCGACTGAAGGGAACGAACACGGTCAGGCTTTCCGCGATGTCCAGTTAGAACAAGAACTCCTGATCGAGGCTCAGAAACTCGGCCTCGGCGCACAGTTTGGTGGTAAATACTTCGCTCACGACATCCGCGTGATTCGCCTGCCTCGTCACGGCGCATCCTGCCCGGTGGGTATGGGCGTCTCCTGCTCCGCTGACCGTAACATCAAAGCAAAAATTAACCGCGAAGGCATCTGGATCGAAAAACTGGAACACAATCCAGGCCAGTACATTCCGGAAGAACTGCGTCAGGCGGGTGAAGGCGACGCGGTGAAAGTCGATCTCAACCGTCCGATGAAAGAGATCCTCGCCCAGCTTTCGCAGTATCCGGTCTCTACTCGTCTGTCACTCACCGGCACCATTATCGTTGGTCGTGATATTGCGCACGCCAAGCTGAAAGAATTGATCGACGCCGGTAAAGAGCTGCCGCAGTACATCAAAGATCATCCGATCTACTACGCAGGTCCGGCAAAAACGCCAGCCGGTTATCCATCGGGTTCTTTAGGCCCAACCACCGCAGGCCGTATGGACTCTTACGTGGATCTGCTGCAATCCCACGGCGGCAGCATGATCATGCTGGCGAAAGGTAACCGCAGTCAGCAAGTCACCGACGCGTGTCATAAACACGGCGGCTTCTACCTCGGCAGCATTGGCGGCCCGGCGGCAGTGCTGGCACAGCAGAGCATTAAGCATCTGGAATGTGTCGCTTATCCGGAACTGGGTATGGAAGCTATCTGGAAAATCGAAGTAGAAGATTTCCCGGCGTTTATCCTGGTCGATGACAAAGGCAACGACTTCTTCCAGCAAATCGTCAACAAACAGTGCGCGAACTGCACTAAGTAACTTCTTTGGCCCAGCGCCTGGCGGCATACTGCCAGGTGATCCCCCTGGGCCACCTCTTTTGCGATTGTAATTTCACGCTTGCTGGTGAATAGTCAGTATTTTCCCTGACTTGCGAACTCACCATGACCCGCACACTCAAGCCGTTAGTTCTTAACACTGGCGCACTGGCGCTGACGTTAATCCTGATGTACACCGGAATTTCGGCCCATGACAAACTCACCTGGTTGATGGAAGTGACGCCGGTAATTATTGTCGTACCGTTGCTGCTTACCACCGCCAGACGTTATCCGTTAACGCCACTGCTTTATGCACTGATTTTCTTTCACGCCATTATCCTGATGGTCGGCGGTCAGTACACCTACGCGAAAGTCCCCATCGGTTTTGACGTGCAGGAATGGCTGGGATTGAGCCGTAATCCGTATGACAAGCTGGGGCATTTTTTCCAGGGACTGGTGCCTGCACTGGTAGCACGAGAAATCCTCGTGCGTGGGATGTACGTGCGCGGACGTAAAATGGTCGCGTTTCTGGTCTGCTGCGTGGCACTGGCGATAAGCGCCATGTATGAGTTGATCGAGTGGTGGGCGGCACTGGCGATGGGTCAGGGAGCGGATGATTTTCTTGGCACCCAGGGCGACCAATGGGACACGCAATCCGATATGTTCTGCGCGCTGCTTGGCGCATTAACTACGGTGATATTCCTCGCTCGCTCTCATTGCCGCCAGTTACGGCGCTATGGCTTAATCACCAAAGCGCCGGACGCGATTACCCCTTAACGGTGCAACCAGCCTGGCAGCCAGTCGCCGTGGGCGGCAATCAGATCGTCAACAAGGGCATATATTTCGTCAATGCCCAGCACGGCGGCGGTGTGCGGATCCATCATCGCAGCGTGGTAAACACGGTCACGGTTTTCGGTGAGAATGGCTTCGGTGAGCAGCGTCTGTACGTTGATATTGGTTTGCATCAGGGCTGCCAGATGCGAAGGTAGCGTACCGACTTTGGTCGGCTGAATGCCATTAGCGTCAACCAGACAGGCCACTTCCACGCAACATCCTTGCGGCAGGTTATCAATCAAGCCATCGTTACGGACGTTGCCATAAATCACGCTCGGCTCTCCGGTCCAGATAGCGTTCATGATTGTGCTGGCATATTCCCGTGATGGTTTAATATCAATCCGGGAGGCGTTCTTATACTCCTCCAGCTCTTTGTGCCAGTTCGCCAGCTGCTCGACGCAGCGTTTCGGGTACTCATCCAGCGGTACTTTATAACGCTCAATCAAATCCTCACGGCCTGGCTTAATAAACCACGGCGTATATTCGGCAAAATGTTCTGACGACTCCGTGACGAAGTAGCCCAGCTTTTTGAACATTTCATAGCGCACAGTGTTCTGGCAGCGAGGATTCCCATGAATATTCGGCTTCGGTGCCTGACCTGCGTCATAAGCCGCCAGCAGTTCCGGGTAGAGATTCACGTAACTGCCGTCGGTGGTTTTGCGCTCCAGCTCCAGGTAAAACGCCATATGGTTGATACCCGCGCAACGATATCGCAGCGTGGCGGGATCAATATTGAGATCGCGCGCCAGCTCTTCCGCCGTTCCCTGCACCGAATGGCACAACCCTACCTGTTTGATATGCGGATAACGGGCATACATCGCCCAGGTATTCATCGCCATCGGGTTAACGTAGTTGAGCATGGTGGCATCGGGGCAGACTTCCGTCATGTCCTCGCAAATTTGCCACAGGTGCGGAATGGTACGCAGTGCGCGCATAATGCCGCCCGGCCCCAACGTATCGGCAATGGTTTGTTCCAGACCATGCCGCTTACAGACCTCGAAATCAGTCACCGTGCAAGGTTCATAACCACCAATCTGAAATGCCACCACGACAAAATCGGCATCCTGTAAGGCTTCTTTCTGTTGCGTGTGGCAGGTAATTTTGCCGCTGGCTCCTGCTGAATCCATCAGCTTACGCACCACAATGTGCGACTCTTCCAGGCGAGTTGGATCAATGTCCATCAGGGCAATATGCGCCGTTTTCAGCGCCTCGCGATGAAACACATCACCAAGAATATTTTTTACGAAAATTGTCGAACCAGCGCCGATAAAAGTAATTTTGGGTGCAGACATCATTCAGGTCTCCAGGCTTGCTTGAATGATTTCATCATGGCAGGCGATGTTGCAGAAAACCTCCGGCTTCCCCGTTGAGCATTCCCAAAAGCTCAGATCCAGGGTTACTTAGCAGTAAATATGAGTTTTTGGGACTAAATTGACTGAAAAACAGAGTAATTAGCCCTTATAAAATCCTCTCTCTTTATGTTTTGTGTCGTCATTCGCAGTCATCCTCAGCTACTCATGACATAATTCTGATAATCCAGGAAAGAGATCCATCCATGAACACAGACACGTTTATGTGCAGCAGTGATGAAAAGCAGACCCGCAGCCCGCTGTCGCTGTACTCGGAATATCAGCGAATGGAGATTGAATTTCGTGCGCCGCATGTCATGACCACCAGCCACTGGCATGGTCAGGTTGAAGTGAATGTGCCTTTCGATGGCGATGTGGGATACCTGATCAACAATGAACAAGTGAATATCAATCAAGGGCATATCACGCTGTTCTGGGCCTGTACGCCGCACCAACTAACCGATACCGGAACTTGTCAGAGCATGGCGATTTTTAATCTGCCGATGCATCTGTTTCTCTCCTGGCCTCTGGATAAAGACCTTATAAACCACGTCACTCACGGCATGGTGATTAAATCGCTGGCGACACAGCAACTTAGCCCCTTTGAAGTGCGCCGCTGGCAGCAGGAATTGAACAGCCCGAATGAGCAAATCCGCCAGCTCGCCATTGATGAAATTGGCCTGATGCTCAAGCGATTTAGCCTCTCCGGCTGGGAACCGATTTTGGTCAATAAAACCTCGCGCACGCACAAAAACAGCGTCTCGCGTCATGCGCAATTTTACGTCAGCCAGATGCTGGGCTTTATTGCAGAAAACTATGACCAGGCGCTGACCATCAACGACGTGGCTGAGCACGTCAAACTAAACGCCAACTATGCGATGGGGATATTTCAGCGAGTCATGCAGTTGACGATGAAACAGTACATTACCGCAATGCGCATCAACCACGTTCGCGCGTTACTCAGCGATACCGATAAAAGTATTCTCGATATTGCCCTGACGGCAGGTTTTCGTTCGAGCAGTCGTTTTTACAGTACTTTCGCCAAATATGTCGGCATGTCGCCGCAACAATACCGCAAACTTAGCCAACAACGCCGCCAGACGCTTCCCGGTTAAAAACGATATCAGTATCAGCCAAAAAAATAATTTAGCTGTCGATAATAAACATTGAAAATTAATTGAAAAATTAATATAAGCTTCTGTTTATAATAATAAAAAATTAAAAACGTTTATTTTTCAATCGCTTTACAGCCTGAAATGCCCGGAAGATACTTGCCCGCAACGAAGATTCCTTCACAACCGGGTAAACAATGATGAAAGTATTAATTGTTGAAAGCGAGTTTCTACATCAGGACACCTGGGTCGGTAGCGCCGTTGAGCGTCTGGCGAATGCCTTGAGTCAACAAAATGTTACCGTCATTAAATCAACCTCATTTGATGATGGTTTTGCCATTCTCTCTTCAAATGAAGCCATTGATTGTCTGATGTTCAGTTATCAAATGGAGCATCCGGACGAACATCAAAACGTCAGAGAATTGATCGGTAAACTTCATGAACGCCAGCAAAACGTGCCGGTATTCCTGTTAGGCGATCGGGAAAAATCAATCGCCGCGCTGGATCGCGACCTGCTGGAGCTTGTCGATGAATTCGCCTGGATTCTGGAAGATACTGCCGATTTTATTGCCGGGCGCGCCATCGCCGCGATGACCCGCTACCGTCAACAGTTGTTACCGCCACTGTTCAGCGCGCTGATGAAATATAGCGACATCCATGAGTATTCCTGGGCCGCGCCGGGTCACCAGGGCGGTGTGGGGTTCACTAAAACGCCAGCCGGACGTTTCTACCATGACTATTATGGTGAAAACCTGTTCCGCACCGATATGGGTATCGAACGAACTTCTCTCGGTTCTTTGCTCGACCATACTGGCGCATTTGGCGAAAGTGAAAAATATGCCGCACGCGTATTTGGTGCCGATCGCTCCTGGTCAGTCGTTGTTGGCACTTCAGGTTCTAACCGCACCATCATGCAAGCCTGCATGACGGATAACGACGTGGTCGTTGTTGACCGTAACTGCCACAAATCCATTGAACAAGGCTTAATGCTGACTGGCGCGAAACCGGTATACATGGTGCCAAGCCGCAACCGCTACGGCATTATCGGGCCAATCTACCCGCAGGAAATGCAGCCTGAAACCTTGCAGAAGAAAATCAGCGAAAGCCCGCTGACTAAAGACAAAGTCGGGCAAAAACCCTCTTACTGCGTGGTGACCAACTGCACCTACGACGGCGTGTGCTATAACGCCAAAGACGCGCAGGATCTGCTGGAAAAAACCTCTGACCGTCTGCACTTCGACGAAGCCTGGTATGGTTACGCACGGTTTAACCCAATCTATGCCGATCACTATGCAATGCGCGGTGAACCGGGCGATCACAATGGCCCAACCGTTTTCGCTACCCACTCCACACATAAACTGCTGAATGCGCTGTCGCAGGCGTCTTATATTCATGTACGTGAAGGTCGGGGCGCGATTAACTTCTCCCGCTTTAATCAGGCATACATGATGCATGCCACCACTTCCCCACTGTATGCCATCTGCGCATCAAACGATGTGGCTGTATCAATGATGGACGGCAACAGCGGTCTGTCACTGACTCAGGAAGTGATCGACGAAGCGGTCGATTTCCGCCAGGCAATGGCACGGTTGTATAAAGAGTTTACTGACGAAGGTAGCTGGTTCTTTAAACCGTGGAATAAAGAAATGGTTACCGATCCGGAAACCGGCAAAACCTATGACTTTGCTGACGCGCCGCGCAAACTGCTGACCACCGTTCAGGACTGCTGGGTAATGCATCCGGGCGAAAGCTGGCACGGCTTTAAAGATATCCCGGACAACTGGAGTATGCTCGACCCGATAAAAGTCAGCATCCTCGCACCGGGGATGGGTGAAGACGGTGAACTGGAAGAGACAGGCGTACCTGCCGCACTGGTTACCGCATGGCTTGGCCACCACGGCATCGTGCCAACTCGCACCACCGATTTCCAGATTATGTTCCTGTTCTCAATGGGCGTGACCCGAGGGAAATGGGGAACTCTGGTTAACACCCTCTGTTCCTTCAAACACCACTACGACGCCAACACACCACTGGCGCAGGTGATGCCGGAACTTGTTGAACAATATCCTGACACTTACGCGAACATGGGGATTCACGATCTGGGTGACAAAATGTTTGCCTGGCTGAAAGAAAACAACCCAGGAGCACGGTTGAACGAAGCCTATTCCGGCCTGCCGGTGGCGGAAATCACTCCGCGTGAAGCGTACAACGCGATTGTCGACAACAACGTTGAGCTGGTATCCATTGAAAATCTGCCAGGACGCATTGCGGCGAACTCAGTTATCCCGTATCCGCCAGGAATCCCGATGCTGCTGTCTGGTGAAAACTTCGGCGATAAAAACAGTCCGCAGGTAAGTTATTTACGCTCGCTGCAATCCTGGGATCATCATTTCCCTGGATTTGAACACGAAACTGAAGGTACTGAAATTATTGACGGTATTTACCACGTAATGTGTGTGAAAGCGTAACCACTATTCCGCTGAAGGCGTAATTGTTTTAATAACATTACGCCGCCTGGCCTGAGGCCTTTTGAGTATGGCAACGTTTTCATAAAAATTGCTGCAAACAAAAATGTCATGCTTTTTGCGCGGTCCCACCCCGCGCTTTTTTTTGTTTATTATTTACCCTTATTTACTCTGTAAAATTTTTTGTACATGAGAAATTACTATAAAAATTTGTAATATTAGTAAAACACGTTATTTTTATGCATGTTTTGATTCGTCATACAATTATATAACCCGTTCCCGGTATCTCTCTATGTTGGCGAGATCCACTATTTTTCTTTGCATTTCAGGAGTACATGTATGAGGATTTGCAGCAACCAACCTTGTATAGTTTTATTAACTGAAAAAGATGTCTGGCTAAGAGTGAATGGGAAAGAGCCTATAAGTTTAAAAGCTAACCATATGGCGTTATTAAGTTGTGAAAATAATATTATCGACGCCTCCTCTCTGAATAACACTTTGATTGCTTATATTAGCCTCGACATCATCAAAGATTATCTCCGTTTTCTGAATAAAGATCTCTCGAAAATACCGGTCTGGCAACGTAGCGCCACACCGATTATTTCCCTGCCATGCCTTACACCAGAGGTGTTTCGCGTTGCAGCGCAACATAGCACAGAGCCTGCTGAAACAGAGTCGGAAAAAGAACGAACACGTGCATTATTATTCACTGTGCTCTCTCGCTTTCTCGACAGTAAAAAATTCCTTTCTCTACTTATGTATATGTTACGTAATTGTGTTAGCGACAGCGTTTATCAAATCATTGAAAGCGATATCCATAAAGACTGGAATCTTAGTATGGTAGCCAGTTGTTTATGTCTTAGCCCAAGTTTGTTAAAGAAAAAGCTGAAAAGCGAAAACACCAGTTATAGCCAAATAATAACCACCTGCCGGATGCGTTATGCTGTAAATGAATTAATGATGGATGGAAAAAATATCTCACAGGTGTCACAGTCCTGTGGCTACAACAGCACGTCTTACTTTATTTCTGTATTTAAAGACTTCTATGGCATGACGCCACTCCATTATGTTAGCCAACACAGAGAACGTTCTGTCGCCTGATTTATAACCTTTACAAAGAGATATATTAATAACGGCATCAGCGATAACCCGACTGACGATAATTCAATGCGCGGATGCAGGCGTATGATATGACGTAATTTATTGTCACGAAGCTCGCCTTCGCAGGAGTTTAATTATGTCTTCGGATGCTGATGCTCACAAAGTGGGCTTAATCCCCGTTACTCTGATGGTGTCGGGGAATATTATGGGGTCAGGTGTCTTTCTGTTACCTGCAAACCTGGCCTCGACTGGCGGTATTGCTATATATGGTTGGTTGGTGACGATTATCGGTGCTTTGGCTTTATCGATGGTCTACGCCAAAATGTCGTTCCTCGATCCCAGCCCTGGCGGTTCATATGCCTACGCGCGCCGCTGTTTTGGTCCTTTTCTCGGATATCAAACCAACGTTCTCTACTGGCTGGCCTGCTGGATCGGCAATATCGCTATGGTGGTCATTGGCGTCGGCTATTTGAGCTATTTCTTCCCGCTCCTCAAAGATCCGTGGGTATTAACCATCACCTGCGTGGTGGTGCTGTGGATCTTCGTTCTGCTTAATATCGTCGGTCCGAAAATGATCACCCGCGTGCAGGCCGTCGCTACCGTGCTGGCGCTGATTCCAATCGTCGGGATTGCCGTATTCGGCTGGTTCTGGTTCCACGGAGAAACCTATATGGCGGCATGGAACGTCAGCGGCCTGGGCACCTTCGGCGCGATTCAAAGCACCTTAAACGTTACGCTGTGGTCATTTATCGGGGTGGAAAGTGCGTCTGTTGCAGCGGGTGTGGTGAAAAACCCGAAACGCAACGTCCCTATCGCCACCATTGGCGGGGTATTGATTGCCGCCGTTTGCTATGTGCTCTCCACCACCGCGATTATGGGGATGATCCCCAACGCCGCACTGCGCGTTTCCGCCTCACCTTTCGGTGATGCTGCACGGATGGCGCTGGGTGATACCGCAGGAGCCATTGTCTCCTTCTGTGCGGCGGCTGGTTGCTTAGGTTCGCTGGGTGGCTGGACACTACTGGCCGGGCAAACGGCGAAAGCCGCTGCCGATGACGGTCTGTTCCCACCGATTTTTGCCCGCGTCAACAAAGCAGGCACACCGGTAGCCGGGTTGATTATCGTCGGTATCCTGATGACTATCTTCCAGTTCAGCAGCATTTCGCCAAACGCAACCAAAGAGTTCGGTCTGGTCTCTTCCGTATCGGTAATCTTTACCCTGGTGCCTTATCTTTATACCTGTGCCGCTTTACTGCTTTTAGGCCACGGTCACTTTGGTAAAGCGCGTCCGGCGTATCTGGCCATCACCACTATCGCCTTCCTTTACTGCATCTGGGCGGTAGTCGGTTCTGGCGCACAAGAGGTCATGTGGTCATTCGTCACGCTGATGGTGATCACCGCAATGTACACACTGAACTACAACCGACTGCATAAAAACCCCTATCCTTTAGATGCACCAATAAGCAAAGATTAAGCCCCCTTAATCCAGCAAACATAAAAGCCAACCTTAAGAACTTAAGGTTGGCTTAACTTTGCTTTGCGAGCATATGCGCACTTTGTTCGATGGAAACACCGTGATGTTGAAGCGCCTTCTAAAAAGACCCTCTTTGAATTTACTCGCCTGGATATTGCTGGCCTCTTTTTATATTGCTATCTGCCTGAACATTGCCTTTTTTAAACAGGTTTTACAGGCGCTACCGCTGGATTCAATGCATAACGTGCTGGTTTTCTTGTCGATGCCGGTCGTCGCGTTCAGCGTGATTAATATTGTCCTGACGCTAGGCTCTTTCTTATGGCTTAATCGTCCACTGGCCTGCCTGTTTATTCTTGTCGGCGCGTCTGCGCAATATTTCATAATGACTTATGGCATCGTCATCGACCGTTCGATGATTGCCAATATCATGGATACCACACCTGCGGAAAGCTACGCGTTAATGACACCGCAGATGTTATTAACGCTAGGGTTAAGCGGGGTTCTTGCTGCTCTGATTGCCTGCTGGGTAAAAATCAAACCCGCAGTCTCACGCCTGCGTAGCGTTCTTTTCCGTGGGGTCAATATTCTGATTTCTGTACTGCTGATTCTGCTGGTCGCCGCGTTGTTTTATAAAGACTACGCCTCGCTGTTTCGTAACAACAAAGAGCTGGTGAAATCCTTAAGCCCCTCCAACAGCATTGTTGCCAGTTGGTCATGGTATTCCCACCAGCGACTGGCAAATCTGCCGCTGGTTCGCATTGGCGAGGATGCACACCGCAACCCGTTAATGCAAAACGAGAAACGTAAAAATCTGACCATCTTGATCGTCGGCGAAACCTCGCGGGCAGAGAATTTCTCACTCAACGGCTACCCACGTGAAACCAATCCACGGCTGGCGAAAGATAATGTGGTCTATTTCCCCAATACCGCGTCTTGCGGCACGGCAACGGCTGTCTCTGTGCCATGCATGTTCTCGGATATGCCGCGTGAGCATTACAAAGAAGAGCTGGCACAGCACCAGGAAGGCGTGCTGGATATCATTCAGCGAGCGGGCATTAATGTGTTGTGGAATGACAACGACGGTGGCTGCAAAGGTGTCTGCGACCGCGTACCGCACCAGAATGTCACCGCGCTGAACCTGCCCGGCCAGTGCATCAACGGCGAATGCTATGACGAGGTGCTGTTCCACGGGCTGGAAGAGTACATCAATAACCTGCAAGGTGATGGCGTGATTGTCTTACACACCATCGGTAGCCACGGCCCGACCTATTACAACCGCTATCCGCCGCAGTTCAGGAAATTTACCCCCACCTGCGACACCAACGAGATCCAGACCTGTTCCAAAGAACAACTGGTGAACACTTACGATAATACGTTGCTCTACGTCGACTATATTGTTGATAAAGCAATTAATCTGCTGAAAGAACATCAGGATAAATTTACCACCAGCCTGGTTTATCTTTCTGACCACGGTGAATCGTTAGGTGAAAATGGCATCTATCTACACGGCCTGCCTTATGCCATCGCGCCTGATAGCCAAAAACAAGTACCGATGCTGCTGTGGTTGTCGGAGGATTATCAAAAGCGATATCAGATTGACCAGAGCTGCCTGCAAAAACAGGCACAAACACAGCACTATTCACAGGACAATTTATTCTCAACCCTGTTGGGATTAACCGGCGTCGAGACGAAGTATTACCAGGCTGCGGATGATATTCTGCAAACTTGCAGGAGAGTGACTGAATGAAAATACTGATTGTTGAAGACGATACACTGTTATTGCAGGGGCTGATTCTGGCGGCACAAACCGAAGGCTACGCGTGCGATGGCGTCACGACCGCGCGGATGGCGGAACAAAGCCTGGAAGCCGGGCACTACAGCCTGGTGGTGTTGGATTTAGGTTTACCCGACGAAGATGGGCTGCATTTTCTCGCCCGTATCCGGCAGAAAAAATACACCCTGCCGGTACTGATCCTCACCGCTCGCGACACCCTGACCGACAAAATCGCCGGGCTGGATGTCGGTGCCGATGACTATCTGGTAAAACCTTTTGCGCTGGAAGAGTTACACGCCCGCATCCGCGCCCTGCTGCGACGCCATAATAATCAGGGCGAAAGCGAGTTGATTGTTGGCAATCTGACGCTGAATATGGGGCGCCGTCAGGTATGGATGGGCGGCGAAGAATTGATTCTGACGCCCAAAGAATATGCTCTGCTATCGCGGCTGATGCTCAAAGCAGGCAGCCCGGTGCATCGGGAAATTCTCTACAACGATATCTATAACTGGGACAACGAACCCTCGACCAACACCCTGGAAGTGCATATCCACAACCTGCGCGACAAAGTGGGCAAAACACGTATCCGCACCGTGCGCGGCTTTGGCTATATGCTGGTCGCGAATGAGGAAAACTAATTGAATCTGATGCGTTTTCTGCGCCGACCAATGTCGCTGCGTCAACGGCTGATATTGACCATCGGCGCTATTCTGCTGGTTTTTGAGCTGATTAGCGTCTTTTGGCTATGGCATGAAAGTACCGAGCAAATTCAGCTCTTTGAGCAGGCGCTACGTGACAATCGCAACAACGATCGCCACATCATGCGTGAGATCCGCGAAGCGGTTGCCAGCCTGATTGTTCCCGGCGTATTTATGGTCAGCCTGACACTATTTATCTGCTATCAGGCAGTGCACCGCATCACTCGCCCGCTGGCGGAACTGCAAAAAGAACTGGAAGCGCGCACCGCTGACAACTTAACGCCCATTGCCATTCATAGCGCCACTCTCGAAATCGAAGCGGTGGTTTCGGCGTTGAACGATCTGGTCAGTCGCCTGACCAGCACGCTGGATAACGAAAGGTTGTTTACCGCTGACGTCGCTCACGAACTGCGAACGCCGCTGGCGGGGGTGCGTTTGCATCTGGAACTGCTGGCGAAAACGCATCACATTGATGTAGCGCCGTTAGTCGCACGGCTTGATCAGATGATGGAGAGCGTCTCCCAGTTGTTGCAACTGGCGCGCGCCGGACAGTCATTTTCTTCCGGTAATTATCAGCATGTAAAACTGCTGGAAGATGTGATCCTGCCCTCCTATGACGAACTCAGCACCATGCTCGACCAGCGTCAACAAACTTTGCTGTTACCAGAGAGCGCCGCTGACATCACTGTTCAGGGCGACGCGACCCTGCTGCGGATGTTATTGCGTAACCTGGTAGAAAACGCCCATCGCTATAGTCCAGCAGGCAGCAACATTATGATTCAGCTGCAAGAAGATGGCGGTGCGGTAATGGCGGTTGAAGATGAAGGGCCTGGCATTGATGAGAGTAAATGCGGAGAGTTGAGCAAAGCGTTTGTACGAATGGACAGCCGTTATGGCGGGATTGGTCTGGGATTAAGTATTGTCAGCCGCATCACACAGTTGCATCACGGGCAGTTTTTCCTGCAAAACCGGGAAGAGGCTTCCGGTACGCGCGCCTGGGTACGGCTGAAGAAAGATCAATACGTGGCAAACCAGATATAGAGAAAGCTGCTGACTACCAGCACGCTAAACACAGTCGTTAAACTTTCATAAACACGGTTTTTCATTGCACTCTCCTCCGTTGTCCTGGAGGAGAGTATGCGCGTCAGAGATTAAGTGAACCTTAAGAGTTCGATTGTTGGCCTGATAAGAGAGTGTCGCATCAGGCAATCCGTTTCAGCTTACTCATCAATTCGCGGATGTTGCTGCACCAGGCGGGTACGTTTCGCCTGCAAATCGGCAATTTCCTGGTCAATATCCTCGATTTTCTGCTCAATATTATCGTAATGCTCGACGAGAATTTCCTTCGCTTCCTGCAAATCTGACGCCGCAGGCGTCGCACCTTTCAGTGGACGATTCGCCGTCTCTTTCATGGTCACGCCAGTGATTAAACCAATCACCGCCACTACCATCAGGTAATAGGCAGGCATCATCAGATTATGCGAGCTTTCCACCAGCCAGGCCGCCAGCGTTGGCGTCAGACCGGCAACCAGCACCGAAATATTAAATGCCGCCGCCAGCGCACTGTAACGGATATGCGTCGGGAACATCGCTGGCAAGGTAGAGGCCATAACCCCCGTAAAGCAGTTAAGGATCACCGCCAGCATCAGCAACCCGGCGAAAATCAGGCCGATAATATTGCTGTTAATCAGGATAAACGCCGGGATCGCCAGCGCAAACAACGCAACACTGCCGAGGATCACAAACGGACGACGGCCAAAACGGTCACTCAGCAAGCCCATCACCGGCTGAACAAACAGCATACCGATCATAATCGCGATAATAATCAGCACCCCGTGGTCTTCGGAGTAATGCAGGTTATGCGACAAATAACTCGGCATATAAGTCAGCAACATGTAGTAAGTCACGTTGGTGGCGATCACCAGACCAATACATGTCAACAGACTGCGCCAGTGTTTGGTGGCAATCTCTTTAAACGAGACTTTCGGGCCATCCTGCAAACCTTCGCGGTCACCCTGTTCCAGTTTCTCAACATGTTGCTGGAACGCTGGCGTCTCTTCTAAAGCATGACGAAGATAAAGCCCAATAATTCCCAGCGGCAGCGCGATAAAGAACGGAATACGCCAGCCCCAGTCAAGGAAGTTCTCTTCGCCGACAATGGTCGAAATCAACACCACCACGCCCGCACCCAGCACAAAGCCGGCAATAGAACCGAAGTCCAGCCAGCTGCCCATAAAGCCACGTTTACGGTCAGGTGAGTATTCCGCAACAAATATCGACGCTCCGGTATATTCACCGCCGACCGAGAAACCTTGTGCCATCTTACAGATCAACAGCAAAATCGGCGCCCAAATACCAATAGAGGCGTAGGACGGTATTAAACCGATACAGAACGTACTGATCGACATAATCACAATAGTGATAGCGAGAATCTTCTGGCGACCATATTTATCGCCCAACATACCGAAGAAGAGTCCGCCAAGCGGTCGAATCAGAAAGGGAACGGAGAAGGTGGCAAGTGCAGCAACCATCTGCACGCTGGGGTCAGCCCCCGGGAAAAATACTTTACCTAATGCGTAAGCAACAAAGCCATAAACACCAAAATCGAACCATTCCATTGCATTACCCAGCGATGCTGCAGTAATGGCTTTTCGCAGTTTACCGTCATCAATAATGGTGACATCACGAAGGGTTATCGGTTTTACTTTTTTCCTTTTCAGCATAGCTTTCCTCGCAGAGTAAGCCCATTTCCGCACGCGTCAGGCAAATAGACGCGGCGCCCGCAAAAGGGGAGCGGGAATTGCAGGGTGCAATCTCTGTAACAAGCGTAGCTGGTTTGCTTACACGATCCGATTAAGGATTGTACAATCAAACCTGTTGACGCCTGAATTGGGCAGTTAATGACCTTTTTACCCTACCAGCGTTTAAATTTGTGATCAACTTCACACATGGATTTCGTTGAGCACTCATTGATGTAACTGATTATTTACAGTCAATTTACAGAGAAGATTTCTTCGACCATTGCCCCCGCCAGACGTTGTGCTGAACAGAGCCGTGGCATCCCCAACGCGACGGTTTGCCAGCGTTGGGTTACTGACCAGCAAACAGGCTGCTTATCGGCATCCGACCACTTGCCCAGCCAACTTAAAAAGTCTGCATGATCCCCGCCTGTCGAGGCTCCAGGAGGGGAAAACCACTGATGGTAATAATGGCGAGTGGTCGGTGCCGCATTGATACTATCTGCCAGATATTGCGTCGCTTTCACGCGCAAATCACCCAGCAACAACGCCACCGCTTGCGGGCTTCCCAGATGGCAGGCATCGCCAAACGCTCCCCAGCGCAGCTCCTCCAGAGCAATAAAACAACGTCCCGGTAGCGACCAGGCGTTATACGCACCAGCACGCCAGCGGGTAAAAATTTGCTCACTCTGCTCACCTGCCTGAACCAGTAACCCTCGTTGCATTAACGCTTTTTCCTTCCAGCGACAGCGGGCAGAAAACCACTCATACAACGCGGCGATTTGCTGGGGAAGTTCCGGGAAAGCAGAGTACGAACGGTGATCCATTTTTTGCAATAGTGCCAAATGTTGCGCGATCTGCGTCAGCGCCAGATGACCGGGATCAAGCATCGCCGCCAGTTTTTCCACCAATGTCAGGCGCAGGCTAAGTGGCGCATTTAACATTCCGGCATTCGCCCACGTCTGAAGCTGTGCGCGAGCAAGGATCTCCTGCATCAGTCGTTCACGAAGCTGCTGCTGATGGGTTTGTGGATAGCGGGCATCATCGCCCTGCGCCAGATCCACCAAAAAGCGGGGATAAACTGACTCCAGTACGCGACCAGAGCCGTCCAGTAACGTCTTTGTCAATACTGTTCTGCCATGAAAAGAGTGTGAATATCATCGCGTAACAACTGAGAGTCCGTATAAATCCAGCCATGAATCATCACGGTCTGTTGCAATTGCTGCTGCATCATCCTGACCACGGATTCATTTTGTTGACGCAGAGCCAGACTATCGCGTAAACGCGCCTGTAATTCCGTCAAACATAACGCGAAATCAGCGAAAAAAGTGTTCATGCCTGCCGTGACAGAATCATCGACCTGAACCGCCAAAGCTTTAGCCATTTGTTGGCAATAAAGGTCTACTTCTTCGGTTAACGTTCGTTGTAGCGCACTGTAATCAACGGCCTCTGGCGGTGATTTCTCACCACCCCGTCCCCAGTCAGGCTGATTCAGCCAGCGCGAGAACGTCTCACGCACAATGCCAAAACGGCTGCTCTGTTCATCCATTGCTTCCTGGTGGGATATTGCATCGCTGAACAGCTGGCGAGTATTGAAGTGTGGGACTGCGCCGTGAAAAGCAGGAAAATGAAAGCCGGGGCGAAACCCGGACTCATTCAATTCTGTTTTTACCCGTTGCTCGATGGGGTGAATAACATCGCTTAACACCCGGCAAAGGGTTGATTCCAGTTCAGCAAAACGCAGCGTAAAGTCACGGCTGATTTTGGTCTGTGCCGCCTGTAACAGCGTCTCGCAGCGGGTACGAATCTCGCTTAACGGCCACGAATCATGTTGAAACAGCACAGCTAACTGGGTATTCACCTCGTCTTGCTGCTGACGCAGAAAGTCGTTGGCTGATGCCAGAGCCACCTCGATTTCATGTTTAATCTCGCCACTCACCTGCACCTGATTAAGCTGCAATAGCTGCATATTTTCTTCAACCTGGAGGATATTTTGCCGCAATTGCTCGCAAACGACGTTCAGCCCGTGTGCGCGAAAATCAAGGTATTCCCGCGCTTGTTGGGCATAATTCAACAACTTATGCGAGGCAGATCGCAGTGCATATAACGACGCGTTGGCGTAGGCGGCATGGAGTAATGCCTGAACCGGTTGGGCGAACAGCGAATCTTCCCACAGTTGATCGGCAGCATGGCGAATATGGTCGATATCTGCCAGATCGGCATTGCACCAGCGCCTGCCAAGCGCGGCATGGGCAAAATCCTCCACCCAGCGTTGTTGCTCCGGTGCTGGCAACTTACCATTGTTAGCTAACTCATGACGTGCCCGATTTGCCAGATAGCCCCACATCGACGATACCGGAAATATCTGCCCTGGCGTAACACAACCTTTCATCAACGTCCCGGAAATCAGCGCCCGCACCTGTTCAGCATCGTCACTGTTACGATCCTGCTGATCGAACTTATTGACGAGCACATACAGCGGTACTGATTTCCCCACCGCTAAAACCGCCTCACGCACTTCTTCATCGGAGATTGACTTCAGTTGCGTATAGTCCAGCACCGCCAGCACTGCGGAGGCGCGCGCCAGTTGCTCGTTAAGCATTTTTTGCAGATGCGGTTGTCCGGCTTCATTCGGTCCGGGGGTATCCAGCAGCGTCAACTGCCCGGGATAACTCTCCAGCCCTGCCAGATGGACAAACTCCACTTCAATAACCGGAATATGCTCAATGGCGGCGTAAGCAGAAAAAGGAAAATCGACGTCCAGCGCCTTCGCCAGACGCACCAAATCATTCAAACTTTTCAGGCAATGAAAAATTGGCTGGGCACCAAGATAATATTTTTCAAAAGCAACGCCATTTTCGATCCGCTGCATAAGCGCACGCATATCTTTATCTATTTCCAGCAGTTCGGTCAGATGCTCAATATCGCAATCGCGCAGGCGTTGTTGTAATTTTTGGATTAAACAGTCGATTGGCGCGACATGCGAAAAATGCAGCACCGGTTCTTTTTGCCCCGGCGTATGGCGAATAAGCGTCGGCAGCGCAGTCATAGGGCGATTGCGATTAGGCAGAACTTCAGTGCCAACAATAGCGTTAATGGTGGTTGATTTCCCTGCTTTCATGGTGCCAATAATCGCCAGCACCATTTCCAGACAGGAAATTTTTCGCAGCTCATTATTCAGCATTGCGTGACGCTCGGCGATATTAGGCTGACTCCAGGGTAAAGCCAGTGGTGGTGCATCTTCTCCGGGCACAGAGAGCGGCATTTTTTCCAGTAACTGCAACTGTTGTCTGGAAAGCTGTAACAGACGTTCAGCCTCCTGACTTAACTCATATATTGTCTGTGTGTACATGGAAAATTCTTCCTTAAAGCAAATTTCATTATTTTTATTTAGCCAGATCGTTTTTTCGTTCTGTTGTCGGCTTTTATAATTACTGCAGGAAATAATTTTTATATTTAATATGTTGTTTTTATTCGGATGAATAAATCTCTTCCGACAAGTTAAAAGTCAGAAAGATAAAATAACAATTTAATTAAAAAAAGAACAAGAAGAGAGTTAACCTTAACTTAAATAATAAACAGAGGCAAAAAGATTATTTTCTTTTTGCGTTGTCTTTCAAATGAAAACGATCGTCGACTAAAATCAGCAGTACCCCCGACAAACGCAGGGATTTTGTGTATAATTGCGGCCTTTTTCGGCAATCTGCCGTTTTTTGGCGCTTTTGCCCTGCTGACTTTTGAGGAAATCCACATGTCATTACCACACTGCCCGAAATGCAACTCCGAATACACCTACGAAGATAACGGCATGTACATCTGCCCGGAATGCGCCTACGAATGGAACGACGCTGAACCTGCGCAGGAAAGCGACGAGCTGATCGTTAAAGATGCTAACGGCAACCTGCTGGCTGACGGCGACAGCGTTACCATCATTAAAGATCTGAAGGTGAAAGGTAGCTCTTCGATGCTGAAAATCGGCACCAAAGTGAAAAACATCCGCCTGGTTGAAGGCGACCATAACATCGATTGCAAAATCGACGGTTTTGGTCCAATGAAACTGAAATCTGAGTTTGTGAAAAAGAACTGATTTCGAATGCCGGGTGCGATACATCCGGCAACGGTGCCAAATGCCTGATGCGACGCTTGCGCGTCTTATCAGGCCTACAAATTCCCGCGCCATCCGTAGGCCGGAATAAGGCGTTTACGCCGCATCCGGCAACGGGCCAATGCCTGATGCGACGCTTGCCGCGTCTTATGAGGCCTACTCTTCATCTATACAAAATTCAAACTACACTTAACTGACTTCTCTTAACTGAGGTCACCATCATGCCGTTAAGCCCCTATATCTCTTTTGCCGGTAACTGTGCCGACGCCATAGCCTATTACCAACGCACGTTAGATGCGGAACTGCTCTATAAAATCAGCTTTGGGGAAATGCCGAAACCCGCGCAGGAAAGCTCCGAAGGTTGTCCTTCAGGGATGCAATTTCCCGATACTGCCATCGCCCATGCTAACGTGCGCATTGCCGGAAGCGACATCATGATGAGCGATGCCATACCGTCAGGAAAAGCCAACTACTCCGGATTTACGTTGGTGCTCGATTCGCAACAGGTCGAGGAAGGGAAACGTTGGTTTGACAACCTTGCCGCCAACGGAAAAATCGAAATGGACTGGCAGGAAACCTTCTGGGCACATGGCTTCGGCAAAGTTACCGATAAATTTGGAGTGCCGTGGATGATTAATGTCGTTAAGCAGCAGTCAACACAATAGCCGGGCTTTAATAGCTGATGGGGAGAATTAGGGGGAGGGGCGATGCCTGCCCCATACCCAACATCACCGCCCATACTCATCTTCCATTCTCCGCTCTTCATCTTCCAGCTGCCGACGCTCCTGATCAAGCTGGCGCTGGCGGTCGTCCAGCTGCCTGCGGCGATCTTCAAACTGGCGGCGGCGGTCGTCATATTGTCTGCGACGATCGTCGCTCACTTGACGCTGCCAGCCGTCGTCGCGCGAATCTTCATAGTCACGCCCACGGTCAGGGTTATAAGCGTCGTTAATCGCCTGCTGAATATTACCAATCGTGTCGTCGATAATATCGGCCTGAGCCGGAACGGTGGTCAGCGTGAGCAGGGTGAAAAGAAAGAGCGTGGAGTAAGGTTTCATAAGACAGTCTCTGTGATGGACTGGCTTAACGTTAGTTGAGTGTGAATAACCGGAGTAGCGGAGTAATCTCAAATACGGTAAGGCGCAGACTCTTCCATTAGCTGGATAGCTCGCCGTTTATTTTCCGCCACCAGCACAATGCTATGACATTTTTGATCCGGAGAAATACTCCAGATACGTTCTTCCGGAATGCAGCCACCATCGTAGATCACTTTCGTGCCATCGTAAGGCCAAAATGTCTCTTGTTCAGTGTCTAATATAAACACCGAAATCTGATCGGACTCGCGCGCGATCTTCTGCCAGAGCATCTTCCCGCCATCATACTGATCAAAATCGCTGATGAGTGTGATTCCGCATTGCAGGATTAACGCTTCATACAGTCGCGTTGCCAGACCTTTATCGCGTTCACCTGGGGAGACGCAGATACCTTCCACTTGTACCAGATCCGAGTCTTCCCACCAGCGTTCAACGGCAATAATATCGCTGCCGAACTCTTTTTTACGCTGCAGGTCGAGAGCGGCGAGTACCCGATGACGTGGCACGCCTGCAAAAACTTCAATGTCCGCTTCAATGATGGCCGCTCTTGGCGTCTGGCTGTCATAAATCACCTGTAACAGACGCCCGGAAAGCTCGATCTCTTCCACCACGCGAAAAGAACGAGCAACCGTCATTGGGCTATAGGTGGTTGGCATCACGATCATATGTGAATCGCCTCTTGTCAGTACTGACATAATTCCTTTTATATCCCATTCAGAGCAGAATTGCTCACAATAGCAGCACGTTTGCTCCAGGCCTCTTGATAAATTCTGAAAATCATCCCTCAATTTGCCCCAATGCCTGCGCCAGTTGCACGCGGGTAAAAGGTTTGCGCAGCAGCGCCACTTCTGGCAACGCGGGGTTATAGCTGGGGCGTAAATCCTGACCACTGATGAGCAGCAGCATCAGGTGTGGGTAGCGTTTGCGTGCTGCATTGACCACTTCTGCGCCGCTCATACCGCCTGGGAGCATTAAGTCGCTGATAAAAATATCGATTTCCACTGATGCCGCCAGCAGATCCAGCGCCTGTTCGCCGCTGCTGGCTTCCAGCGTCAAATAGCCCAGCAGGTGCAACTGTTCGCAGATTGTCTGGCGTACTGCAGCTTCATCTTCCAGCACCAACACCAGCTTATCGCCGCTGACGGCTGTCTGTTCTACCACCGCTGACGATACATTTTTCGCCGCCAACAACGCACGGGGAAGCTGTAGTCTGACTGTCGTTCCCTGCCCCTGTGCACTTTCGATTTCCACCCTCCCGCCGGACTGACGCACGAAACCATAGACCATCGACAAGCCTAGTCCGCTGCCACTGCCCGTCTGTTTGGTGGTAAAGAACGGCTCGAATACCTGGCTTTTCACCTCCTGCGACATTCCACAGCCATGATCGATAACCTCCAGAGCCACCATGTCCTGACGCTGCCCACCGCTACGGGTGACACGCTGGTTCCAGGTGCGGATTTTGAGGGTTCCCGTCAGCCCTTCCATCGCATCACGAGCGTTCATCACCAGGTTGATGATGGCGTTTTCCAGTTGGCTGACGTCAATCCACGCAGGCCACGCCGGAGACTGTGCTTCAATCTCCAGCGTCAGCGTTGTCGGTAAGGAGTGGCGCATCAATTCACTTAACTCTTCCAGTAATGTTTTCAGTTCAATGGCTTGTGGATGTAAGGACTGCTTGCGGGAAAACGCCAACAGTCGCTGGGTTAGTAGCGCGCCACGTTCGGCGGCTTGCTGCGCTCGCTGTATTCGCGGCGCGTCGGGCGAGTCCGTGTTCACCAGCTCCAGGCTGCCAATAATCACCGCCAACAGATTATTAAAATCATGCGCCAGTCCTCCCGTCAGTTGCCCGACCGCTTTTAGTTTCTGGCTGTGCAACAGCGCCTCTTCCAGCCCCTGCCGCTCGGTTTGAGCAATCTCCATCTGCGTGGTTTTCTCTTTCAGCAGCCGTGACGTCCGCTCAAGCGATGCGGTATTACGGGCGAAGACGTTAAAGGCGCGTGCCAGTTCACCTAACTCATCGCGCCGCTGTAACGCCGGAAAGCTGACGTCTGCTTCACCGTGCGCCAGACGGCTCATGGCGCGGGAAATCGCCGTCAGGTTTGAGCCGAGATTGCGATAGATATACCAACCTGCAAATGCGGTGATCACCACCGCTAACAGGGCAAAAATCATGATCACCCTCTCGCCGGAGCGCAGATCCTGGTAACTTTGTGCTACCCGCTGACCGGAAAGCATCGCCACCTGTTCGGCATAATGGTTTATATCGCTGTTAAGGATCGCCACCAGAGCTTTGATGTGAAACATATACCAGCTAATCGCCAGATCGCTTTGCTCCAGTGACGCCGAAAGCGGCGCGAGTTTGCGCAGTTCACGATTAAAATCAGTAAGTAGCGTATTTACTAACGGCGTATCACTATGAGTCGGCAGAGCTGACATCACTTCAACCAGTTGATGAATAATCGCCTGCGGTGCTGGAGTGGCAATGGCGGCAACGATCAGCCGGTTCATCTCGTTAAGCAAAAGATCATCTTCCGCGTAAGTGACTTTTTGCAGATGCCGCAGATAACTTAAGTTTTGATATAGCGAACTTAACAGCGCGTTACGTTCCAGGTGCCGCCTTTGCCCCCGCTCCAGCATTCCGCCGACGCTGGTTTGCAGTTCATTACTGCGCTGGATGATTCGCGCCACCAGCCCGGCGTCCTGCTGTGCTAAAGGCGCGTTCGCCAGTTGTGCAAGCGAGCTTTTTAATGCCCGCTGTGTCTCCTGCAATCGCTCGGCTTCACCTTTATATTCCAGCGCCCCCACCACCTGTGATAATCGCACCGCCGCTGTCGCCACGTTTGCGGTGTCACGCGCCAGATTCAGGCTGCCGGTCATATCATCCACCGTTTGCTGCTGCACCTGCTCCTGCATCTGGCTGGCATGACGAAAGCCCATTACCGCCACGCCGCTGACCATCAGCGTCACCGCCACCACAAGCAAATTTAAAAGCAGCAACCGCCCGCGCGCGCTGGCAAAAAAGTGACGTCCGGGGTGCGCCATATCACGCTCCGTAAAGAAAAATCGCAATATGACAAATATGAACGGCTTCTGACATTTTGCATTTACTTTCCTGTGATGGAGTGCTGATATCGACAACCTCGCAGGAGTCCGCCATGAACAGCACGCCAGTTCTGGAGATGCGCAATATTGCCAAAGCCTTCGGCAAATTTTACGCGCTCAAAGGGGTGGATTTGACGGTTTACCCTGGCGAGATCCATGCCCTGATGGGGGAAAACGGCGCCGGAAAAAGCACGCTGATGAAGGTGCTGGCGGGGGCGTATACCGCCACCAGCGGCGAGATCCTGATAGACGGCAAGCCCTTTCACATTCGCACACCGAAAGATGCCTTAAGCGCCGGTATTACGCTGATTTATCAGGAGATGCAGCTGGCACCGAATCTGACGGTGGCAGAAAATATTTTCCTCGGCAGCGAGCTTTCCCACGGCGGGCTGGTGCAGCGTAAAGAGATGCTGGTGCAGGCGCAAAAAGTGATCGACCGCCTCGGCGCGCAGTTTAACGCCAGCGATAAAGTCATGACGCTGACCATCGCCGAGCAACAGCAGGTCGAAATCGCCCGCGCGTTGCATCGCAACAGCCGCATTCTGGTGATGGACGAACCTACCGCCGCCCTCTCCTCCCGCGAAACTCACCGCCTGTTTGAACTGATTATGCGACTGCGCGATGAAGGGATGGCGATTATCTACATCAGCCACCGCATGGCAGAAGTGTATGAGATTTCCGATCGCGTCAGCGTGCTGCGTGACGGGCAATACGTTGGCAGCCTGACCCGCGACAATCTCAACGCCGGGGAACTGGTGCGGATGATGGTCGGCAGGCCGCTGAGCGATCTGTTCAATAAAGAGCGCGATATCCCGCTCGGCAAAGCCCGCCTGAACGTTCACCACCTGACCGACGGCGGCAAAGTCCAGCCGAGTAGCCTGCTGGTGCGTTCCGGCGAAATTGTCGGCCTCGCCGGGCTGGTGGGCGCCGGACGTTCCGAACTGGCGCAGTTAATTTTCGGCGTGCGGAAAGCGACAGGCGGAATGATTGAAGTCGATGGCGAACCGGTGGTGATCCACTCCCCGCGCGAAGCCATCGATCTTGGCATTGGTTTTCTCACCGAAAACCGCAAAGAACAGGGATTGTTCCTTGAAATGGCGGCAGCCGAAAACATCACCATGGCAACCCTGGAGCGCGATGCCAGCTGGGGGATGCTCAATCGCAAAAAAGCACAAACCATTTCCGATGACGCCATTAAGTTGCTCAACATCCGCGTGCCTCATGCCCAGGTGCGAGCAGGTGGGCTTTCGGGCGGTAATCAGCAAAAACTGTTGATCTCCCGCTGGGTGGCGATTGACCCACGCATTTTACTGCTCGATGAACCCACGCGCGGCGTGGATGTCGGCGCAAAAAGCGAGATCTACCGGATCATGAACGAGATGGCGCACAAGGGCGTAGCGATCCTGATGATCTCCAGCGAACTGCCGGAGATAGTCGGGATGAGCGATCGCGTTTATGTAATGCGCGAAGGCAGCATTGCCGGTGAGTTAAACGGCAACAACATCACCCAGGAAAACATTATGACCTTAGCGACCGGCGTCAACGACGCCCATTCCCAGGCGGTGCGCTCATGACGACATCTGCAAAGACCTCTGCCAAAAAAATGTTAATGAGCGATCTGATGCAAACGGTCGGCATTTTGCCGATTCTGATCCTGATCGTGGCGATTTTTGGCTTTATCGCGCCAAACTTTTTTACCGAAAGCAACCTGCTGAATATTACCCGCCAGGCGTCAATCAACATTGTGTTGGCGGCAGGAATGACCTTCATCATTTTGACCGGCGGGATCGATCTTTCTGTAGGTTCAATTCTCGGCACCACGGCGGTGGCGGCGATGGTCGTCTCCCTTAGCCCGGAGTTCGCCATGCTGTCGATTCCAGCGGCGCTGATGCTCGGCCTGCTGCTGGGGTTGTTCAACGGCGCACTGGTGACCTTTGCCGGATTGCCGCCATTTATCGTCACGCTCGGCACCTATACGGCGCTACGTGGGGCGGCGTATCTGCTGGCAGACGGCACCACGGTCATCAACTCCAACATTAATTTCGAGTGGATAGGTAATAACTATCTCGGGCCGGTCCCGTGGCTGGTGGTGATTGCGCTGGCGGTGATCGTGGTGTGCTGGTTTATTCTGCGCCGCACCACACTTGGCGTTCATATCTACGCCGTCGGCGGCAATATGCAGGCGGCGCGTCTTACCGGCATTAAGGTCTGGCTGGTGCTGCTGTTTGTTTATGGC
This sequence comes from Escherichia sp. MOD1-EC7011, assembly GCF_002965005.1. Taxonomy (NCBI): domain Bacteria; kingdom Pseudomonadati; phylum Pseudomonadota; class Gammaproteobacteria; order Enterobacterales; family Enterobacteriaceae; genus Escherichia; species Escherichia sp. MOD1-EC7011. The sequence goes on from NZ_PTRD01000024.1 coordinate 267,491, forward strand.
ATGAGCGGCCTGCTTTCAGGGCTGGGCGGGATTATGAGCGCCTCGCGGCTATACAGCGCCAACGGCAACTTAGGCATGGGTTACGAACTGGACGCCATTGCGGCGGTGATCCTCGGCGGCACCAGTTTTGTTGGCGGGATCGGCACCATCACCGGCACGCTGGTCGGCGCGCTGATTATCGCCACGCTCAACAACGGCATGACCTTAATGGGCGTCTCTTACTTCTGGCAGTTGGTGATCAAAGGGGCGGTGATCATCATTGCGGTGCTGATCGACAAATACCGTACCCGACATCATCAAAGCGCATAACAACAATACCCTACACATGAGGAATACAGTATGAGATTGAAGCCCTTAGTGACCGCGCTCTGTGCAGGCGCGCTGCTGGCTGCGGCACCGTTCGCCCAGGCGAAAGAACTGAAATCGATAGGCGTAACGGTAGGCGACCTGGCGAACCCGTTCTTCGTACAGATAACCAAAGGCGCGGAGCTGGAAGCGCGTAAACTGGCAGGCGATAACGTCAAAGTGACGCTGGTTTCCAGCGGCTACGATCTGGGCCAGCAGGTGTCGCAAATTGACAACTTTATCGCCGCTAACGTCGATATGATCATCCTTAACGCTGCCGATTCAAAAGGGATCGGCCCGGCGGTGAAACGGGCGAAAGACGCCGGGATCGTGGTGGTGGCGGTTGACGTAGCGGCAGAAGGTGCCGACGCCACCATTACTTCCGATAACACCCAGGCGGGCGAAATGGCCTGTAAATACATCACCGATCGCCTGAAAGGCAAAGGCAACGTGGTGATCATCAACGGCCCGCCGGTGTCCGCCGTGCAGAACCGCGTCGAAGGCTGCCAGACCGAATTTAAACGCCATCCTGACATCAAGGTGCTCTCTGACAACCAGAACGCCAAAGGCAGTCGTGAAGGCGGACTGGAGGTGATGACCGGGCTGCTGGCGGCGAATCCGAAGATCGACGGCGTGTTTGCGATTAACGATCCCACCGCGATCGGCGCCGATCTGGCAGCAAAACAGGCACAACGTAACGAGTTCTTTATTGTTGGCGTGGATGGTAGCCCGGACGCCGAAGAGGCGCTGAAGCGTGAGAACTCATTGTTTGTCGCGACTCCCGCACAAGACCCACAGGTGATGGCGGCGAAAGCCGTCGAGATCGGTTATGACATTTTGCAGGGCAAACCCGCGCCGAAAGAGCCGGTGCTGATCCCGGTGACGATGATCGACAAAGACAACGTCGGCAATTACAAAGGCTGGACGGTGAAATAAGTCCGAAGCCGGGCGGCGACGCTGCCCGGCGACAGCGCATTAGCTAATCCAGGAGCGGGCATGATGGAACGTAAAGGTATTATCGCAGCAGGAAATATGCTGGTTGACCACGTCCACCAGATTATCCAGTGGCCGGAGCGCGGCTGGCTGGCGGAGATCACCCACAGCGAACGCTCCACCGGCGGCGCGCCGCTTAACGTCCTGCTGACGCTGGCGAAAATGCGCGCCGGGCTGCCTTTGCAGGCGGTCGGGCTAATCGGTCAGGACAGCGATGGCGATTACATTATGGCAATGCTGGAGCAGTATCACGTCAACCGCCAGCATGTGCAGCGCACCACTTTTGCGCCGACGTCGATGTCGCAGGTGATGACCGATCCCAGCGGACAGCGCACATTTTTCCATTCACCGGGCGCTAACCGGCTGCTGGATCTTCCGGCGTTCGACCAGCTTGATAGCAGCATGAAAATCTTCCATCTCGGTTATCTGCTGTTGCTCGAAAGCCTGGATATGCCAGACGATGTTTATGGCACTCGCAGCGCCCGCCTGCTGGCGCAGATGCATGACGCTGGCTATGAAACCTGTCTCGATCTGGTTTCCCGCAAGGGCGATCCGCGCTATCAGCCGCTGGTATTGCCCGCGTTGCGTCATCTGGATTATCTGGTGATTAACGAACTGGAGGCTGGGGAATTTAGCGGGCTGGAGATTCGTTTGCCTAACGGCGAGCCACATATCGCGCATATTGCCGCCGCCGCGCGCGAACTGTTAGATGCGGGCGTGCGCCAGCGCGTGGTGATTCACTGCGCGGAAGGCGCATGGGGAGAGACGCCGGAACAGGGCGGCATGTGGATACCCTCACGGAAATTAGAACCGCGCGAGATTATCGGTAGCGTCGGCGCGGGTGATGCGTTTTGTGCCGGATTTTTGTATGGCTGCCACGAACGCTGGACGCTTACCGAGAGCATCAAACTGGCACATGCCTGCGCACGCGCGAGCCTGTTATGCGCCAACGCCATCGACGGGGCAAAAACACTGGAAGAGCTGCAAACAGAAATGTCGGATTAATGCACGTCGGCAGCGAAGACATAACCCAGACCGCGCAGAGTTTTAATCAACATTGGCTGATGCGGGTTCAGTTCGATTTTGCGTCGTAGTCGCATGATTAATACGTCGATGGTGCGATCAAACACCTCTATGCTGTCACTATGGGTAAACTCCAGCAACTGCTCACGGCTCAATACCCGACGGGCGTTTTGTGCCAGAGCCAGCAACAAGCAATATTCGCCCTGAGTCAGCTCAACAAGTTGCTGTCGCGGATTGTGTAGCTGGCAGCGTGTGGTATCGAGATACCAGCCATTAAATGACAGCCCGGCATTTTTCTCCTCATTGACCGCCAGCACGCCAACGCGCCGTAACACCGCTTTTAGTCGCGCGACCACTACCCGTGGGGTAAATGGCTTGCAGATGTAATCATCCGCGCCCATTTCCAGCCCGACCACCACATCAGACTCACTGCCCAGACCGGTCAGCATCACCACCGGCAATGCAGGACGCATTTTCTGTAGTTGTTGTAATACCATCAGGCCGTTGGTATCAGGCAACATCATATCCAGCACCACCAGCGCAATATCAGGATCGCCTTCAATACACGATATTGCCGCCTGTCCGGTATGGCAGACTGAAACCGTAAAGACATGTTCGCTTAACACGTCCTGCAACAGTGCACAGATAGCCGCGTCATCATCCACCACCAGCACCACGGGTTTCATGGTTACACTCCGCATTATTCACCTGATTAATCATTGTGCGTACTTCCTGGCGAAGTGAAAGAGGAAAGCAATATATATAATGAAAATATAATTCATGTCACATTATTGATATTGTTAATAGATATGCCGTACTTTTTCACCTTCAGCACAAACCCCTAATAAAATGGCTCGTTCCGCTCACACTTCCACTTATTAAAGTCGCAATTTCCCAATTATGATATCGCCAGCTTTAAATGACGTATTTTGCATGGATTACATATTTACGACACAAATGATAAATGGAGATTTATATGAATAACTCTCGGTTATTCCGTTTGAGCAGGATTGTTATTGCGTTAACCGCCGCCAGCGGCATGATGGTAAATACCGCTTACGCGAAAGAGGAAGCGAAAGCCACCTCCCAATATACGCAACAGGTAAATCAGAATTACGCCAAATCATTACCGTTTAGCGATCGTCAGGATTTTGACGACGCCCAGCGCGGATTTATCGCCCCGCTGCTCGATGAAGGTATTCTGCGTGATGCGAACGGCAAAGTTTACTACCGCGCGGACGATTACAAATTTGATATTAATGCCGCTGCGCCGGAAACGGTAAACCCCAGCCTGTGGCGTCAGTCACAGATCAACGGTATTTCTGGCCTGTTCAAAGTCACCGATAAAATGTATCAGGTGCGCGGCCAGGACATCTCCAACATTACGTTCGTGGAAGGCGAGAAAGGCATTATTGTTATCGACCCGCTGGTAACGCCGCCTGCCGCAAAAGCCGCCCTTGACCTTTACTTCCAGCATCGTCCGCAAAAACCGATTGTTGCGGTTATCTACACCCACAGCCACACCGACCACTATGGCGGCGTAAAAGGCATTATCTCCGAAGCTGATGTTAAATCGGGCAAAGTGCAGGTGATTGCCCCTGCTGGATTTATGGACGAAGCCATCAGTGAAAACGTACTGGCGGGTAACATCATGAGCCGCCGTGCGCTCTACTCTTACGGCCTGTTACTGCCGCACAACGCGCAGGGTAACGTGGGTAACGGTCTCGGTGTGACGCTGGCAACCGGTGACCCAAGCATTATTGCGCCAACCAAAACAATCGTCAGAACTGGCGAGAAGATGATTATCGACGGTCTGGAGTTTGACTTCCTGATGACCCCTGGCAGCGAAGCGCCAGCGGAAATGCACTTCTATATTCCGGCACTGAAAGCCCTGTGTACCGCCGAGAACGCCACTCATACCCTGCACAACTTCTACACTCTGCGCGGCGCGAAAACCCGCGATACCAGCAAATGGACCGAGTACCTGAACGAAACGCTGGATATGTGGGGTAACGAAGCGGAAGTCCTGTTTATGCCGCACACCTGGCCGGTATGGGGCAATAAGCATATCAATGATTATATTGGTAAATATCGCGATACTATCAAGTACATTCACGACCAGACCCTGCACCTGGCAAACCAGGGCTACACCATGAATGAAATCGGCGACATGATTAAGCTGCCACCTGCGCTTGCCAATAACTGGGCCAGCCGTGGCTATTACGGTTCTGTCAGCCACAACGCCCGTGCGGTATATAACTTCTACCTCGGCTATTACGACGGTAACCCGGCAAACCTGCATCCGTATGGACAGGTGGAGATGGGTAAACGTTATGTGCAGGCGCTGGGCGGTTCCGCACGCGTCATCAACCTGGCGCAAGAAGCAAACAAGCAGGGTGATTATCGCTGGTCGGCAGAGTTACTGAAACAGGTGATTGCCGCCAATCCGGGCGACCAGGTGGCGAAGAATCTGCAAGCCAATAACTTTGAACAGCTTGGTTATCAGGCGGAGTCAGCCACCTGGCGCGGTTTCTACCTGACTGGCGCGAAAGAGCTGCGCGAAGGGGTACATAAGTTCAGCCACGGCACCACCGGTTCCCCGGATACCATTCGCGGGATGTCGGTCGAAATGCTGTTCGACTTTATGGCTGTTCGCCTCGATAGCGAAAAAGCCGCCGGGAAGAACATCAGCCTGAACTTCAATATGAGTAACGGCGATAACCTCAACCTGACCCTGAACGATAGCGTGCTTAACTACCGTAAAACGCTGCAACCGCAAGCCAATGCGTCCTTCTACATTAGCCGTGAAGATCTGCACGCCGTGCTGACCGGACAGGCGAAAATGGCGGATCTGGTAAAAGCGAAGAAAGCCAAAATTATTGGCAATGGTGCGAAACTGGAAGAAATTATTGCTTGTCTGGATAATTTCGATTTGTGGGTGAATATTGTAACCCCGAATTAATTCCACTCATTTTCGGGGGCATTCAAGCCCCCGAAAGTATTTATATTAAAAATACATACAGAAAATTAATACACAATATATATAAGTTATGAATGCGGTGGCTGAATAAAGCTATTTTTATTCATCAAGAAAATAGCCATACTGACGCCTTCAATGGATATTGATATTCACTACAGATATTGTTCGCAGCAGACAGGATGTATTTATTATGCCAACAGTTCTCTCTCGCATGGTGATGCAATTCAAAAAAGCAGCCTGGATAATTCCCGTCATCATGGTTTCGGGATGCTCATTATCTCCGGCGATCCCGGTGATTGGCGCTTATTATCCCAGCTGGTTTTTCTGCGCTATTGCCAGCCTTATTGTGACACTCATCACGAGGCGAATTATTCAGAGGGCAAATATCAATCTGGCATTTGTCGGAATTATTTATACCGCCCTTTTTGCTCTCTACGCCATGCTGTTCTGGCTGGCATTTTTCTAATCTATTTGAGATGCGCTCATGGAAAGTACGCCGAAAAAAGCTCCTCGCAGTAAGATCCCTGCCCTGCTGGTCGTTGCGCTGGCGCTGGTTGCCCTCGTTTTCGTTATCTGGCGCGTAGACAGTGCGCCATCAACCAACGACGCTTATGCTTCTGCCGATACCATCGATGTAGTGCCGGAAGTCAGCGGTCGTATTGTGGAACTGGCAGTCACAGACAACCAGGCAGTCAAACAGGGCGATTTGCTGTTCCGCATCGACCCTCGCCCATACGAAGCGAATCTGGCGAAAGCCGAAGCCTCCCTCGCGGCGCTGGATAAGCAAATTATGCTCACCCAGCGTAGCGTTGACGCGCAACAGTTTGGCGCCGACTCAGTTAACGCAACAGTAGAAAAAGCCCGTGCCGCCGCGAAACAGGCCACAGATACATTACGCCGCACCGAGCCATTACTGAAAGAAGGTTTTGTCTCAGCGGAAGACGTTGACCGTGCAAGAACGGCGCAGCGCGCCGCAGAAGCGGATCTTAATGCCGTATTGTTACAGGCGCAGTCAGCCGCCAGCGCCGTCAGCGGCGTCGATGCGCTGGTCGCCCAACGTGCGGCGGTGGAAGCGGATATCGCGCTAACCAAACTGCATCTGGAAATGGCAACCGTCCGCGCGCCGTTTGATGGTCGGGTCATTTCCCTCAAAACCTCGGTTGGGCAATTTGCTTCTGCCATGCGCCCTATTTTCACGCTAATTGACACTCGTCACTGGTACGTTATCGCCAACTTCCGCGAAACCGATCTGAAAAATATTCATGCCGGTACGCCTGCGACGATTCGCCTGATGAGCGACAGCGGCAAAACCTTCGAGGGTAAAGTGGATTCCATTGGCTACGGCGTGCTGCCGGATGACGGCGGTCTGGTGCTGGGCGGCCTGCCGAAAGTGTCTCGCTCTATTAACTGGGTTCGCGTTGCCCAGCGTTTTCCGGTCAAAATCATGGTCGATAAACCTGACCCGGAAATGTTCCGTATTGGCGCGTCGGCAGTCGCTAATCTTGAGCCGCAATAATGAGCGCGCTCAACTCCCTGCCATTACCGGTGGTCAGGCTGCTGGCGTTCTTTCATGAAGAGTTAAGCGAGCGGCGACCTGGTCGTGTGCCGCAGACCGTGCAGCTCTGGGTAGGCTGCCTGCTGGTGATTCTGATCTCAATGACCTTCGAGATCCCCTTCGTGGCGTTATCACTGGCAGTGCTGTTTTACGGTATTCAGTCGAACGCGTTTTACACCAAATTTGTCGCGATCTTATTTGTGGTTGCCACGGTGCTGGAGATCGGCAGCCTGTTTTTGATCTACAAATGGTCATACGGCGAACCGTTGATCAGATTGATCATCGCAGGTCCTGTCCTGATGGGCTGCATGTTTTTGATGCGCACCCATCGGCTGGGACTGGTCTTTTTCGCCGTCGCCATTGTCGCCATTTACGGGCAAACCTTCCCCGCCATGCTCGACTACCCGGAAGTGGTCGTGCGCTTAACGCTGTGGTGTATCGTTGTCGGCCTCTATCCAACCTTGCTGATGACGTTAATCGGCGTGCTGTGGTTTCCCAGCCGCGCTATTACGCAGATGCATCAGGCGCTTAATGATCGGCTTGATGACGCGGTACGTCACCTGACAGAAAGCCTTGCGCCGCTACCCGAAACGCGGATTGAAAGAGAGGCGCTGGCGCTGCAAAAACTGAATGTCTTTTGCCTCGCGGACGACGCCGACTGGCGAACCCATAATGTTACAGCTTGGTCAGATGGACCCGCACACGCCGCCAACGCCCGCCGCCAAACCGCCGTCAATGGTCGCCGATGCCTTTACTAATCCGGACTATATGCGTTACGCGGTAAAAACGCTGCTGGCCTGTTTGATCTGTTATACCTTCTACAGCGGCGTGGACTGGGAAGGCATTCACACCTGTATGCTGACCTGCGTGATCGTCGCTAACCCCAATATCGGTTCTTCGTACCAGAAGATGGCGCTACGTTTTGGCGGAGCTTTTTGCGGTGCAATTCTGGCGTTGCTGTTTACGCTACTGGTCATGCCATGGCTGGACAACATTGTCGAATTGCTGCTCGTACTGGCACCGATTTTCCTGGTGGGCGCGTGGTTCGCCACCAGCTCTGAGCGTTCTTCTTATATCGGCACGCAGATGGTGGTGACCTTTGCTCTCGCCACGCTCGAAAACGTCTTTGGTCCGGTTTACGACCTGGTGGAAATACGCGATCGTGCCATCGGCATTCTTATCGGTACGGCGGTATCGGCGGTGATTTACACCTTTGTCTGGCCTGAAAGCGAAGCGCGTGCACTGCCGCAAAAACTGGCTGGCGCGCTGGGTATGTTAAGCAAACTGATGCGTATCCCGCGCCAGCAGGAAGTCACGGCTCTGCGCACTTATCTGCAAATTCGTATAGGTCTACATGCGGCGTTTAATGCCTGTGAAGAAATGTGCCAACGCGTGGCGCTTGAACGTCAACTGGACGGCGATGAACGCGCCTTACTGATTGAACGCTCGCAAACAGTTATTCGTCAGGGACGCGACATTCTTCACGCCTGGGATGCCACCTGGAACTCGGCTCAGGCGCTGGATCACGCGCTCCAGCCGGACAGAGCCAGCCACTTTGCCGACGCACTGGAGAAATACACTGCCGGTCTGGCAACCGCGCTCAGCCGTTCTCCTCAAATAACGCTTGAAGAGATACCCGCCTCGCAGGCCATCCTGCCCACCTTATTAAAACAGGAGCAACACGTCTGTCAGCTCATCGCCCGCTTGCCAGACTGGACAGCCCCGGCATTAACGCCCGCCACGGAACAGGCACAAGGAGCCACTCAATGATCAATCGTCAACTTTCACGCTTGTTGTTGTGCAGCATTCTCGGCAGCACGACGCTGATTTCCGGCTGTGCGTTAGTGCGTAAGGATTCAGCCCCTCATCAACAGCTTAAACCAGAGCAGATCAAACTTGCCGATGATATTCATCTTGCCAGTTCCGGCTGGCCGCAAGCGCAGTGGTGGAGACAGTTTAATGATCCACAACTGGATGCGCTGATCCAACGGACGTTAAGCGGTTCTCACACCCTCGCCGAAGCGAAATTGCGGGAAGAAAAAGCGCGGTCGCAGGCAGATTTGTTAGATGCTGGTTCACAATTGCAGGTGGCGGCGTTAGGGATGCTCAACCGCCAGCGCGTCTCTGCCAACGGCTTTTTAAGCCCTTATGCGATGGATGCGCCCGCACTGGGAATGGATGGTCCGTACTACACCGAAGCCACCGTAGGTTTATTTGCTGGACTGGATCTCGATTTATGGGGCGTACATCGCTCAGCGGTTGCCGCCGCCATTGGCGCGCATAACGCCGCGCTGGCAGAAACTGCGGCAGTGGAACTGTCGCTCACTACAGGCGTAGCGCAGCTTTATTACAGTATGCAGGCCAGCTACCAGATGCTCGATCTGTTAGAGCAAACCCGCAGCGTGATTGATTACGCGGTGAAAGCGCATCAGAGCAAAGTGGCGCACGGCCTGGAAGCGCAAGTACCGTTCCACGGCGCGCGGGCGCAGATTCTGGCGGTCGATAAACAAATTGCTGCCGTCAAAGGGCAAATCACTGAAACACGAGAATCTCTGCGCGCATTGACTGGCGCGGGCGCCAGCGATATGCCGGAGATCAAACCAGTGGCGTTACCACAGGTACAGACCGGCATTCCGGCGACACTCTCTTATGAGTTGCTCGCCAGACGTCCGGATCTGCAAGCCATGCGCTGGTATGTTCAGGCGTCATTAAATCAGGTGGATTCCGCGCGGGCGCTGTTCTACCCAAGCTTTGATATCAAAGCGTTTTTCGGCCTGGATTCCATTCACCTGGATACCTTATTCAAAAAAAGCAGTCGCCAGTTCAACTTCATTCCAGGCCTGAAATTGCCGCTGTTTGACGGTGGACGGTTGAATGCCAATCTCGAAGGCACTCGTGCCGCCAGCAACATGATGATTGAACGCTACAACCAGTCCGTGCTGAACGCAGTGCGCGATGTCGCAGTCAATGGCACGCGTCTGCAAACGCTGAATGACGAGCGGAAGATGCAGGCAGAACGCGTAGAAGCGACCCGCTTCACCCAGCGCGCCGCCGACGCCGCCTACAAGCGCGGTTTAACCAGCCGCTTACAGGCAACCGAAGCCGAATTGCCGGTGCTTGCCGAAGAGATGTCATTACTGATGCTGGATAGCCGCCGCGTGATCCAAAGCATTCAGTTGATGAAATCGCTGGGCGGCGGGTATCAGGCGGCTCCCGGCATCGAGAAAAAATAAAATGTCTGCCGCGTGATGGCTGTCACGCGGTATTTCGTTTCGTCACGTCAAAACTGACGACAGCCTGTTTTTCGTCAGAGTTTTGAATAAATAGTGCCCGTAATATCAAGGAATGTCCCCAAATAAAATGTGGCATAAAAGATGCATACTGTAGTCGAGAGCGCGTATGCGTGATTTGATTAACTGGAGCGAGACCGATGAAAAAAGTCGTCACGGTTTGCCCATATTGCGCATCAGGTTGCAAAATCAACCTGGTCGTCGATAACGGCAAAATCGTCCGGGCGGAGGCAGCGCAGGGGAAAACCAACCAGGGTACTCTGTGTCTGAAGGGTTATTATGGCTGGGATTTCATTAACGATACCCAGATCCTGACCCCGCGCCTGAAAACCCCCATGATCCGTCGCCAGCGTGGCGGCAAACTCGAACCTGTTTCCTGGGATGAGGCACTGAATTACGTTGCCGAGCGCCTGAGCGCCATCAAAGAGAAGTACGGTCCGGATGCCATCCAGACGACCGGCTCCTCGCGTGGTACGGGTAACGAAACCAACTATGTAATGCAAAAATTTGCGCGCGCCGTTATTGGTACTAATAACGTTGACTGCTGCGCTCGCGTCTGACACGGCCCATCGGTTGCAGGTCTGCACCAATCGGTCGGTAACGGCGCAATGAGCAATGCCATTAACGAAATTGATAATACCGATTTAGTGTTCGTTTTCGGGTACAACCCGGCAGATTCCCACCCAATCGTGGCGAATCACGTAATTAACGCTAAACGTAACGGGGCGAAAATTATCGTCTGCGATCCGCGCAAAATTGAAACCGCGCGCATTGCTGACATGCACATCGCACTGAAAAACGGCTCGAACATCGCGCTGTTGAATGCGATGGGCCATGTCATTATTGAAGAAAATCTGTACGACAAAGCGTTCGTCGCTTCCCGCACAGAAGGCTTTGAAGAGTATCGTAAAATCGTTGAAGGCTACACGCCGGAGTCGGTTGAAGATATCACCGGCGTCAGCGCCAGTGAGATTCGTCAGGCGGCGCGGATGTATGCCCAGGCCGAAAGCGCATCCATTCTGTGGGGCATGGGTGTTACCCAGTTCTATCAGGGCGTGGAAACCGTGCGTTCTCTGACCAGCCTCGCGATGCTGACCGGTAACCTCGGTAAGCCACATGCGGGCGTTAACCCGGTTCGTGGTCAGAACAACGTGCAGGGTGCCTGCGATATGGGCGCGCTGCCGGATACGTATCCGGGCTATCAGTACGTGAAAGATCCGGCTAACCGCGAGAAATTCGCCAAAGCCTGGGGCGTGGAAAGCCTGCCGGCCCATACCGGTTATCGCATCAGCGAACTGCCGCACCGTGCGGCGCATGGCGAAGTCCGTGCGGCGTACATTATGGGCGAAGATCCGCTGCAAACTGATGCGGAACTGTCGGCAGTACGTAAAGCCTTTGAAGATCTGGAACTGGTCATCGTTCAGGACATCTTTATGACCAAAACCGCGTCGGCGGCGGATGTTATTTTACCGTCAACCTCGTGGGGCGAGCATGAAGGCGTGTTTACTGCGGCTGACCGTGGCTTCCAGCGTTTCTTCAAAGCAGTTGAACCGAAATGGGATCTGAAAACGGACTGGCAAATCATCAGTGAAATCGCCACCCGTATGGGTTATCCGATGCACTACAACAACACCCAGGAGATCTGGGATGAGTTGCGTCATCTGTGCCCGGATTTCTACGGTGCGACTTACGAGAAAATGGGCGAACTGGGCTTCATTCAGTGGCCTTGCCGCGATACTTCAGATGCCGATCAGGGGACTTCTTATCTGTTTAAAGAGAAGTTTGATACCCCGAACGGTCTGGCGCAGTTCTTCACCTGCGACTGGGTAGCGCCAATCGACAAGCTCACCGACGAGTACCCGATGGTACTGTCAACGGTGCGTGAAGTTGGTCACTACTCCTGTCGTTCGATGACTGGTAACTGTGCGGCGCTGGCGGCGCTGGCTGATGAACCTGGCTACGCGCAAATTAATACCGAAGACGCCAAACGTCTGGGTATTGAAGACGAGGCATTGGTTTGGGTGCATTCGCGTAAAGGCAAAATTATCACCCGTGCGCAGGTCAGCGATCGTCCGAACAAAGGAGCGATTTACATGACCTACCAGTGGTGGATTGGTGCCTGTAACGAGCTGGTTACCGAGAACTTAAGCCCGATTACGAAAACGCCGGAGTACAAATACTGCGCCGTGCGCGTCGAGCCGATCGCCGATCAGCGCGCCGCCGAGCAGTACGTGATCGACGAGTACAACAAGTTGAAAACTCGCCTGCGCGAAGCGGCGCTGGCGTAAATCAGTCCCTCTTACAGCCTCCTTTCGGAGGCTGTTTTTTTATCCATTCGAACTCTTTATACTGGTTACTCCCTACCCAATCGTATTATCAAAATGAAAAAAATTATCGCATTGATGTTGTTTTTGACATTCTTTGCCCACGCAAACGACTCCGAACCCGGCAGCCAGTATGTAAAGGCAGCAGAGGCCGGAGACCGACGCGCACAATATTTTCTTGCCGACAGCTGGTTTAGCTCCGGCGATTTGAGCAAAGCCGAATATTGGGCACAGAAAGCCGCTGACAGCGGTGATGCCGATGCCTGCGCGCTGTTAGCGCAGATCAAAATCACCAATCCGGTCAGTCTGGACTATCCACAAGCAAAAGTGCTCGCCGAGAAAGCAGCGCAGGCGGGCAGTAAAGAAGGTGAAGTGACGCTGGCGCATATTCTGGTTAATAGCCAGGCGGGTAAACCAGATTATCCGAAGGCGATTTCGCTGTTAGAAAACGCCTCGGAAGATCTGGAGAATGATACCGCCGTTGATGCCCAGATGCTGCTTGGCTTGATTTACGCCAACGGCGTGGGCATTACGGCTGACGATGACAAAGCAACCTGGTATTTCAAACGCAGCTCCGCGATTTCCCGTACCGGTTATTCCGAGTACTGGGCGGGGATGATGTTCTTAAACGGTGAAGAGGGTTTTATCGAGAAGAACAAACAAAAGGCGCTGCATTGGTTGAACCTGAGCTGTATGGAAGGGTTTGATACCGGGTGTGAAGAGTTTGAAAAATTAACCAACGGTTAAGATAGGCCTGATAAGACGCGTTAAGCGTCGCATCAGGCGTTGATGTCGGATGCGGCGTAAACGCCTTATCCGACCTACAAAAATCACGCTAAATCAGGCTATTGCACTGTCTGGCGTAGGCCTGATAAGACGCGGCAAGCGTCGCATCAGGCATTGATGTCGGATGCGGAGTAAACGCCTTATCCGACCTACAAAATCACGCTAAATCAGGCTATTGCGCTGTCTGGCGTAGGCCTGATAAGACGCGACAGCGTCGCATCAGGCATCCATACATTGCCGGGTGGATATACCCCCGGCAATCTTCAATTACTGATCCGCAGTCTTATCAAATTTGCCCAGCATTTCACGTTCGTAGGCCATCGCCTTTTTGCGGTCAAATTTGTGTTCCCACTTGGCAATCACCAGCACCGCCAGCGCGTTACCCACCACGTTCAGCGCGGTACGCGCCATGTCGAGGATACGGTCAACACCGGCAATAAACGCCAGACCTTCCAGAGGAATACCGACGCTACCCAGCGTTGCCAGCAGCACCACAAACGACACACCCGGCACGCCAGCAATCCCTTTCGAGGTCACCATCAGCGTCAGCACCAGAATGATTTCCTGCCAGATGGACAAATCAATGCCATACAACTGCGCGATGAAGATAGCGGCAATACTTTGATACAGCGTCGAACCATCAAGGTTAAAAGAGTAACCGGTCGGCACCACGAAGCTGGTGATCGACGCCGGTGCTCCGTAGGCTTCCATCTTCTCAATAATTCGCGGCAGTACGCTTTCAGAGCTGGCAGTGGAGTACGCCAGAATCAGCTCATCTTTCAGAATACGAATCAGGATCCAGACGCTTAACCCGCACAGGCGCGCCACAATTCCCAGCACCACCAGCGCGAAGAACAGAATAGCGAAATGCACCAGCAGCACCAGCTTCGCCAGTGGCCACAGAGAAGAGAAACCAAAGTTAGCCACCGTCACCGCAATCAGCGCAAACACACCCACCGGTGCATAACGCATCACCATGTGAGTCACTTTAAACATGGTTTCAGAGATGGAGCGGAACACGGTCACCAGCGGTTCACGATGCGTCGCGGGCAGGGAGGAAAGCCCCAGACCAAACAGCACCGAGAAGAAGATGATCGGCAGCATTTCGCCTTTCGCCATCGACGCCACAATGTTCGTCGGCACCAGCGACAAAATCGTGCCCATAATGCCGTGGGAACTGCTTTGTACCGCTTCCGTAGTGCTCTGATATTTCGAGATATCGACGGTCGCCAGCTGCGACATATCCACCCCGGCACCGGGCTGGAAGACGTTTGCCAGAGTGATCCCCAGAATGATGGCGACGGTGGTGATCACTTCAAAGTAGATAATGGTTTTCGCGCCAATACGCCCAAGCTGTTTGGCATCACCAACACCCGCGATACCTACCACCAGCGTGGAGATCACAATCGGCACAACAATCATTTTGATCAGGTGGATGAAGATATCACCCGCCGGAGAGAGCAAATTGACGACCAGCCATTCGCGACTGTCGCTATGGTAGTGCAGGTAGCTTCCCAGGAGAATGCCCAGCACCATAGCAAACAGAATCTGCCAGGCCAGGCTGAATTTTATATTTTTCATATGAATGACTTCCTCAATGGAGCACCGTTCCCCGTTCAGAAACGCGAGAACGTGACATACTGCCAGGGCATGAATTGTGTTGCGTTGGTTTGTAGATTTTTTTAACGCTTATGATCAGTATCATTTGCGCGGTATGTTGCGCAACCCTTTAACAACAGAGCTTTTCGCTGCATTAATGCATAATAACGCGAGTTTATGACAGGTTATATGAATAACCATTTGTTATGGAAAGATTTTTATTTGTTTAATCTGCAATAATCGTTAATGGTGATTATTTTTTACATGTATTCATTCGATTATTTTTTACGCAGCTCAATAACATAATCTGCAACGCCGAATGATTAATCCGATCGCCGTTGAAGGAGTTTTGCCATATTAATCGACTCAACCAACTGTGTCCGGTTGACCCTGGGTGAATTGAGATCCATCACTTTTTGCCATAGTTCGATGGCCTGCGCGTAATTCGCCTGCATAAAAGCATCGGAAGCCAGCAGCATCAGGGCGGTAATTTCGTTTTCGTCCAGCGCGAGGGCTTTGTCGATCATTGCGCGAGTCTGGGCGGTCATATGCTGGCTGGCCTGGTAATAAAGCACCGTCGCCAGCGCCGCATACAGTTCAGCGTTCTCACCACGTAGTTGCAACGCCTGACGGTATGCCAGCAGCGAATTACTGTAATCGTTTTGCCACAGGTAATACTCGCCCAGCAACGCCCACTGTTCGCTGTTTTGTGGATTAGCACGAATTTTATCCTGCAATGCCTGAAGCTGCGCTTCCGGGGTTTGCTGGCTGGCAAACTGATGTAGCGGATCGCGCTGACGCTGATACTCCGCACGTACCGCCTGCCATTTTGGGCTTAACAGATAACTACCGACACAGATAAATAACATAAAAATCGTGAGAGTTGTCAGTGTTTTCACCGGTATTTGGTGCTGTTTCATCGCTTCGCCCTCACTCGCCAGAGGAGCAGTGCCATCAGTAGTAACAACACCACTGGCAGCGCCCACAACACCAGCGTCTGACCGGTCAGCGGTGGGTTATAGCGAACAAAATTACCGTAGCGTTCGGTCATCCAGCCAATGATTTCAGCTTCGCTTTTCCCCTCCGCCACCATGCTGTAAACCTGATGGCGCATACTGACTGCCACCGGCGCGTTGGATTCCAGTAAGTTCTGATTTTGGCACTGCGGACAACGTAACTGGCTGGCAATATTTAACGCCTGTTGCTGTTGTTGCGGATTGGCGAATTGCCAGGTGTCTACAACCTGAGCGCGCGCAAAACAGGTAAATAACAGCAGTAGCGTGAGAAGTCCTTTATTCATCGCGCTTCCTCCCCCGCCATCCGCTTAACAATGCGCCCGCAATCATCAACAATCCTCCCCCCCAGATCCAGCGCACACCGCTTTGTACATACAAACGAAAAGCGTAACGATCCGCTCCGGTTTTTTCACCCATGACCGCATACCAGTCATGGATGCCGTTCCAGCGAATTGACGGCTCCATCATTTGCTGACGACGTGCTTCGTAAAAACGCCGCTCCGGTGTCAGTTCACCAATGCGTTGCTGATGGTCAAATAACGCCACTATCGCTTTTTCGCTGGTGTAATTACCTTTGGCTTGTAGATCGAGGCGCTCAAAACGGAAGGTGTATCCTGCCAGCGTCACCTGCTGACCCGGCTGTAAATTCAGGCTGATCTCCTGACGGCTGACGCTGGAGACCACGATCCCGGCGGCAAATAACAGCACGCCCGCATGAGCTACCAGCGCCGGAAGCTGCGCGCGTTTGCCAGAGACAAACGTCGCCAGCACAATCACCACCAGCATCAACAGACCAAACGGTAACGTCGCGCGGTTAAAATACAGCGCGCCAACGGAGAGGCGTCCCCAGCCCAGCAGGCCGTAAATCATCGGATAAAGCGTTCCCACCAGCACGATCAGTAGCACTGCGCAAAACAGCAACAGCGTAGCGAGGATTAACATTTCCCACGATAACACCGAAAAACGCACCACCGGGCCACCGTCCCGCGCTCGCCAGCCATACAGAGCCAAAGACGCAAGGCTAATCAGTGCAAACAGGCTGAACAACGGCACGGCGCGGACGTTATCCAGCGCGAACGCATGAACCGAAACCAGAATGCCAGAACGGACAATTAAGGTGCCCAGCAGCGACAGCATCAGAGTAACTATCGCCAGTAACAGCGACCAGTGGCAGAAAATCCCCCGCTGGCGTGTCAGGGACAAACTGTGCAGCAGCGCAGTGGCAGAAAGCCAGGGTAATAAAGAGGCGTTTTCCACCGGATCCCAGAACCACCAGCCGCCCCAGCCGAGTTCGCAGTAGGCCCACCAGGAACCGAGGATGATCCCCGCAGTTAATGCACTCCAGCCAGGTAACGCCCAGCGCCAGCAAATTCGGGCGCTGGCCGCATCAAACTCGCCGCGCAGTAAACTCGCCAGCGCCACGCTCGCCGCCACCATCAAACCGCCATAGCCGAGATAAAGCAGCGGCGGATGGAAGATAAGACCGGGATGTTGCAGCATCGGATTGAGATCGCGGCCTTCGATTGCTGGTGGAAATATCCGCACGAAGGGATCGGACCACAGCACCACAAACAGTAGCAGTGCGGCGAGCATGAGAGATAAAACGGCTAGCGTCAGCGGAAATAACGGATCGGTTTGCTGCCGATAATGCCAGGCAAACAGCGCGCTCCAGGCGGAAAGTAGCAGCACCCAAAGCAGCAGCGAACCTTCATGACCGCCCCACACCGCCGCCAGTTTGAGTTCCCACGACAGCAGGCTATAGCTATGTTGGGCGACATAAATGACCGAGAAATCGCTGATGAGAAAACAATACGTCAGTACGCCAAAGGCGAGCAGCAGGAGCGCGAACTGCGCCAGAATGCCGATGCTGGTGAGCCGCATCATCGCAGGCCAGCGCAACCGCACACCCGCGAAGGTTGTCAACGGGGTCAACACATTGACCCCAAGACTTAACAACAACGCCAGAAAACCGACTTCAGGAAGGAATACGTCCAGAAACCACCTCTTTTCTGGTTTACGCCACCGTCAACTGTCCGGCGTAGAGAATGAAAAAACGCAGCATCAACACACCGACCAGACTGGCTCCACACGCCGCCAGCACGGCAGGAATGCCGGAACTGCGATTGACCCACGGTTTGAGCAACATTGGCATAATTAGTCCCAGCCCGGCGACACCAAGCCAGAACCACCACGTCCAGAAACCGCCGCCCAACGCCGCCACCAGTGCACGCACTTTACCGTCATCGCCCAGCGCCATGCCGACAAAAAACGCCACCAGCAGGAAGATTTCACCCCATACCACGGGGATTTCCATGCGGTGAACAAAGTGCGCTTCCGTGGAATGCGGATTACTGCGCTGGCGTATCGCCATGGCGATCAGCGCCACTGCCGCACCGGACGAGATGCCGGAGAACAGGAACAGCACCGGCAGGATCGGGTTATTGAGAAACGGATACGATTTCAGCGCCGACAGCAGAAAGCCGGTATAAGCCCCCAACAACACCGCCAGCACCAGCATCAGCGTTTCCAGTCCGCGATGAACGGGTGACAGCAGGTTCAGAACCTTTTGCACGATCCCCAGCTTCGGCAACCAGCGTTGTTGCAGGGCAAGCAAATCGTGTTCAAAGATTTTCGCCAGCCACAGCACCAGCACCACCATGTAGAGCTGAAACAGCATTACCCCCATCGACATCACCGAGGTAAAACTGTAGTGGAACATCAGCTTCCAGAAGGTCCACGGTCTCGTCAGGTGGAAGACGAGGATCAACAGACCGAGGATCACCGCGCCGGGCCCGACAATCAGCGTGGTACGCAGCAACGTACTGTCTGCGCCGCCCGCCTGCGGGTAGAAGCGACGCAGCAACACCGCCAGCGTCACCAGCCCGGCAGAAATCCCCACCAAAAACAGATAGATGGCAATCGGCCAGTCCCACACCAGTGATTCAAAATGAAATGCGGAAGCCTGCGTCATTGACTCACCTCCCCGTATTTAAACGGTACGCGGTACAGCTTCGGTTTGGTTCCCAGCGCCAGCTTGTAGCGGTAAGTGGGCTTCTGGCGCAGCAGTTGCGAAATCTCACTGTTAGGATCGTCCAGATTGCCAAACGTCAGTGCTTTCGTCGGGCAAGCTTCAACGCACGCGGGCAGCTTACCGGCCTGTAAATTGGTCTTACGGCAGAAATCGCATTTGTCCGCCGTCTTCGTGACCGGATGGATAAAGCGCACGCGGTACGGACAAGCGGCGATGCAGTACTGACAACCGACGCAGAGATCCGGATTAACATCGACAATCCCGCTGGCGGCATCGCGAAAAGAGGCGCCGGTCGGGCAGACGTCAACGCAAGGCGCATGGTCGCAGTGCTGGCAAGACTTACGGAAGAAGCGATATTTCACATCAGGAAATTCGCCCAGTGGCTCGCTACGAATAATCGTCAGGCGCGAGACACCTTCCGGCACCTTGTTTACTTCCCGACAAGCATCCATACAGGCGGTACAGCCGATGCATAACGACTCGTCATGCACCATGCCGTAACGCACGCCATTGATATTCAACGTTTTCGCCACCACGCGTCCTGCGGTGCCGCTGACGGCTGCCAGCACGCCGACGCCGGTGAGAAACTGGCGACGTGACCAGGTCATGGCTGCTCCTTAAGCAACGGAACAGACGCCGGGTTAAAGTTCGGATTGGTGCGCTGATCGCTGTGGCAATCGACGCAAATCTTAATCCGTCCTTTGTCACTTAACGTCTGCATCGTATCTTGCTGTGGATGCAGGGAATGGCAGCTGGCGCACGCCACTTTAGTCACGTGGACATCGTGCGGCCAGAACGCTTTTTGCAACTGTTCCGGCAGATGGCAGGACATACAAACACTGTTCTGCTCACCAACGTTGTACATCGGCTCGTTAAAGCGCATCACATCTTTCACCCCTTCGCGGTGTTGCGGTGACGGCTGGCCGTGACAGTTGGTGCAGGTAACCGGCAATTTATTATTCGGGTTGATAACGGAAGCATGTTTGCCATGCATACCTTCGGTGTCTGGCTTATGACAGTCCAGACAGGCGGCATCCGGGTTACGCTGCTGGGTAACTTCGTAGCGATCACCAGATGCCTGCGCCGCAGGGGTAGCGGTAATTCCGTTCAGGCTCCACAACAGGCCCGACGCCAGCACCCCGGCAGTTAATAACGAACGTAATACGCTCATATTCACTCCATTGTGTTTTCCGCCCCTTGCGAGGCGGAACGGGGGTTATTGGCTTAACAGACCGTTTTTACGTGCCTGCTCTTCCCACTGTGGGATCACCGTTTTGATGAAGTCCTGCTTCTCGGCCTTGATTTGTTCCATGTTCAGGCCAATGGCCTGCTGGGCTTTCTCTTTGGTCGAGATATCCGGGATCTGGATTTCATGGGTGATGCCTTTGGTCGCCAGCAAACGCGCCAGTTTGGTACGCGCATCCGCCGCTTTATCCATCGCCGTGCCAAGCATCCGCAGACCTTCTTCCGGCGCGTGCATATGAATGCCGTGGGAAGCGATCGCCAGATCCCAACGCCACTGAGCATGACGGATATCGTCCTGAATCGGCTTCATTTCGGCTTCCGTCGCGCCAGCATCCAGCGCCGCTTTCGCTTCGAAGTGGGCGTGAACCAGTTGATCTTCGACCTTGATTTTCAGGTCGTTAATCGACTGTTTACGCTCCGCGACCAGTTTTTGCAGCGTGGCTTTGTCCTGGGTATGGCAGTTCGCACAAGTCTGGGCGAAGTTATCAAACGGATTGCCAATTTTATGGTCGGTGTAGAGTTTGCCTTCGGCGTTCTGCACTTTTGGCATATGGCAGTCGATACAGGTCACGTTGTTTTTACCGTGAATGCCCGCTGTCCAGGTTTCATATTCCGGGTGCTGCGCTTTCAGCATTGGCGTTTTCGACAGGGAGTTAGTCCAGTCAGAGAAGGCAATTTTGTCGTAATACTGCTCCATGTTTTCGACTTTCATGCCGTTATCCCACGGGAATTTAACGGCTTTGTTTTTGCCGTCGAAGTAATACTCCACATGGCACTGACCGCAAACCATTGATTGCTGGTCGAAGCGTCCGGCTTTCTCAAAAGGTTTACCAATGGCGTCCATCGCGCGAGCCGCATACGGACGGGAAAGGGTTAACTCCGGCTTGCCTTTGGCGAACTCTGGTGAGGCAGTGTTATGGCAATCGGCACAACCTAAATTGTTGACGATTTCCGGGCCGCCGCGCGCCCATTTACCGTGGAAGTAGCCATCTTCACCGTCTTTCTGGATCAGACGCGCCACATCCGGGCTTTTACAACTCCAGCATGCCATCGGTAGCGGACCATCTTCAGCGTTTTTCGGCGCACCGGTACGCAACGTTTCACGTACATCGGTCACAGCAAAGGCATGTCCACGCGGCTTGTTGTAATCGCGTGAGAAGGGATACCCCGCCCACAGGATCACCAGACGTGGATCTTCCGCCAGTGCGTCAACACGCTCTGATTGTTCCGAGGTGGCTTTCCAGGAGAGATATTGATCGGGGTGCTGCGGGGCAAAGGTTTCATTCTTCGCTTCCACAGTTACAGGTTTCGCGGGAGCGGCCGTTTGTTCAGCGTGAACAGAAGTGAAAAAGAAAAAAGGAATCAATAAGCTGAAGATACGGCGTGCGTTTATTTTTATCCTTGTCATAGGGGCTTCATCCAAATTTTGCCATTGAGGAAATGGCAGTTTTTATTGTTTTTTCATAACAGTAACCGCACATACACTGTTATGACATTGCTCGCCCCTATGTGTAACAAATAACCACACTCAGAATGTTGTCTTTAATCAATTGTAAGTGCATGTAAAATACCACTTTAGAGTTAGTCGGTATCTTCCTCTTTTTCAACAGCATGCATAACTGCATGTTCCTCAAAGAATTAATCAACTTTTGTTGGTGTCCTTCAAAAATTACCCTGCCGTTTATTTGCACAATTCTACTTTTGCGTGATCTGTCGCCCAAATACTAAACAAAACTGCCAATACCCCTACATTTAACGCTTATGCCACATATTATTAACATCCTACAAGGAGAACAAAAGCATGAGTCAAATTCACAAACACACCATTCCTGCCAACATCGCAGACCGTTGCCTGATAAACCCTCAGCAGTACGAAGCGATGTATCAACAATCTATTAACGCACCAGATACCTTCTGGGGCGAACAGGGAAAAATTCTCGACTGGATCAAACCCTACCAGAAGGTGAAAAACACCTCCTTTGCCCCGGGTAATGTGTCCATTAAATGGTACGAGGACGGCACGCTAAATCTGGCGGCCAACTGCCTCGACCGCCATCTGCAAGAAAACGGCGATCGCACCGCTATCATCTGGGAAGGCGATGACGCCAGCCAGAGCAAACATATCAGCTATAAAGAGCTGCACCGCGACGTCTGCCGCTTCGCCAATACCCTGCTTGAGCTGGGCATTAAAAAAGGTGATGTGGTGGCGATTTATATGCCGATGGTGCCGGAAGCCGCAGTCGCGATGTTGGCCTGCGCCCGCATTGGTGCGGTGCATTCGGTGATTTTCGGCGGCTTCTCGCCGGAAGCCGTTGCCGGACGTATTATCGATTCCAACTCACGATTGGTGATCACTTCCGACGAAGGTGTACGCGCTGGACGTAGCATTCCGCTGAAGAAAAACGTCGATGACGCGCTGAAAAATCCGAACGTCACCAGCATTGAACATGTGGTTGTACTGAAGCGTACTGGCGGGAAAATCGACTGGCAGGAAGGACGCGACCTGTGGTGGCACGACCTGGTTGAGCAAGCGAGCGATCAGCACCAGCCGGAAGAAGTAAACGCCGAAGATCCGTTGTTTATTCTCTACACCTCCGGTTCTACCGGTAAGCCGAAAGGCGTGCTGCACACTACCGGCGGTTATCTGGTGTACGCGGCGCTGACCTTTAAATATGTCTTTGATTATCATCCGGGCGATATCTACTGGTGCACCGCCGATGTGGGCTGGGTTACCGGACACAGTTACTTGCTGTATGGTCCGCTGGCCTGCGGGGCAACCACGCTGATGTTTGAAGGCGTACCGAACTGGCCGACGCCTGCCCGTATGGCACAGGTGGTGGATAAGCATCAGGTCAATATTCTCTATACCGCACCCACGGCGATTCGCGCACTGATGGCGGAAGGCGATAAAGCGATTGAAGGCACCGATCGTTCGTCGCTACGCATTCTTGGTTCTGTGGGCGAGCCAATTAACCCGGAAGCGTGGGAGTGGTACTGGAAGAAGATCGGCAACGAGAAATGTCCGGTGGTCGATACCTGGTGGCAGACCGAAACCGGCGGTTTCATGATTACCCCACTGCCTGGCGCTACCGAGCTGAAAGCCGGTTCAGCAACACGTCCGTTCTTCGGCGTGCAACCGGCGCTGGTCGATAACGAAGGTAACCCGCTGGAAGGCGCTACCGAAGGCAGCCTGGTGATCACCGACTCCTGGCCGGGTCAGGCGCGCACGCTGTTTGGCGATCACGAGCGTTTTGAACAGACCTACTTTTCCACCTTCAAAAATATGTATTTCAGTGGCGATGGCGCGCGTCGTGACGAAGATGGCTATTACTGGATCACCGGGCGCGTGGACGACGTGTTGAACGTCTCCGGTCACCGTCTGGGGACAGCGGAGATTGAGTCGGCGCTGGTGGCGCATCCGAAGATAGCCGAAGCCGCTGTCGTCGGTATTCCGCACAATATTAAAGGTCAGGCGATCTACGCCTACGTCACGCTTAATCACGGGGAGGAACCGTCACCAGAACTGTACGCAGAAGTCCGCAACTGGGTGCGTAAAGAGATTGGCCCGCTGGCAACGCCAGACGTGCTGCACTGGACCGACTCCCTGCCTAAAACCCGCTCCGGCAAAATTATGCGCCGTATTCTGCGCAAAATTGCGGCGGGCGATACCAGCAACCTGGGCGATACCTCGACGCTTGCCGATCCTGGCGTAGTCGAGAAGCTGCTTGAAGAGAAGCAGGCTATCGCAATGCCGTCGTAACCCACAATTGCCGGATGCGAGTCGGTAACGGTTTGTAGGCCTGATAAGACGCGACAGCGTCGCATCAGGCATTGATTGCCGGATGCGGCGTATAACGCCTTATCCGGCCTAGATTCGGCAAGGGTTACCTGAGCGATAACCTTCTCCCATAAGGGAGCGGGAATTAAAACAATCCCTACATTACCTCTGGAGAATCTGTGATGAATGGCACTATTTATCAGCGGATAGAAGACAATGCGCATTTCAGGGAGTTAGTCGAAAAACGGCAACGGTTTGCCACCATCCTGTCGATTATTATGCTGGCAGTTTATATCGGCTTTATTTTACTGATCGCCTTCGCGCCCGGCTGGCTGGGCACTCCGCTGAACCCGAACACCAGCGTCACACGCGGGATTCCAGTCGGTGTTGGAGTGATTGTGATCTCCTTTGTTCTCACTGGTATCTACATCTGGCGGGCGAACGGCGAATTTGACCGTCTTAATAATGAAGTCCTGCATGAGGTACAAGCATCATGAAAAGAGTTCTGACGGCGCTTGCCGCCACACTCCCTTTCGCAGCTAACGCGGCGGATGCTATTAGCGGGGCCGTAGAGCGCCAGCCGACGAACTGGCAGGCGATTATTATGTTCCTGATTTTCGTCGTGTTTACGCTCGGTATTACCTACTGGGCGTCAAAACGTGTACGTTCTCGTAATGACTACTACACCGCAGGCGGCAATATCACCGGTTTCCAGAACGGGCTGGCGATTGCGGGTGACTATATGTCTGCCGCCTCATTTTTGGGCATCTCCGCGCTGGTGTTTACCTCCGGCTATGACGGCTTAATTTACTCGCTGGGCTTCCTGGTGGGCTGGCCAATTATTCTGTTCCTGATTGCCGAACGTCTGCGTAACCTCGGTCGCTATACCTTTGCGGATGTGGCCTCGTACCGTCTGAAACAAGGGCCGATTCGTATTCTTTCGGCCTGTGGTTCTCTGGTGGTCGTGGCGCTTTACCTTATCGCCCAGATGGTAGGCGCAGGTAAACTGATCGAACTGTTGTTTGGCCTTAACTATCACATTGCGGTGGTTCTGGTCGGCGTACTGATGATGATGTACGTCCTGTTCGGCGGAATGCTGGCGACCACCTGGGTACAGATTATCAAAGCCGTACTGTTGCTGTTCGGTGCCAGCTTTATGGCCTTTATGGTGATGAAACATGTTGGCTTTAGCTTCAACAATCTGTTCAGCGAAGCGATGGCGGTGCACCCGAAAGGTGTCGACATCATGAAGCCGGGCGGGCTGGTGAAAGATCCAATATCTGCGCTGTCGCTGGGGCTGGGGCTGATGTTTGGTACGGCTGGCTTACCGCATATTCTGATGCGCTTCTTTACGGTCAGCGATGCCCGTGAAGCGCGTAAGAGCGTGTTCTACGCCACCGGATTTATGGGCTACTTCTATATCCTGACCTTTATTATCGGTTTTGGCGCGATCATGCTGGTCGGTGCGAATCCGGCCTATAAAGACGCGGCAGGGGCGCTGATTGGCGGTAACAACATGGCGGCGGTTCACCTGGCCAATGCGGTAGGCGGTAACCTGTTCCTCGGCTTTATTTCAGCGGTTGCTTTCGCCACCATCCTCGCGGTGGTTGCCGGTCTGACGCTGGCAGGTGCATCGGCGGTTTCGCATGACCTTTACGCCAACGTCTTCAAAAAAGGCGCGACCGAACGTGAAGAGCTGCGGGTATCGAAAATCACCGTCCTGATTTTGGGCGTGATTGCCATTATCCTCGGTGTCCTGTTTGAAAATCAGAACATCGCCTTCATGGTGGGTCTGGCGTTTGCCATCGCGGCGAGCTGTAACTTCCCAATCATTCTGCTTTCTATGTACTGGTCGAAACTGACCACGCGTGGTGCGATGCTGGGGGGTTGGCTGGGGCTGATTACCGCTGTAGTGCTGATGATCCTCGGCCCGACTATTTGGGTACAGATCCTTGGTCACGAAAAAGCCATCTTCCCGTATGAATACCCGGCGCTGTTCTCGATCACCGTGGCATTCCTCGGCATCTGGTTCTTCTCGGCAACCGATAATTCAGCGGAAGGGGCGCGTGAGCGTGAACTGTTCCGTGCGCAGTTTATCCGTTCCCAGACAGGCTTTGGCGTTGAGCAAGGCCGCGCACATTAATCTCTACCCTTCCCCGGTCAGGCGACCGGGGAATTTCTTCAGAACATCATCCAGGCCACCAGCGGCGAAACCAGTACCATTAATACGCCAGAAAGCATCATGACCAGACTGGCAACCACGCCCTCTTGTTGACCCAATTCATACGATCGCGCGATCCCGGCGCCATGAGACGCCGCGCCAAATCCGGCACCTTTCGCCATCCCTTCGCGAATCGAGAGACGTAAAAACAGCACGTCGCCAATCGCCATGCCAAACACGCCGGTGACCACCACAAACAACGCCACCAGATCAGGCTGTCCGCCGAGCGACTGGCTCGCTGCCAGAGCAAATGGTGTAGTGACCGAACGCACCGCCAGGCTACGCTGGATCTCATCCGACAGGGTAAATAATCGTGCCAGCCACACCGAGCTGGTCACTGCCACCACCGTTGCCGTCAGTACGCCCGCCGTCAGCGACATCCAGTGACGTTTAATGATCGCCCGATTGTCATACACCGGCACCGCAAAGGCGATGGTTGCCGGGCCTAATAGCCATAGTAGCCAGTGCGCTTCGCCAATATAGTTTTGCCAGGAAATATTGCCAAAAACCAGCAGCATAACCAGTAGCGCAGGCGTCAGCACCAGAGGCATCAACGGCAGTTTACGAAAGCGGCGATAAAGGCGTTTGTTAAGAAAATAGATAACCAGGGTTATCGCCAGACAAAGCACACTTAACTGAAAATTAGTCACGGTTTAACCTGCGCATTTCATAGCGATAGACTTTTTCCACTACCCAGGCGGTCGTGCCCAATACCATCACCGTGCTCAACGCGATCACTGCAAAAATACGCCAACCATCCACCAGCAATAGTTGTGCATAGTTCACCACCGCCACCACGGCAGGAACAAAAAACAGCAGCATTTCAGCCAGTAACCAGCGCGCCCCGGCACGTACCCATTGCAGAGGAATAATGCGGCAAACAATCAGCGCCAGCATCAGGATCATCCCCACCAGGTTGGCAGGCAGCGGCAAATGCAGCCAGGAGACGAGATATTGCGCAAAAATAAATAAACCTGCATACAGCACAACCTGCACAAATACCTGAAGAGATTGCACAACGGCAGGGGTAATGCGGCGAAGCGCCACGGACATGAGGGGATATCCTGAAAATAAAACAGAACGTTAAGTATAGAGAGCCTCATGCCGCTACTGAAATGAATTAAAATCATTGCAGGTATAGTCAAAGGGAATAGTTATGGATATCAGAACGCTGCGTTATTTTGTCGAAGTCGTGCGCCAGCAAAGCTTCACCCGCGCAGCGGAGAAGTTGTTTGTGACCCAGCCCACCATCAGCAAGATGCTGAAGAATCTCGAAGATGAGCTGAACTGTATATTGTTGATCCGCGATGGTCGTCGGCTGCTTCTCACTGATACTGGTCGCGTCGTATTTGAGCGCGGGCTGGCTATATTGGCTGAGTTTCGGCAACTGGAAGCTGAGCTTAGCGATATCAATCAGCTTAAAACCGGCGTTTTACGGTTGGGGATCCCGCCGATGGTTGGGATGTTAATGGCCGGGCCGATTGGCTTGTTCCGCCAGCGTTACCCCGGCGTGGAACTGAAGATTTCGGAGTTTGGTGGTCTGACGGTACAACAAGCGGTAATGAACGGCGAACTGGATATGGCACTGACCGCCCTGCCAGTAGAAGAAAGTGGCCTGACAACGTTATCGCTGTTTAGTCATCCGCTTTGTGTTCTGGTGCCGCGTTCAGGTAAATGGCTTGAGCGTGATGCCGTCTCACCAGAGACACTGGCGGAACATCCTCTTCTTATCTATAACGAAGATTTTGCCTTAAGTAAGCAATTGATGGCGTTATTCGATGAACATGGCGTTAAGCCGAGGATTGCGGTTCGCAGCGGACAATGGGATTTTCTCGCCGCGATGGTTCAGGCTGGTGTCGGAATAGCCATTTTGCCGGAACCCATTTGCCAGCGATTAGATAAAAACACCTTAAAATGGCTGCCGCTGGAAAGCGAACTACGCTGGAAATTAGGAATGATTTGGCGTGAGGGCGTTTACCTTTCCCACTGTGCCCAGGCGTGGCTGACCTGTTGTGAAGGATACTGGTTAATGCCAGAGCAAGACAGGTTGGCGGGCTCACCCGCCAACCCTGCAGATTATTGATTTTCCTCAATCAACAACGCTTCCAGCAAATCGAGATCGTGCAGTAATTTTTGCAGCGTTTCGTTGCTGATCTCCCGCGTGGCGCGCAGGTGGTAGAGTTCAGCGCGTTCAGAACGCAGCGCCGCCAGACGGAAGCGACGCTCCAGGTTCTCTTCCTGAACCGAACTTTCAACGTCATTACGTCCATCGGCGCGACGGCGCAGATTACCAATGACGCGAGAGCTGACTTCAGTGAGCAACTGGTTGTCGATATTCTCTTCGGTATCCGCCGCCAGACGCTCCTCCATTTTCTGGATCGCCACAATTGCCACTTCAGCGGTTGCCGCGCGCGCGATTCGCTCCTCTTTCAACTGTTGTGAATGGTCTGCAACTTCAATGTGTTGTAGCAGAACAGGCAGCATCACTACGCCGACAAACAGCGAAAAGAGAATGACACCAGCCGCCAGGAACACCAGCTCATAACGCGCCGGGAAGACATTTCCATCCGGCAACAGCAGAGGAATAGAGAGCACACCAGCAAGAGTAATTGCCCCGCGCACCCCGGCGAAAGAAGCGATAAGGATTTCTCGTGTCGTCCACGAACCAAACTCCATCGGCTTCTTCTTCAGGAACCGGTTGCTGAACTTTTTCATCGTCCACAGCCAGCCAAAACGCACCAGCATTAGCGCCGCATAAATCAAGATGATGTCAGTAAACAACATCCAGATTTCGACGTTAGGGTCAATTTCCGCCGCAACCAGCGACGTTTCCAGAATACCCGGTAGTTGCAGACCCAACAGCAAGAACACCATGCCGTTAAAGACAAATTCCAGCATCGCCCAGGTGCTGTTCGCGCGCAGTCGCATCGCCAGCGGCGCACGGCGCATCACGCCGGAACGGGTGATGGTCATCCCGGCGGCAACTGCTGCAAGGATGCCGGAAACGCCAATATGTTCGGCAATCAGATAAGAGGCAAACGGCAGCAGGAACAGCAATACGATCTGCGTCGCGGGTTCATCACCGCCCCAGCGGCTGAGGAAACGCAACGAGCGACCATACAGCCAGCTCACCGCAAAACCGGCGAGAATACCGCCAATGGCCACTTTCATAAATTCAACCGTCGCGCCGCCAACGGTGAAGATCATCGTCCCCATCGCAACTGCCACGGCAAACTTCAGCGACACCAGGCCGGAGGCGTCATTCATCAACGCTTCGCCCTGCAAAATACCCATGATTTTTTTCGGGATGCGCCCTTCGCCAACAATCCCGGAGAGCGCCACGGCATCGGTCGGAGAGAGCACCGCCGCCAGCGCAAAGGCGGGTATCAGCGGGATACCCGGCACCACCCAGTAAATAAGGAAGCCAATGCCGACCACAGTGACCACCACCAGCGCCAGCGCGAGGCCGAATATTTCCCGACCATGTTCGAGAAATTCGCGGGTTGGTGTTTTCCAGCCATCAGCAAACAGCAACGGCGGGATAAACAAGACTAAAAAGAGTTCAGGATCAAACTCCACATGCAAACCAAACGTCGGCCACGCCAGTAGCGCACCGATGGCGATTTGCATAAGCGGAAGCGGGATCTGAAAGGGCATGACACGAGTGACCACCCCGGACAGCGAGACCACGAGGGTCATTATCAGTATGGTGAAGAAGATTTCCATGCGTTCCCTGTTTGCAATGTTTTTTATGATTTGAGAAAGGCGTTATGCCCGGACTCTCAGTTTTTCAGAATATCGCAAAAGCTCACACAATGTACGGAGAAAATAAAAACGGGCAGCCATTGCCACCCGTTTTCAGAATCTTATTAAAGCTTAGATTGCCCAGCCTCCAGCATAGAAGGTGACCAGCGCCACGGCGATAACGACCGTACCGATGTTCAGCTTACGCCATTCGCCAGAAACCAGACGACCAATCACCAGGGTCGCGAAGCCGATCATGATGCCAGTTACGATGTTACAGGTCAGCACGATGAATACTGCTGTTACCAGACCCGCCATTGCATCGACGAAATCAGCAAAGTCGATTTTCGCCACGTTGCTCAACATCAACAGGCCAACGTACATCAGCGCCGGAGCTGTTGCGTAACCCGGAACGAGGTAAGAGAGCGGAGAGAGGAACAGAATCAGCAGAAACAGCACGCCAACCGTGATTGCCGTCAGACCGGTTTTACCGCCCGCCGCTGTACCTGCCGCAGACTCAATGTATACCGCAGCCGGAGCCGCACCGACCAGGCCAGAGAAAACGCTGCTCAGGGAGTCGGTGGTCAGTGCTTTACCACCGTCGATAATCTGCCCGTCTTTATCCAGCAGGTTCGCCTGACCGGCTACCGCACGGATGGTTCCGGTAGCATCGAAAACAGCAGTCATCACCAGCGCCAGTACGCTCGGCAGAACCACAGGGTTCAGCGCCCCCATAATATCCAGGCTACCAATTAGCGAATTACCGTTCTCATCGCTCAATGAAGGCATGGCGAAAACGCCAGAGAAATGGACGTTAGGATCAAAGAGCAGACCCACAATCGAGATGCCGATAATGGTTAACAGGATACCGCCTGGTACTTTCAGTTTTTCCAGACCGATAATTACCGCCAGACCTACCAGCGACATAATCACCGGGAAGGTTGCGAAATCACCCAGCGCAACGGGCAGACCGTCGAGCGGGTTTTTAATCACCAGACCGACACCATTAGCGGCAATCAGCAGCAAGAACAGGCCGATACCAATCCCCGTGCCGTGTGCCACGCCGTGCGGTAAGTTGCGCAAAATCCAGCTACGGATACCCGTGGCAGAAATTACCGTAAACAGAACACCCATCAGGAACACGGCACCCAGCGCGACAGGTACGCTAATATGTTGCCCCAGCACCAGGCTGAATGCGGTAAACGCCGTCAGAGAGATGGCGCAGCCGATAGCCAACGGCAGATTGGCCCATAACCCCATCGCGATAGAACCAATCCCGGCAACCAGACAAGTTGCAACAAAAACTGCCGCTGGCGGGAAGCCCGCTTTACCCAACATACCTGGAACGACGATAACCGAGTAGACCATCGCCAGAAACGTTGTTAACCCGGCAACCACTTCCTGACGGACGGTGCTTCCACGTTGTGAAATTTTAAACCAGGCGTCGAGTGAACCGCCGGTACGCGCTGATGGCGTAGACATAAGAAAACATCCCCTGAGAGTTTATTTTTCGTCAAGATGCGTGGCGGACAATCCCCTGCCAGCGAAACGTTATTCTTCCTGCTTCAGGTTTGCGACAATCTGGGGCGTCGCAAAAAAGCAAACGTTTAGCTCCGCGCATACAAAACGGGTGGTAAAAAAAAGCAAACGATTATCCGGCGATCATAGCGGCTTTTTCAACCGAAGTTTGCTGCTTTTTTCCCTTTTCTTGTGTTGACGATGAAAAACCAGGCAATTGATGCGCAAACGTTATCGTGGATGCGCAAAATTACGGCATTTGTAGGCAACTTGTGGCGAAGGTTTACGGTAAAAAATCACGCAAGATGGCAAAAATATTGCGGTTAAAAAGGATCACTTTGCACTGGCGAAGAAACAGCGGTGACATACAATTAAAGTATCAACACTAACCGGAACCTCCACCACGTGCTCGAATGAGGTGTGTTGACGTCGGGGGAAACCCTCCCGTGTACCAGCGGGATAGAGTGAAAGACAAAGACCGGAAAACAAACTAAAGCGCCCTTGTGGCGCTTTAGTTTTGTTCATCTTCCAGCAAGCGTGCGCCGGTGCCTTCTTCCCCTAAGCGGTCGCCCGGGTTACGCAACGGGCAGTCGCTACGCGAAAGGCAGCCGCAGCCAATACAACCGTCCAGTTCATCACGCAGCGCGACTAAGGTATGAATGCGTCGATCCAGTTCTTCTCGCCATTGCGAAGATAGCTGTTTCCACTCTTTCGCACTTAACGTATGCCCTTCGGGCAACACACCAAACGCTTCACCAATGGTCGCCAGCGGAATGCCAATGCGTTGAGCAATTTTGATAATTGCGACGTATCGCAACACATCACGCTTATATCGCCGCTGATTACCGCTATTGCGGATACTGGTAATCAATCCTTTGCTTTCATAGAAGTGCAGCGCCGATACCGCCACGCCGCTACGTTTCGCCACTTCGCCTGGAGTAAGCAAGGCTTTAATGCGGGGTAATTTCTTTTCCATAAATCGCTTTACCTCAAGTTAACTTGAGGAATTATACTCCCCAACAGATGAATTAACGAACTGAACACTGAAAAGAGGCAGATTTATGTCCCATCAGAAAATTATTCAGGATCTTATCGCATGGATTGACGAGCATATCGACCAGCCGCTGAACATTGATGTGGTGGCGAAAAAATCAGGTTATTCAAAGTGGTATTTACAGCGAATGTTCCGCACTGTGACGCATCAGACGCTTGGCGATTACATTCGTCAACGCCGACTGCTACTGGCTGCCGTTGAACTGCGCACCACCGAGCGCCCTATTTTTGATATCGCGATGGATCTGGGTTACGTTTCACAGCAGACCTTTTCCCGCGTTTTCCGTCGGCAATTTGATCGCACTCCCAGCGATTACCGCCACCGGATCTAGGGTTACTGCCCGCGCATGGCGTCATGCGCGGGTAATTGCTCTGCCCATGCCATAAAAACCTGCGGCGGCATCGCCTTTGCAAAGTACCAGCCCTGACAATAGCGCACGCCGCGTTTGCGCAGCCAGTTGACCTGATCCTCCGTTTCCACCCCTTCTGCAATCGTTTTTAGACCCAAACTATGTGCCAGTTCGATGATGTGTTCCGCAATCAAATGGCTGGTTTTATGCGTGGTCAACGTCTCAACAAACGATTTATCGATTTTCAGGATATCAATATTCAATGAGTTAAGGTTATGCAGGTTGGAGTAGCCAATACCAAAGTCATCGATCGCCACTTCGTAACCAGCCTGACGGAAAGCCAGAATAATCGGCGTCATTTTGGCGACATCTAAAAATGCATGTTCAGTGACTTCAAATTTAATTTGCTGCGGACGCACGGTGAATTGTTCTATTTTTTGATTGGTTAAGGCAATCACCCTTGAAGTATGAAAATCGGAGGCAGACAAATTAATTGAAGTAGATAATTCAGGGTGTTTTGCCAGCAAGGAACCAAGATCGTCAAACACCATATTAATGACATAATCTGTCACCTGCGTAATTAGACCCTCTTGTTCCGCCAGCGGAATAAACTCTGCTGGCGTCATTACCTGTCCCTGATTCCCCGGCCAGCGTAGCAATGCCTCAGCACCAATACATTTATTCGTTTTAATATCAATAATCGGTTGGTAATAGAGACAAAGCTGCCGTTTTTCGAGGGCACGTTGCAATTTACGCTTAGGTGACTGGTACTTCTGGTTTATACGCAGCCAGAGTAAAAGCAGCACCAGGCTGCCCATAATGCCTGCCGGTAAGGCAAATACAAGGTGATTATAAAAGTGTGACAAAATACGCTGATTGGAGGTTGCAACGATAGCAGCAATGGGACGTTTTGTTGAATGGACTATCGCATATAAATAACCGTTCTGCTGTACGGTTATTTCCCTTTGATGAATCAATGGTGAGAATTTTTCTGCTGAGGCTTGTTTACTTAAAGAGAAAAAGGTTTTCGTCACCGTATCATATACCCCCCATTGCAGCGTTGGATCGTCAGACATCACCTCGCTCCAGAATAAAGGGTTAATTACCGCGACATAGTTTCCTCGTTGCATATAGGTCATTTTATAACCGGCAAAAAAAGGAGTGTCGCGATAATAATAGATTGAGACATTAGGTTCACGCTTATAGTTCGCTGGCGATATCGTATAGCCGTTAACGGGAGCCATTAATGTTGAGCATAAAAAAAGGTTATCGTGGGCATAGATCAATTCGTTGATATAAAGATAACCACGGATAATATTCAACATTTGTTGTTGATGAGTGGGAGTACAAATTTGTCCCTGATAGCCTTCCGCATCGTCGCTTGCTAAATCTGCCTGGCGAATGACCAGCTCGGATTTCTCCAGTGCCAACTGGGCAAAAGCACGAAGTTGATTATTCGCTTCCGCTTTAGCCCAAAGAAAGGCGATCCATAGCGACAGAATGATGGGAAGGAGGACTACAAAGATAATACCCGGCAACGCCAGCAATTTGTGTCGCACACTATGACTCATTTCTATCAATTCCCTGCCTGGTTATACCTGGTCATTGCAAGGTTAAAACCCTGGCTACCGACGACGTTAGATAAATCTTACGGTATAAATAGCACTTTTGCCTGATTTGAAATTGATACCTTCATAATCTTTGTTTAAATAAAAATAACTCGCTGATATCAAAAGGGCTTTGCTGAAAAAATGCAGGTCAGGCAGGAAGTTAAAATATTTCTTTATTATGCATTGTCTCGATTTCACTGAAAAACCACATAATTAGTGCAGCAATAAAAGTAGCAGCATAATCTGGCTAACAAACGAGCAATTGTGATATAGTTCACAAAAATTTATGAAACAAACTAAGTGTTTCATTTTATGTTCTGAAAGTCCCGCGATAGCCAGAGTGTATCACGCCCCCCGTGAGTAATGCCGTGCTATCCAGGGCTTGGTAATTTTCAGAGGAAATGTTTGATGGCTACCCTCACCACTGGCGTGGTTCTCCTTCGCTGGCAGCTTCTTAGCGCCATATTGATGTTTCTGGCCAGCACGCTCAACATCCGTTTCCGGCGCTCTGATTATGTCGGGCTGGCAGTGATCAGTAGCGGTCTGGGCGTGGTTTCCGCCTGTTGGTTCGCAATGGGGTTGCTTGGCATCACAATGACCGATATTACTGCCATCTGGCACAACATTGAGTCGGTGATGGTGGAAGGGATGGGTCAAACTCCACCACAGTGGCCGATGATTTTGACCTGATATGTAGAAGCCTCCATAACGGAGGCTTCTTTTTTATGGCTGGCGGATGCTTTAATCACCCACATTAAAACAATATAACCTATTGTTTTAATGACAAATCAGAACGGAATGTCGTCATCGAAATCCATCGGCGGCTCGTTAGACGGCGCTGCCGGAGCGGACTGCTGCGGGCGAGACTGCGCACCGCCGCTGAACTGATTGCCACCCTGCGGCTGCTGAGGCTGCCCCCAACCGCCCTGCGGCTGACCGCCACCGACGTTACCGCCTGCCGGTGCGCCGCCGCCCTGGCGACCACCCAGCATCTGCATGGTGCCGCCAACGTTCACCACGACTTCTGTGGTGTAGCGATCCTGGCCGGATTGGTCAGTCCATTTGCGGGTACGCAGCTGACCTTCGATATAAACCTGAGAACCTTTACGCAGATATTCGCTGGCAACTTCCGCCAGTTTGCCGAACAGCACAACACGGTGCCATTCAGTCTGCTCTTTCATCTCGCCGGTCGCTTTATCACGCCAGGATTCGGAAGTAGCCAGCGTAATGTTGGCAACTGCGCCACCATTCGGCATATAGCGTACTTCCGGGTCCTGGCCCAGATTACCAACGAGAATAACCTTATTTACGCCTCTGCTGGCCATGTCGTGTCTCCTGAAAAAAACGTTCTAATAAGTGTAAACGCGCGATTGTAGCATTACCAATAGCGGTTTTACCACGATGTGACCTCGGTTCCGGTAAACAAACATGGCCCGACATTGTTACACAGCATTCCGGGTTTTGCATTCCAATACTGTATATTCATTCAGGTCGATTTGTGTCATAATTAACCGTTTGTGATCGCCGGTAGCGCCATGCCGCCGGGCAAAAAAGTGTTTAATCCGGGAAAGGTGAATGGATAAGATCGAAGTTCGGGGCGCCCGCACCCATAATCTCAAGAATATCAACCTCGTTATCCCCCGCGACAAACTGATTGTCGTCACCGGGCTTTCGGGTTCTGGCAAATCCTCGCTCGCTTTCGACACCTTATATGCCGAAGGGCAGCGTCGTTACGTTGAATCCCTTTCCGCCTACGCGCGGCAGTTTCTGTCACTGATGGAAAAACCGGATGTCGATCATATTGAGGGGCTTTCTCCCGCCATCTCAATTGAACAGAAATCGACGTCTCATAACCCGCGTTCCACAGTGGGGACCATCACTGAAATCCACGACTATTTGCGTCTGCTGTACGCTCGCGTCGGCGAGCCGCGCTGCCCGGACCACGACGTTCCGCTGGCAGCGCAAACTGTCAGCCAGATGGTGGATAACGTGCTTTCGCAGCCGGAAGGCAAACGTCTGATGCTACTCGCGCCAATCATCAAAGAGCGCAAAGGCGAACACACTAAAACGCTGGAGAATCTGGCGAGTCAGGGTTATATCCGCGCGCGTATTGATGGCGAAGTCTGCGATCTTTCCGATCCGCCGAAACTGGAACTGCAAAAGAAACACACCATTGAAGTGGTTATCGATCGCTTCAAGGTGCGTGACGATCTTACCCAGCGTCTGGCGGAATCGTTTGAAACCGCACTGGAGCTTTCCGGCGGTACGGCGGTTGTTGCGGATATGGACGATCCCAAAGCGGAAGAACTGCTGTTCTCCGCGAACTTCGCCTGCCCGATTTGCGGCTACAGTATGCGCGAACTGGAACCACGCCTGTTCTCGTTTAACAACCCGGCGGGCGCCTGCCCGACCTGTGACGGCCTCGGCGTACAGCAATATTTCGATCCCGATCGCGTGATCCAGAACCCGGAACTGTCGCTGGCTGGCGGGGCGATCCGTGGCTGGGATCGCCGCAACTTCTATTATTTCCAGATGCTGAAATCACTGGCAGATCACTATAAGTTTGACGTCGAAGCGCCGTGGGGCAGTCTGAGCGCAAACGTGCATAAAGTGGTGCTGTACGGTTCTGGCAAAGAAAATATCGAATTTAAATACATGAACGATCGCGGCGATACCTCCATCCGCCGCCATCCGTTCGAAGGCGTGCTGCACAATATGGAGCGCCGTTATAAAGAGACGGAATCCAGCGCGGTACGTGAAGAGTTAGCTAAGTTTATCAGCAATCGTCCGTGCGCCAGTTGTGAAGGGACGCGTTTGCGCCGTGAAGCGCGCCATGTTTATGTCGAGAATACGCCGCTACCTGCAATCTCTGACATGAGCATCGGTCATGCGATGGAGTTTTTCAACAATCTTAAACTCGCCGGACAACGCGCGAAAATTGCGGAAAAAATCCTCAAAGAGATTGGTGATCGGCTGAAATTCCTCGTTAACGTTGGGCTGAATTACCTGACACTTTCCCGCTCGGCAGAGACACTTTCCGGCGGCGAAGCCCAGCGTATCCGTCTGGCGAGCCAGATTGGCGCAGGGCTGGTTGGCGTTATGTATGTGCTGGATGAGCCGTCTATCGGCCTGCACCAGCGCGATAACGAACGTTTGCTGGGTACGCTTATCCATCTGCGAGATCTTGGTAATACCGTGATTGTGGTGGAACACGATGAAGACGCAATTCGCGCGGCTGACCACGTTATAGACATCGGTCCAGGCGCGGGTGTTCACGGTGGCGAAGTGGTCGCGGAAGGGCCGCTGGAAGCGATTATGGCAGTGCCAGAGTCGTTGACCGGGCAGTACATGAGCGGTAAACGCAAGATTGAAGTGCCGAAGAAACGCGTCCCTGCGAATCCGGAAAAAGTGCTGAAACTGACAGGCGCACGCGGCAACAACCTGAAAGATGTGACGCTAACGTTGCCAGTAGGTCTGTTTACCTGCATTACAGGGGTTTCAGGTTCCGGTAAATCGACGCTGATTAACGACACGCTGTTCCCGATTGCCCAACGCCAGTTGAACGGCGCGACTATCGCCGAACCGGCACCCTACCGTGATATTCAGGGGCTGGAGCATTTCGATAAAGTCATCGATATCGACCAAAGCCCAATTGGTCGTACTCCGCGTTCCAACCCGGCAACCTATACCGGCGTGTTTACGCCTGTGCGCGAATTGTTTGCGGGCGTACCGGAATCCCGCGCGCGCGGTTATACGCCAGGACGGTTCAGCTTTAACGTCCGTGGCGGACGCTGCGAGGCCTGTCAGGGCGATGGCGTGATCAAAGTTGAAATGCACTTCCTGCCGGATATTTACGTACCGTGCGACCAGTGCAAAGGTAAACGCTATAACCGCGAAACGCTGGAGATAAAGTACAAAGGCAAAACCATCCACGAAGTGCTGGATATGACCATCGAAGAGGCGCGTGAATTCTTTGATGCCGTACCGGCGCTGGCGCGTAAACTGCAAACGCTGATGGATGTTGGCCTGACGTACATCCGCCTCGGGCAGTCCGCCACCACGCTTTCCGGTGGTGAAGCCCAGCGCGTGAAGCTGGCGCGTGAGCTGTCAAAACGCGGCACCGGGCAGACGCTGTATATTCTCGATGAGCCGACCACCGGTCTGCACTTTGCCGATATTCAGCAACTGCTCGACGTACTGCATAAACTGCGCGATCAGGGCAACACCATTGTGGTGATTGAGCACAATCTGGACGTGATTAAAACCGCCGACTGGATTGTCGATCTTGGTCCGGAAGGCGGCAGCGGCGGCGGCGAAATCCTCGTCTCCGGTACGCCAGAAACCGTCGCGGAGTGCGAAGCTTCGCATACAGCGCGCTTCCTCAAACCAATGCTGTAATCACAAAGGCCGCTTTCTGAGCGGCCTCAGACTGATGACAAAGTCTAAAAATGTGCTCGGACAGTCCCCTCGCCCCTCCGGGGAGAGGGTTAGGGTGAGGGGAACAGACCAGCACTGGCGTGATTATTTACCCTCACCCCGGCCCTCTCCCTAAAAGGGCGAGGGGGAAAACCGTGCCGCTTTTGACTTTTAAGCCAGTTTTTCAGCAATATCAGGCCGCTTTCTGAACGGTCTTTTCCTTTCAGAGTTGTACCAGCAATTTGCGTTTTTCTTCCGGCAGCAAATTCACCGCCTGCTGATACGACGCATCGACCAGATAATAGATTTGCGAATCCGGCAACGATCCGTCGAGATATACGGTACTCCAGTGCGCTTTATTCAGATGTCGGCTGGGACGTACATCGCTGTGCTGCTGACGCAGAAGATCCGCCAGTTCCGGGCTGGTTTTCAGCGAAACCGCCGGGCGATTTTCCACTTCTTTCACCATCGCAAACAGCACATCTTCCACTTTGATTTGCGTCGCTTTCCAGTCGCTGTGAACGCTCTGTTCAGCGCCAGGTTTTGCCATGCAATATTGTAGCAACTCCGATATGGTCATTTTTTACTCCCCTTGTAGTGTCGCGATGATGCGACGCGATCCGCCGTGGACACGATGTTCCCCCAGCCAGATACCCTGCCAGGTGCCGGTCTGAATACGTCCTTTATGCACTGGCAAAACAAGCGATACTCCCAGCATGGAAGATTTGATATGTGAAGGCATATCATCTGCCCCTTCATAATCATGCTCATAGTTTCCGTTATCGGGAACAGTGCGGAGGAAAAAACGCTCCATGTCCTGGCGTACCGTGGGGTCGCAATTCTCATTAAGTGTCAGAGAGGCGGAAGTGTGTTGCAGCAACAGGTGCAGTAAACCGACATTAACACGCGGCATATCTGCCAGTTGATTCAGAATTTCATCCGTTACCAGATGAAACCCGCGAGATTTGGCGCTAAGCGTGAGCGTCTTTTGATACCACATGTGCTGCTCCTTGATAAAACTCTCTTAATCAGTTTGCAGCAAGACAGCGAAAGGATAAAGGTGTGATTAAAAAAACAGCATTCGGGAGAGTGACACACTCTCCCGCACTATCAGTATTCTGAATTTACGATCACCTCTTCGCCAAAAGCACCCGCTTGTGGCAAGGGTTTGTAGGTAGAGTTGGAGGCACGCAGAATACGGATACCACGAATGCCGACATCACGCGCGGCAGTCATATCATTATCGGAATCACCATAAAACATTCGGATATTTTTATCCTGCAACCACTGCGTTTTCGTGTTTTGTCCTGGTTTATCACCCGCAAAGATTACCGGATTCATACTGCTTGCCGGAATGTGGAAATCGTCGGCTAATGTTTTCGAAACCGTTTCTGTTTTCGTTGGGCTACGACCAGTCACAAAAAAGATGGTATCGCCACGGCGGACATGTATATCAATTAGCTGACGTGCGACCTCTTTTGGAATGCTGAATTCATCCCAACCATTGTTCATCTTTTCCCAGAATGCTGGGTTTTTTAGATAATCTTCGCTTTCTGGCGAGAATATTTTCTTGCCGCGCCAGAATCCGGGGCTGGAAAACAAAACGGTATCATCGATATCAAACCCAACCGCCATCGGTGGGCGCCCGGCAAGGCTATTTTCAATTTGTGCGACCGATACCCAATGGACAGGTGCCTGTTCAGCGAGTCTGGCAACGTTAGTGCCGGGATTAAGCGGTGAAGGTGAAGAGGCTAACGCAACAGCAGAACTGTTTAGAGCGAACAATAAGCAAACGGCACTCAATGCCTGTGTGATCTTGCGCATATTTTTCCCTAAATAGTCAGTAAGTTGAAACTTTTTATTATGAAGTGTGTTGGAAAAGCCATCTGACCATAACGCCAGCAGCGAGGGAAAGGAAGGATTATCTGCGGCTTTTGTGAAGAAAGGGAGAAGGATCACATGAGACCAGTCCGTGTTTGTAACTATTTAATAACTTAATATATTTCCATAGTATAAAAATGTTCGGAAATGAAACGCCTATTTTATTCACGTTTATAAGAAATAAGTCTTCATCTCCTTCGTACTATTTACCTGGATAATACATAGCCCCCCTTATTTATAATAGAGCAGGCGGCTTTTCAACCGCCTGCTGGTTAACCTTACATCACTGCAGCAAACGCCTTTGCAACGCGCTGCACGTTCGCAGAGTTAAGCCCGGCAACACACATACGACCGCTGGCGATCAGGTAAACGCCAAATTCCTCGCGCAGGCGATCGACCTGAGCGGCGCTTAAACCGGTATAGCTGAACATGCCGCGTTGCTTAAGCAGGTAATCAAAATTGCGCTCCGGCATCTCAGTGCTCAACACCCGCACCAGTTGCTGACGCATTGCCAGAATACGGGTACGCATTTCTTCTACTTCTGCCAACCAACTGGCTTTCAACGCCTCATCATTCAGCACCGTTGCCACTACCTGTGCACCAAAATTCGGCGGGCTGGAGTAAATACGGCGCACAGTAGCTTTCAGTTGCCCCAGCACACGGCCTGCGGCTTCGGCATCTTCACACACCACCGAAAGACCGCCGACACGTTCGCCGTACAGGGAGAAAATTTTCGAGAATGAATTGCTTACCAGAGCAGGTAATCCGGCGCTGGCAGTGGCGCGAATGGCGTAGGCATCCTCTTCCATACCGGCACCAAATCCTTGATAAGCGATATCGAGAAATGGGATAAGCTCGCGTGCTTTGAGAATTTCAATGACTGCGTCCCATTGGTCGTTGGTGAGATCGGCGCCCGTTGGGTTATGACAGCACGGATGCAGCAGCACAATACTGCGGGCAGGCAATGTTTTCAGCGTCGCCAACAGATCGTCAAAACGCACACCGTTGGTCACTTCATCATACCAGGGGTAAGTGCTCACTTCGAATCCAGCCCCAGCAAATATTGCTACGTGATTTTCCCAGGTGGGATCGCTGACCCACACACCTGATTCCGGGAAGTAGCGTTTCAGGAAGTCAGCCCCCACTTTCAATGCCCCTGAACCGCCAAGCGTTTGAATAGTCGCCACGCGCTGTTGTTGTAACACCGGATGATTAGCGCCAAACAGCAGTGGCGCAATAGCATGGCGATAGCTGTTAAGCCCTTCCATCGGCAGATAAAGTGAAGCGCCGTGAGCCTGCGCATTCAGGCGCGCTTCCGCTTCTTCGACGGCTTTTAATTGTGGAATAATCCCGTCTTCGTTGTAGTACAGACCGATACTCAAATTCACTTTGTCGCTGCGAGGGTCTTCTTTAAAACGCTCCATAAGCGAAAGAATCGGGTCGCCAGCGTAGGCGTCAACTTTTTGAAACACGCGATGGTTCTCCAGGTTTACGGGCAGGTGGTTAAAACACAATAAACCGGAAGATGGGGAAGATCGAGAGGATGTTTAGCAATGAGCAGCAATTAATAACGCAGCGAAGCTGATAAAAAACGCAAAACCTTCAGAGGTACGAACGACAAGAGTGTATCAATTTATTGAATTTACATAAATTTGCAGGCCGGATAAGGCTTTCACACCGCATCCGGCACAGACAATCAACTATTGCAGAACGATTAATCCACGTATTTCATCGCGACCCTTGATGTCAGGCGCGTGATAAGTTCGTAAGCACTCACTTTCGTCATTTCTGCGATACGCTCTACGGGCAGACCTTCGCCCCATAAAATGACCTGATCCCCGGCTTTATCCTGCGCCTGCGGGCCTAAATCTACGCAGATCATATCCATCGCGACTCGCCCCACAATCGGCACTTCGCGGCCGTTCACCAGCACTGGTGTACCGGACGGCGCGGCGCGCGGGTAGCCATCGCCATAGCCCATCGCCACCACGCCAAGGCGGGTATCGCGCTCGCTAATCCAGGTGCCGCCATAGCCTACTGGTTCACCTGCTTTATGCTCACGCACGGCAATCAGGCTGGAGGTCAGTGACATCACTGGCTGGCAACCGAAATCGGCACCGGTGGAGCCATCTTCCAGCGGTGACACGCCATAAAGAATGATGCCCGGGCGCACCCAATCAAAATGCGACTGCGGCCATAACAAAATTCCGCCCGATGCGGCGATTGAACGCTTGCCGGGTCTGCCTTCGCAAAAGGTATTGAAGATATCGAGTTGTTTCTCAGTCGCGCCGCATTTTGGCTCATCAGCACGAGCAAAGTGGCTGACAATATTCACCGGCTGACGGACGTTTTTACATTGCGTAAGTCGTTGATAAAACGCTTCAGCTTGTTCCGGTAACACGCCCAGCCGGTGCATACCGGTGTCGAGTTTCATCCAGACGGTAACTGGCTCCTCCAGATTGGCCTCTTCCAGCGCAGCAAGCTGTTCTTCGTTATGCACGGCAGTATGCAGATGTTCAGCGGAGATCGTCGGCAGATCGTCTGCTTCAAAAAAGCCTTCCAGTAACAAAATAGGTTGCGTGATGCCCCCCGCCCTAAGCCGCAGGGCTTCTTCGAGACGGGCAACGCCAAAGGCGTCGGCATCGGGGAGCGTTCGCGCGGTCTCAATCAGACCGTGACCGTAGGCGTTCGCTTTCACCACCGCAACCAGTTTACTGGCAGGTGCCAGTTCACGCAGACGTTGCAGGTTGTGTCGCAGAGCGCGGCGGTTAATCACAACAGTTGCCGCTTGCATTTGTGTTCCTTGATAAGTGTTTGCTTTAATTACCTAATTCATAAAATAATTATTATTCGTCGTCGTACTGTGGCCCCGCGTAGTTGTCGAAACGCGACCATTGACCGTTAAAGGTCAGGCGTACCGTCCCGATTGGGCCGTTACGTTGTTTACCGATAATAATTTCCGCGATGCCTTTTAAGTCACTGTTTTCGTGATAAACCTCATCACGATAGATAAACATGATCAAGTCCGCATCCTGCTCGATGGAACCGGATTCACGCAGGTCGGAGTTGACCGGGCGTTTGTCAGCACGTTGTTCCAGAGAACGGTTCAACTGAGACAGCGCCACCACCGGCACATTCAGTTCTTTCGCCAGGGCTTTTAGCGAGCGGGAGATTTCTGCAATTTCCAGCGTACGGTTGTCTGAAAGCGCCGGTACGCGCATCAATTGCAGGTAGTCGATCATGATGAGTCCGATGCCGCCGTGTTCACGGGCAATACGGCGCGCGCGGGAGCGCACTTCCGTTGGCGTCAGGCCGGAGGAGTCATCAATGTAGATATTTCGTTTTTCCAGCAAAATGCCCATCGTGCCGGAAATACGCGCCCAGTCTTCATCATCCAGTTGCCCGGTACGAATTTTGGTCTGGTCAACGCGCGACAACGACGCCAGAGAACGCATCATAATCTGTTCCGATGGCATCTCCAGCGAGAAGATAAGTACTGGTTTATCCTGCAACATCGCCGCGTTTTCGACGAGGTTCATCGCAAATGTCGTTTTACCCATCGACGGACGCGCGGCGACGATGATCAAATCCGACGGCTGCAAGCCAGCGGTTTTTTTGTTGAGATCGTCATAGCCGGTATTAACACCGGTTACACCATCGTGCGGTTGCTGGAACAGTTGCTCAATACGCGCCACCGTGGCGTCGAGCACATCGGCGATATTCTTCGGCCCTTCGTCTTTATTGG
Source organism: Escherichia sp. MOD1-EC7011 (assembly GCF_002965005.1). NCBI lineage: Bacteria > Pseudomonadati > Pseudomonadota > Gammaproteobacteria > Enterobacterales > Enterobacteriaceae > Escherichia > Escherichia sp. MOD1-EC7011. The sequence goes on from NZ_PTRD01000024.1 coordinate 311,994, forward strand.
CACGACTTTCGGCAATTTTAAAGACGCGAGATTCAGCAAGGTCGAGCAAGTCTTCACTGGTGCGCCCTTGCGGATCAAAACCGGCTTCGGCAATCTCATTCGCAACTGAGATCATCTCACGGACAACGGCACGTTCGCGCACGATGTCGGCATAGGCACTGATGTTCGCTGCACTTGGCGTATTTTTTGACAGTTCCGCCAAATAAGCAAAACCACCAACGCTGTCAAGTTGCCCCTGGCGCTCCAGTGATTCGGCAAGGGTGATCAGGTCAATTGGGCTACCGCTTTCCTGCAAACGCGCCATTTCGGTAAAGATATGACGGTGCGGACGGGTGTAGAAATCATCTGCCACCACTCGCTCGGCCACATCGTCCCAGCGTTCGTTATCCAGCATTAAACCGCCCAACACCGACTGCTCCGCTTCGATCGAGTGCGGAGGCACTTTCAGCCCGGCAACTTGTGGATCGCGATCGCGGGGTTCAGCCTGCTGTTTGTTGAAGGGTTTATTTCCTGCCATAGTGAATGGAGTTACCGAGATAAAGAATGGGTCGAAACTTTACCATATGAAGCAGACCCTGACGATACGTTCTGGAGGACACATGGCAACACGAATTGAATTTCACAAGCACGGTGGCCCGGAAGTACTTCAAACCGTGGAATTTACTCCTGCCGATCCGGCAGAGAATGAAATCCAGGTCGAAAATAAAGCCATTGGCATCAATTTCATCGACACTTATATCCGCAGCGGCCTTTATCCACCGCCATCGCTACCCAGCGGATTAGGCACCGAAGCGGCTGGCATTGTGAGCAAAGTCGGCAGCGGCGTGAAACATATTAAAGCGGGCGATCGTGTGGTTTATGCGCAGTCAACGTTAGGGGCTTACAGTTCTGTGCATAACGTCAATGCCGATAAAGCGGCAATTCTGCCAGCGGCGATCTCTTTTGAGCAAGCTGCCGCGTCGTTCCTGAAAGGCTTAACGGTTTATTATCTGCTGCGCAAAACGTATGAAATCAAACCTGACGAACAGTTCCTGTTCCATGCGGCTGCTGGCGGCGTGGGCTTAATTGCCTGCCAGTGGGCAAAAGCCTTAGGAGCAAAACTTATTGGCACTGTGGGTAGCGCGCAAAAAGCGCAAAGTGCATTAAAAGCGGGTGCATGGCAGGTAATTAACTATCGCGACGAAAATCTGGTCGAGCGATTAAAAGAGATCACCGACGGCAAGAAAGTGCGCGTGGTGTACGATTCCGTAGGCAAAGATACCTGGGAACGGTCGCTGGATTGTCTGCAACGTCGCGGTTTAATGGTCAGTTTTGGTAACTCATCAGGCGCGGTGACGGGTGTGAACTTAGGCATTCTCAATCAGAAAGGCTCGCTGTATGTGACACGCCCTTCCCTGCAAGGCTATATCACCACGCGGGATGAGTTAACCGAAGCCAGTAATGAACTGTTTTCTTTGATCGCCAGCGGCGTGATTAAGGTCGATGTCGCAGAGCAACAGAAATATCCGCTGAAGGATGCGCGGCGAGCGCATGAGATTCTGGAAAGCCGGGCGACGCAGGGTTCCAGCTTACTGATCCCATAAAGAAATTGGGCTTCCACCTGGGAAGCCCTTTCTTTTATAGTTCGGCTGTATGTAGGGTACAGCACGATGAATCTGTTAGAGACGCAATAGTGACAGATTTGATAATCAATTCCTATTTTGTTCTAAGGATAAAACCTTAGGTTGTGATCATCCGCACAATCCCTTAGTAACGCCAGCGGTCATAACGCTGATATTTCGGCACTTTTGGTGCTTTAATCGCCTTAATAACCCACACCACCGCAATCGCCAGCAGTAACCACGGCAGCAACTTAATCATCAATGCCAGCATACCACCGAGGAACATAATGGCCGTCGCCACAACCAGCGCGGCGATAATGCCCAGCAACGAAACGCCGGTGACCATCAACATGACAAAAAAGCCAATCACAAAAAGTAGTTCCAGCATGATGTACTCCCAAATATGAAATCTCTTGCAGCCATTACAAGAATCATGCCAAAAACTAACATTATGATTTATCAAAAAATATGCCCCGCGACGGTGCGCAGGGCATAGTGAATTTGACTACTTTGTGGTGAAAAATTAACGCTTATCCGCCACCAGTTTGAGCGCATGTTCCAGCACGTTAATGTCAGCACCCGCTTTATGGGCATTTTCACTTAAATAACGACGCCACTGCCGCGCACCAGGAATACCCTGGAACAGACCCAGCATATGCCGGGTAATATGGCCGAGATACGTCCCCTGGCTAAGCTCACGCTCAATGTACGGATACATGGCGCGGACTACCGCCACCGGATCGGCATCAGTATCCGAGGAACCAAAGATCTCTCGATCCACCGCCGCCAGAATCCCCGGATTCTGGTACGCCTCACGTCCGACCATCACACCATCCATATGTTGCAAATGCGCTTTAGCCTCTTCCAGCGACTTGATGCCACCGTTAATCGACATCGTCAGATGCGGAAAGTCACGCTTCAGTTGATAGACGCGCGGGTAATCGAGCGGCGGGATTTCGCGGTTTTCTTTCGGGCTTAAACCAGAAAGCCAGGCTTTACGCGCGTGGATGATAAACATCTCACATTCGCCTTTACCGGAAACGGTGTTGATGAAATCACAAAGAAATTCATAGCTGTCCTGGTCGTCAATACCAATACGCGTTTTCACCGTGACTGGAATCGACACCACATCGCGCATCGCTTTAACGCAGTCGGCTACCAGTTGCGCATTACCCATCAGGCACGCGCCAAACATGCCGTTCTGTACCCGGTCAGACGGGCAGCCGACATTCAGGTTGATTTCATCGTATCCGCGCGCTTCTGCCAGCTTCGCACACTGCGCCAGTGCCGCTGGATCGCTTCCACCCAGTTGCAACGCCACCGGATGCTCTTCTTCACTGTACGCCAGGTAATCACCTTTACCGTGAATAATTGCCCCCGTGGTCACCATTTCGGTATAGAGAAGTGTATTGCGGGAGAGCAGACGCAGGAAATAACGGCAATGTCTGTCCGTCCAGTCGAGCATTGGTGCAACGCTAAACCGACCACTCCAGTGAACGTCAGTTTTTTCAGGCATTGCGCTGGTTTGATTAATTTTTTGTGTTTCATGATTATCGTGCATTTTTGAACATTTCAGGCTATTTTTCTCGCGTTAGGTTCCCGCACAGGTTCCCACGCTTTATGGGAACCCGAAATAACGAGGTCGTGTAATGGCGTACTATAACATAGAGAAACGACTAAAATCCGATGGCACACCACGCTATCGCTGTAATGTGATTATCAAAGAAAAAGGTGTTATCACTTACAGGGAAAGCAAAACATTCCCTAAACATGCTCATGCCAAAACATGGGGCACACAGAAAGTGATGGAATTAGATCTATATGGCATTCCATCATCAAATGCAGTTGACGGACTTACAGTCCGTGACTTACTACACAAATATTTAAATGACCCAAATGCTGGAGGTAAAGCAGGCCGTACTAAAAGATATGTGCTGGAACTGCTTATGGATAGTGACATATCCGCGATCAAACTATCTGAACTGACAGAAAATGACGTAATTGAACATTGCAGGCTAAGAAACAACGCTGGTGCAGGTCCAGCAACAGTCAGCCACGATGTTAGTTATCTTGGCAGTGTTCTGGATGCGGCCAAACCTGTATACGGAATTAATTACACATCAAACCCGGCGAAAAGTGCTCGTCCATATCTACTTAAACTTGGTTTGATTGGTAAATCAAACCGTCGTAATCGTAGACCAGCATCTGATGAACTGGACATGCTCATTGAAGGCCTTCAACAACGATCTACTCATAAATGCTCAAAAATTCCGTTCGTTGATATCCTCAAATTTTCTGTGTGGTCCTGTATGCGAATCGGAGAAGTATGCCGGTTACGATGGGAAGATCTCGACCAGGAACAAAAATCTATACTCGTAAGAGACAGGAAAGATCCACGCAAAAAGGAAGGCAACCACATGAAAGTAGCCTTGCTTGGGGAAGCCTGGGATATCGTCCAACGACAGCCTCAAAAATCGGAATTCATTTTTCCATATAACAGCACTTCTGTTACTGCGGGATTTCAGAGGGTAAGAAGCAAATTAGGTATTAAGGATCTGAGATACCATGATTTGCGTAGAGAAGGGGCAAGTCGCTTATTTGAGGCTGGTTTTAGTATTGAGGAAGTCGCCCAGGTTACAGGGCATCGTTCATTAAACGTGCTATGGCAGGTATATACCGAACTGTATCCGAAATCTTTACATAATCGTTTTGAAGAGCTCCAAAGGAGCAGGAATAAGACCTCTTGACACTGTTTATCCATACAGTTAAAAATAATACTGTATACAAACACAGTATAGAGGGACTTTTATGCGTATTGAAATCTGCATAGCCAAAGAAAAAATGACTAAAATGCCAACCGGTGCTGTGGATGCGTTAAAGGAAGAATTAACCCGACGCATCAGTAAACGTTATGACGATGTAGAGGTGATCGTAAAAGCCACCAGCAACGATGGCCTTTCTGTTACACGCACCGCAGATAAGGATTCTGCAAAAACTTTTGTTCAGGAGACTCTGAAAGATACCTGGGAATCTGCTGACGAGTGGTTTGTTCACTAATTAACACGTAAAATCGGTAACGGCTGGAAATCATTCAATACTCGCACTATCGAAAGTTCACCAGCCAACCGCAGCACGTCCTGCATACGTCGTGTCTGCGGTTTTTCTTTTTTGCTTACATTGTGTCTGGTTCTTCCGGCCACTCAATATCAGGTGCAGTTGATGTATCAACACGGTTCAGCAACACCCGATACTTCTTCCATGCTGCCAGCAACGACGCCTCTTCTTCCGTTGCGATCTCCAGATCCACAGCATCCTGAAGTGGCGCAATATTCTCATTCGCTGCCTGCATCAGGCTGTTTTTTGTTTCTTCCGCCTCCCGGATCCGGAATAGTTTTTCTGCTTCTGCATCTTTCACCCAGGCTGTACCGTTCCACTTCTGATATTCCCCTTCCGGCGACAACCAGGTAACATTTTCCGGTAACGGACCGAGTTCAGAAATAAATAACGCGTCCCCTGATGCCACGTCATAAACCGTTTTACCCCGATGATCTTCAACGAGATGCCACGATGCCTCATCACTGTTGAAAACAGCCACAAAGCCAGCCGGAATATCTGGCGGTGCAATAGCGGTACTGTTTGCAGGCAGACCGGTATGAGGCGGAATATATGCGTCACCTTCACCAATAAATTCATTAGTTCCGGCCAGCAGATTATAAATTTTTATGGTCCGTGGTTGTTCACTCATTCTGAATGCCATTATGCAAGCCTCACAATATAGTTAAATGCGATGTTTTTGACGGTGTTTTCCGCGTTACCAGCAGCGTTAACGGTGATGGTATGTCCATGTGAACCAATCGCAACGGAGTGCGTATGAGCACCAATACCGACAGTATGTGCGTGTGCACCTGCGCTTGCAGCAGTACCCGATACAGAGTGCGTATGAGCGCCTGCAGAAGAAGTGTTAACACTGTATTTAGAATAATCAGGTGATCCACTTCCCGGAGCACCACTGGAACCACCTGAAACAAATGTCATCGAATGGGTATGTGCACCGGCTGAAGCAGCCGTACCGCTAACACTATGGGTATGCGCACCAGTGTTATTCGTGGATTTAGTGCCGTAATCAAACGACGATGTGGTTTTCGTCCCCAAATCAGTACTGGATGCGCTGGCGCTGTGGGTATGCGATTTTATGCCGTCCTGTTCCTGAGACAATACGGCACGACCACTGGCGGGCTTGCCCTTAATCGTCCAGCCACGCATATCAGGGATCACGCCTGACGGATAAGCGGCTGCAAGTTTCGGGTAGGCAGATTTGTCAAAAGTCTGCCCCTGCATCAGGGCATAACCAGACGGAACGGTATCTGATGGCCACGGGATTGGTGCGCCGACTGGGTAGCTTTCTGGTGGAAGATTTTTCGAGGTATAAACTTCTGCCCAGTCTTCCTCAAAACCATAACCGTCTCTTGAAGAACGGTAGAACAGACCACCATTTCTGTAATGCGCCTTCATCTGCAAGGTCCGGCAACTTCCGACTCCGGTATAGAAGTTAACCAGAATATAGCTGTCGCCAGAGCGGGTGACATTATAAGCGCCTGATTCGGCATTCCAGGGAACGCCACCATCCGCATCGGCATATGTATCCGTTGCCCTTCTGGCAAAAGCAGCCACATGCGCGGCGGTTAAAGTAATATCTTTGGAACCATCAAACTCAACACCAGAAACCCGTCTTGGCGTTTGCAGCTTTGTTGCTGTTAATGCATTACCGTTCAGACTTGCGGACAGTTTGGTTCCAATAACCAGTTCGCCAGTTGCGTTATCAATAGCAAACGGTCTTAATGTATTCCAGCCACCATAAACATCACCTTGATTGGTAAGCAGCAGGTAAGTTTTAGCGCCATCATTACGCCATAATGCCCCATACTCCCCACCTATCATTCGAATCTGATTACCACCACGCGCTACAATTTCGTCTGTGGCAAAAAGTTTTTTGCACGACAAATTATCGTTAACGATTAACGAATGAGACTCATAAAAACCACGCCCACTCTTAAAATCAAGGATAACGTCCGCCGCGATACATTCAGTCGCTGGATTTGTTGCCCCAAACTTATAGGTCGTATCATTAACAACGAGATCAGCACCAGGTGCGGATATTGACAGGCCATCTTCGATAAACGCAAAAACAGGGAAAGCAGCGCCATCAACATAGAACACAGAGCGCAAATCATCGCCCTTATTACTCATCATTATTGAGTGGATGGCTCGTTCATTGTTTTGATATTGCCAGAACATTCCATAAGCATAACGCCCCCTGTCAGTCCAGCCACCAGGCATAACAAATCCGTTAAACTCGCAGTTATTCATCGGATCGCCTGCGGTTCGCGTTGCCGTGGTGATAATGACCCTTGATGCCAGTTCGCTTACTGAGCCAGCAGAACGCATAACAACAACAGGGTAATATTTTCCAGATGTTGCACCTGCAGGAGCGTTAACCCGCACATAACGCATACCACGCTTATCAGCAAAGTCTGTTTTACTGACCGCGTTAATGTTGTTCAGGAAGCGTCCCTTATCGGGTATATCAGCGCCGTTCTGGTCTTTCTGCAGACGTTTCTCTGCATTGTCATAGGCTGATTTTACTGCCTTTGGCGTTGCCGCCAGCGTTTCAGACGTACTGTTGGTCGCACTGCTGAGCTGTACTATCCCCTTTTTCGTCGTGCTCGCATCCTCAAGCGCCACGGCGGATGCAATATCCTCTGCCCGTTTTGCCGCTGTCTCGGCGCGCGTTGCCGCGGATTCCGCCGTACTTTTGCTCTGTGCTGCCGCCGTCGCACTGCCAGCTGCCTCTGTCGCCTTCGTGGATGCTGTCGTGGCGCTGCCCTTCGCTGCTGACGCCAGTCTGGTCGCCTCATCTTTTGAAGCAGACGCCGATGATGCCGATGACGCCGCCGAACTGGCTGACGATGCGGCAGCCGTTTTTGAGGATTCTGCGCTGGTTTCCGACGCTTTCGCGTTCGTTTCGGATGTCTTCGCTGCGGAAGCAGAACTCGCTGCTGCGCTGGCCTGTTCAGTGGCTTCGCCAGCCTTCGTTGTGGCTGTTGAAGCGGATGATGCGGCGCTTTCTGCCGATTTTCCGGCGGCGGTGGCACTGGCTGAGGCCTGCCCGGCACTTGTTGACGCGGCGCTGGCAGATGATGCAGCCGCTGTTTTTGAGCCTGCCGCAGCTGAGGCGCTCTGTCCCGCTGCCGTCTCAGAAGACTTAGCGTTCGTCTCGGACGTTTTTGCCGCCTTCGCGGAATTTCCTGCCGCCGTTGCCGAGGAAGTTGCGCTACTGGCGCTCGAGGATGCGTTCGTTTCTGATGATTTCGCTGCCTCTTTTGAGGCCGCCGCATCCCGGGCTGAGGTGGCAGCTTCTGACGCTTTCGTGGTCGCGGTGGATGCAGAAGTGGCTGCTGATTGTTGTGACGCTGCGGCATTCGTTTCTGACGTTTTCGCGGCACTGGCACTGGTAGCTGCCGCGCTTTTTGAGGACTCTGCAGCAGCAGCACTTTTCGATGCTTCAGTGGCCTTTGTTGATGCCGTTCCTGCGCTGGAAGACGCTGACTGAGCCGACGTCGCGGCCTGCCCGGCTGATGTGCTGGCTGCGCGTGCTGAGCCTGCAGCATCAGTCGCATGGGTTGCCGCCTCACGGGCTGATGTGCTGGCATCACTGGCTGACTTCTTCGCGGCTGCCGTGTTCTGTGCCACCACGGACGCGTTACGCGCCACCTCTTCCACCATCAGCTCAAAACGGCGCAGTGCCTCCGGACGGGCATCATCCTCCGTCATGGCACCGAGAAAATCATTCAGCGTACCGGGTCGGGAATCTTCATACACGGTGATGGTCCCGGCATGTGACGGCGGGAATCCTTCCACCAACAGAATAACGCTGTACTGACCGTACTCAACGTCCATGCTGTAACGCCCGGCTTCATCCGGATTTTCTGAGGCCAGCGTGTTCACCACCACCGTGGTGCTGTTACGTTTTGCTTTCAGCTGGATTGTGCAGTTCTGTACCGGTTTTCCTGTGCCGTCTTTCAGTACACCTGAAATCTTTACTGCCATATTCACCCCACAAAAAAGCCCGCCTGAACCGGCGGGCTGTCATAACACTGTGTTACCTGGCTAATCAGAATTTATAACCGACACCCACGATGAAACCGTCAGTGCGCCAGTCGCCACTGCCGGAGCCTTCATAAGCAATATCAATGGCCACGGATTCGGTCGGGTTAAACTGCACGCCAGCCCCCCACGCCAGAGACGTGTTGCTGTGGCGACCGTCATCACTTCCGGTCAGCACATCGTGCGTTTTCCCCTTGTTGTCAGTTACGCGGAGATAATCCCCGAAGAAAGTCGACACACGGCTGTAAGCCACACCCGCCATCGCATACACGCTGAACCATTCATTCACGCGCACAGACGGCCCCGCCATTACGCTGAACCAGCGGTTACGAACGGAATCTTCATGCCAGCGGGTATCGCTGTAATGGGTCAGCTGGCGATTCTTGTCTCCTGCATAGCTGAATGACGTCACCATCCCCAGTGTGTCCGTAAACTCATAACGGTATTTCACGTTAATCCCGTTCAGATCATCGCTGCCGGGAACGTTCGTCGAGGCATGAAGATACCCCGCGCTCAGCGTGGACTGATGTTCAGACGCCCATGCAGACGCACCGGATACGGCCAGACAAATGGCTGCGGACAAAATGGCGGCATAAAGTTTACGCATAATTACCTCTCGCTTTTCTGCAATAAAAAAGGCGTCATTTCTGACGCCCGTTATGGGTTATAAAATTCAGCTGATACTGATGCCTGCGGTGGCTTTCTTCATCACCACAACCAGCAAATCGCTGATACTTGCTGTGGGATACCAGTCATTTACCAGCCATGCTGACACCGAAAACTCCAGCGTCATGTGACCGTGACCGGCAGGCATATCAATAACGCCACTGTAAATCAGCGTATTATCCAGCGCGGTACGGTTATAAATTTCAGCACCGTTTTTCCGCACTATCAGACGGCATGAGGAGTAAATATCAGTATGCTCTCTCTCATGTTTAGCGCCGCTGAATGCCACCGCAGGAATAACAATCTGCCGGTCAAACGGCTGATCGTCATAAACCCTGACGGTAATGGTCCCTGATGGCCACCGTTCCGGTGCACGGGAGTCCCGGGGGAAAGCTTTGCCCACTGTTTTAACGAGATCGCCTTCAATCTGGTTCGCGGACAGTTTTCCCAGAACCCGACAGTTCTCGTTAATCGTGACGTTGTTGAGCGTCCCGGAGTTCGCATTCACGTTACCGCTGATATCGGCATTTTTCGCCGTCAGCCGCCCGTCCGGTGTCAGGGAAAATGCCGGAGGATTACCGCCGCTGGTAATGGTCGGAGCCGTCAGGCGTTTCAGGAACACGTCGTTCATGAATATCTGATCGCCCTGACCAACAAACATTGGTCTTGTGTTGCCATTAGACGGATCAATAAACGCGATACGGTTAGCGGCAACCAGGAACTGGCTCAGTTTGCCTTCCTCCGTGTCCTCCATGCTGAGGCCAATACCCGCGACATAATGTTTGCCGTCTTTGGTCTGCTCAATTTTGACGCCCCACATGGCATTCCACTTATCACTGGCGTCCTTCCACTCTTTCGAAAACTCCTCCAGTTTGCTGGCGTTATCCTCCGTCAGCTCGACTTTTTCCAGCAGCTCCTTGCCAAGATGGGATTCGGTTATCTGGCCTTTGAAAAAATCCAGGTAACCTTCCGCATCATCGCTCGCCCGACCAACAGCCTCCACGAATGCCGATTTGCCAACGGTGTTCACACTGCGAACGTAAAAATAATAATCATGGCCCGGCCTGATATTGATACTGGCAGCTATCCAGTACAGCCCCGTGCCAAGGTAGCGGGCTGTGGTTTCAACCTGCCTGATATCGGTAATCCGCGTTTCCGAGAACCAGAACTCAAACTGTACCGTCGGATCATAAACGGCAAGATGGGGCGTGGCGGTTATCTGAAAATAGCCCGGCGTCAGCTCAATCCGCGACGGCGCTGCCGGTGCGGCAATACGGAACGATACCGATGCCGGATCGCCCTGCTGCCCCCAGGCATTTGCCGCCCGGACTGTCAGCCTGTAGTTCCCTGGCGCCAGTTGCGTGAAGCGGTATGTGGTTTCCGTCGTCCGGGCCGTGCTGACCAGCCGCTCACTGCCGTCGTCCGCTGCCACGGTCAGACGGAGCAGGAAGCTCACGCCCTTCACCACCTTCGGCGTGTCCCAGCGCGCCAGCACCTGGTATTCCCCGCTGTCTGCGGTGACTTCGGCGGTCAGGTGCTGCACCGCTGGCGGCGTGACACCATTCACCGTGCCGCTCTGGTCGCCGTCAAAGTGCGCCCCGTTATCCACGATGGCCTCTTTTTCCGGTACATGCTGCACGGCGGTGATGGCATACGTGCCGTCGTCGTTCTCACGGATACTCACGCAGCGGAACAGGCGCTGGCGCAGCGTCGGCAGCTTCAGCCCCCACACGCTGTATTCAGCAACACCGTCAGGAACACGGCTCACTTTTACCTTCACGCCGTCGGTGACGGACTGAACCTCCACGCTGACCGGATTGCCACTTCCGTCAACCAGGCTTATCAGCGTGGTACCGGAGGATGGCAGCGTGATTTCACGGTCGAGCGTCAGCGTCCGGGTCTGGCTGTTCACCGCCAGCACACGACCACCGGTGCTGATACCGGCATAGTCATCATCACAGATTTCAATAACATCGCCCGGTACATGGCGAAGCCCTTCTGCGCCGACGCTGAAATCCACGGTCTGCGTTTCCAGCAGTTCTGTTTTAATCAGCCACAGCCCGGCGCGGTGTGCCTGCCCCCGACTGGTACAGCCAAAGGCATCCATCTTCGTGACGTTACGACCGTAACGGGCAATGGCCTGCGTGTCCTCCACAAGCTCTGTCGCCGTCTCCCAGCCGTTGTCCGGGTCAATCCAGTTCACCTCAACGGCATTATGGCGGTCCTTCAGGGCGCTGAAGCTGTAGCG